>NZ_LMMH01000003.1:0-228709 GCF_001422185.1 Sphingomonas sp. Leaf257
CCTCGGCGGCCACCACCGCAAAGCCGCGCCCATGTTCGCCCGCACGGGCCGCCTCGACCGCCGCATTCAGCGCCAGCAGGTCGGTCTGGCGCGCGATTTCTTGGACGATGCCGATCTTCTCCGCGATGGTGCGCATGGCGACCACGGCCTTCTGCACGGCCTGACCACTCACCTCGGCATCCTGCGAGGACTGGCGCGCGATCTTCTCGGTCTGCGTCGCATTGTCGGCATTCTGTTTGATGTTGGCGGCCATCTGCTCCATCGAGGCAGAGGCTTCCTCGGCAGCGGCGGCCTGTTCGGTCGCGCCCTGGCTCACCTGTTCCGACGAGGACGACAGCTGCTGGCTGCCCGCCGCGACATTCTGCGCCGCCTGGGTCGCATCGCCCACGACACCGCGCAGACGCTCGACCCTCGACACCAGGGCATGGCCCAGCACGTCCTTGTCCGACAGCGGCTGATGCTGGACGGTCAGGTCGCCGCCCGCGATCGTGTCGGCCAGCTGCGCACTCTCGCGCAGGTTGGCGGTCATGCGGTTGACCGTGTCGACCAGGTCCTTGATCTCGTCATTCGAGGTGACGGCCACGTCCTGCGACAGATCGCCGATCGCCACCGCGTCGATCGCCGCCGAAACCTTGTTCAGCCCCTGCGACACGAGACGCGAAATCCACAGCGCACCGCCGACCGCGACCAGCAGCGCCAGTGCCGCCGTGGCGAACAGGACATTGCGGGCATTGGCATATTGGGCGCTGGTATCGGCATCGGCCTGCTTCATCGCGTCCTTGGCAAGGCCGACGATCTGGTCGATCTGGCCGCTGATCTGGCCCGCGACTTCACGCGACTTGGTGACCGAAATCCGTCCGGCTTCGGCATTGCCGTTGGCCAGCGCCAAGGTGCGGATCTGATCGTTGATCGGCACATACTGGTCGAATAGCGACTGGACCTGCATCCAACGCGGCTTGCCCTCCGTCGTGGAGATGGCCAGACCGGCGGCGATCAGCTCGCGCGTTTCGTTGCGCGACTTCAGGACCTCGGCATCGAACTTCCGGGTCAGCGCATTATCATCCGTCAGTGCCATGTTCTTTTCGAACCGCAGCACCCGGTTCATCCGCTCGTTGACGCTGAGTGCGATTTCCAGTCGCTTCGACGGACCGGCGATGACGTCGGTGATCGCGGTGTTCAGCGCGCTCATCTTCATCACGCCGACGCCGACGACCGCCAGCAGAAGGCAGACGATCAGCGCGAATGTCGCGCCCAGCTTCATTTTTATCGTGGCTCGCATGATCAGGATCCTCCCCGAAAATATCGATGGTGGTGTGAAACGCCGACACGCTGTCGGACGCCCGATGAATGGTCGTACAGGCCGGACAAGGGTCCGGCGGGAATGTCAGGAATACTGCCCAATACGCGGGCGTCGGCGGCGATCTCGCCATTCGGCATCGTGCCGGGGCGGTCCCGCGAAATGCGACACGGTCGCTCCCGGGGCGGGAATTTCCCCGCCGGGGGGCTGCACCGGGATGGCCATGATGGACAACCCGACCCGGTGCAGTGCGGTCCGATCCGTTTGCAGAGGCGTCGATACGAAATGCTATCGCATGCTCATGGCCTGAAAGGCGTCCGACGCTCTCTGTGTTAGGGGTCAGTGGATGGTGGTCTCGGCGTCGCTGGTCAGGCGGGCGAACAGCGCCGTCAGGTCCGGCAACACCACGAGGTCGCCCTCGCGCCGCACCAGGCAGCGGACATGGTCGCGTGGCCAGCGCATGCCGATGACCGGCGCCTCCTCGGCATCCCCCGCGTGCAGCACCGTGACCTCGTTCACCCGATCGGCGGTCAGGCCGATCAGAAAGGGGTCGCCATTCACGTCCAGCTCGATCACGATGATCCGGCTGTCGGCGGTGTTGGCATGCGCCTCCATCCCGAACGAGCCGCGCAGATCGGCCAGCGGCACGATGCGGCCGCGAAAGTTGATCACCGAGGCGGCGAGCGGATCGGCGCCCGGCACCATCGTCACCGGCATCATGTCCAGGATTTCGCGGACGATGCCCGCCTCCAGCGCGAAGGTCTCGCCGCCCAGGCCGAAGGTCAGGACCTCCAGGCCGTTCTCGGGCGTCCAATTGGGTACTTTGTGATAGGGCATGGGCTTATCCAGCGGCCAGACGCCGCTCCTCCCTGGGCTGGCTCATCGCGATGAGCTGGGCGATGTCGAGGATCAGGGCGACCGAACCGTCGCCCAGGATGGTCGCGCCCGCAAAGGCCGCGACGTTGCGGTGTAAGGGCGACATGGCCTTGATGACCGTCTGGTGGTTGCCGACGATCTGGTCGACGACCAGTCCGACGCGCTCCGCCCCCGTGCCGACCACCACGATCTTCTGATAGGTGTCGGGCTTGGTCCCGGTCTCGAACAGGTCGCGCAACCGCAGGAAGGGCACCAGGCGTTCGCGCAGCGTGATGATGCTGCGCCCGCGCGAGCGCAGATCCTCCTCCAGCGACAGCTCCAGGCATTCCTCGACCGCGGCGAGCGGGATGACATAGCGTCCCTCGCCCACGCGGACGAGCAGCCCCTCGATGATCGCCAGCGTGAGCGGGATGCGCAGCGTGATGGTCGAGCCCTTGCCCGACACGCTCTTCACGTCGATCGAGCCGCGCAGGCTTTCGATCGTGCGCTTGACCACATCCATGCCGACGCCCCGGCCCGACAGGTTCGTGACCTGCGCCGCCGTCGAGAAGCCGGGGTGGAAGATCAGGCCCAGCAGTTCGTCCTCGCTGACCACCTGGCCCGGCTGGATCAGGCCGTTGGCCTCCGCCTTGGCGCGGACCCGTTCGACATCGATGCCGCGACCGTCATCGGTGATGGTGATCAGGACTTCGCCGCCCGCCTGATGCGCGCTCAGGCGGATGACGCCGTTGGCCGACTTGCCCGCCGCGATACGGTCCTCGGCCTTTTCCAGGCCATGGTCGCAGCTGTTGCGGATGATATGGACCAGCGGGTCGAACAGACGCTCGATGACGGTCTTGTCGACCTCGGTCGTCTCGCCTTCGGTCACCAGCTCGATCGCCTTGCCGGTTTCGTTGGCCAGATCGTGGATCAGGCGGCGGAAACGGCCGAACAGCGTCGACACCGGCACCATGCGCAGGATCATCATCGTGTCGCGCATCTCGCCCGCCAGACGCTCGATCTCTTCGGAGACCGACCGCAGGCTGAGGTCGTGGCCATGCCCGGCCAGCTGCGACAGACGGCTCTGTGCGATCACGAGTTCGCCGACCCGGTCCATCAGCTCGTCGAGACGCTCGGCGGGCACGCGGACATGCTCGCCCTGGGCCCGGTTTGCCGAGGCGGCGCGCGGCGTGATGTCGTTGGCCGCCACCGGCGCATCGACGACGACCGGCGCCTGTTCGGGGGCCGCCGCCACGTCCGCTTCCCCGGCCTCTTCGACCGCCAGCGGGGCGATGGTGATGTCCATATCGTCCATGACGAACAGGAACACGTCCTCGATCGCCTCGCGCGAAATGTCGCCGATCAGCGTGCAGTCCCAGCCGATAAAGCAATGACCGGGGTTGAGATCGTCCAGCGCCGGCAGCTTGTCGAAGGTCGCGACGATGGTCGCCTCACCCAGCTCGCGCAGTTCGTCGAGCAGCGCCAGCGGGCTGGTGCCATTGGCCATCGCGTCGGGCGGCAGGCGAAAGGACAGGGTCCAGCCCTGCTTGCGCGGGGCAGGCGCGGCCACGGGGGCCGAGATACCGGCGGCCGCGTCGACTGCCGTCGCCAGCCGGTCCAGGATCGCCTGACCATGGGCGGCGGGCGCATCGCCATCGACCATCGCGCGCATATGGTCCGCCGCCGACAGGATCACCGACACCAGGTCCGGCGTCGCACGGACATCGCCCTTGCGCACGCGGTCGAACGCGCTCTCGCAGTGATGGGTAAAGGCGGCCAGCGCATCGAAGCCGAACATCGCGCCCGAGCCCTTCAGCGTGTGAAGGCCACGGAACACGGCGTTGACGAGGTTCATGTCGTCCAGCCGGTGCCCCAGGTCGAGCAGGCCCTGTTCGACCTGTTCCAGAAGCTCGCCCGCCTCGATCCGAAAGGCGGCTGTCGGATCTTCGCCGCTCATCGCGCGAGGACCTTCTGGGCGACGCGGATCAGCTGTTCGGGCTGGAAGGGCTTCACCAGCCAGCCGGTCGCGCCCGCTGCCTTGGCCTGCGCCTTCATCGAGTCATCGGACTCGGTGGTCAGGAAGATGATCGGCACGCCCGCCTGGGCGGGCTGCTGGCGCAGCGCACGGATCATCTCCAGACCGTCCATATTGGGCATGTTCAGGTCGGTGACGATCAGGTCGAACCGGGTCCCGGTCGCCTTGGCCAGGCCCTCGGCGCCATCGGCGGCTTCCGTCACCGTATAGCCCGCGCCGGTCAGGGCGATGCGGATCGCCATACGCAGGCTCGCGCTGTCGTCGACGGTCAGGATGGAAGCGGTCATTGGGCGGTATCTCCGTGAAGCCAGAATTGGGTGTCGTCGACCGAGGCGGGCAGGAAGGCCGCGCGGGTCAGCAGGGCGTGAAGCGTCGCGTCGGCGGGCGCCGACAGCGCGAAATCGCACCCCGCCGCCGCCGCATGGACACGCGCCGCCTGGACGAGTTGGATGACGCTAAGGTCCGGTGAGGCGGCGCCGGACAGGTCCAGTCGGACGGTCGCGTCAGGGGCGATCGCGTTCTTCAAATCTTCGGCCAAAGCGCCGATGGTCGGCAGGCACACATCCTCGCTTGCCATCACCATGGTGATCGACATGATCTTTCCTTCAGGTCAAAGGTTCGGACACGCAGGATCGCCCTGCGGCCCCATCAATATTTCACGAAATACGCATCAACGCCGACTGGGCCGTGTACATCACGGCCTGCGAGTGGAATCGCTCGGCTGAACCCCCTCAGTCCCAGCCGGGGCTCATCGCACCCAATCATCTCTTATGTCCCCCAAGTTCATTCGGGGGTGTATCGCGCAATGGTAAAATCCGACTTAAATATACAAGACATATGACGGAAATGGGGAATGGCTGCACCATGGCCCGTTTGCCACGTGCAACACCTTGCATATCGTCGGAATCACGAGGGCAGCCGTCATCTGGCCGTCACCTGAGCGGGCGGTACATGGGCACCACCCGCCAGCCGCCGGCTAACATGGATCAAGCAATAATCTGTCTAACCCGATCCGGATGCCGGATCATGACGGCACAAGAACGAATCAGTTATTCGCTAAACAGCGTACCCGCGTCTTGGCTGCTCAGGTCGATGCCGAACATCAGGCTCAACCGCATCCGATAGACCCGCGGATCGGTGATCGTCGCGGCGGTTTCATCCTCCCCCACGCGGCGGCGATAATGCCGGTCGGTCAGGGCCGCGAAGCCGCGCGGCAGAACGATGCTGACGATCGTCGCCTGACGGAAACGGCTCTCCGGCGCGGTCGAGGTCCAGTGATTGGCCAGCGCCAGGTCGGCGTCCCACACATGGTCGGTGGTGAAGCTGTACTGGGGCTGCCACCCCTCGCCCGTCGCGCGGCCATCGGTCAGGCCGGGATGACCGTTGCGAAGCACCATCCAGCCATGCTGCGGATCGCGGTCCAGCCGGAACAGCGCGCCGTCGGGCGCGGTCGCCTCGGCCCCTTCGACCAACGGCATGGACGGCAGATAGCTGCCCCCGAAGCCCGCATCGGCGATCCAGTCCTGTCCATCGATATGGACGAGGCTAAGCGTGTGGGTCGTCGGCGGCACGTCGGTCGCCGCCAGCCAGACCCGCGCGAGCAGCGGCCGCGCATGGAAGCCATGCGCCGCCAGCGCGTCGAGGAACAGGCGGTTCTGCTCGAAGCAATAGCCGCCGCGCTTGGCCGTCACCAGCTTGGCAAAGACCCCGGCGCTGTCGATCGCGATGGCACGGCCCAGCCGGACATCAATATTCTCGAACGGAATCGCCTGGCGATGCGCCCATTGCAGCCGCCCCAGCCCTTCGGCATCGACGGTCACGCGCGAGGGCAGAGCGATACGGGCGAGATAGGAATCGAGATCGAACATGCGTGCGTCCTTTAAGGGGCCCGGCCCCTTCTGTCACCGCACGCGAGGGGATATAGGCCGGGGCGATCATGACCTTTCCCCTCGAAGACCCGACCCTGCCCTTCGGCCCCGATGCGATCCGCGCCGCCTCGGCAGTGATCCTGGATGGCGGCATCGTCGCCGTGCCGACCGAGACGGTGTATGGCCTCGCCGCCGACGCGACGGCGGCCGAGGCGGTGGCGCGGATCTATGCGGCGAAGGGGCGGCCCTCGTTCAACCCATTGATCGTCCATGTCCCCGATCTGGCGGCGGCGCTGGCGCTGGCGGACTTCGACGACGACGCGCTGGCGCTGGCCCGCGCCTTCTGGCCGGGACCGCTGACGCTGGTGCAGCCGCTGAAAGCGGGGACGGGGATCGCCTCGCTGGTCACGGCGGGGCTGGATACGGTCGCGATCCGCGTGCCGCGCCACCGCGCGATGCAGGCCCTGCTGGCCGAGACCGGCCGCCCGCTCGCCGCCCCCTCCGCCAATGCCAGCGGCGGGATCAGCCCGACCCGCGCCGCCCATGTCCGTGCCAGCCTGGGGCCGGAGGTGCCGGTCCTCGATGACGGTGCGACCGAGGCGGGGCTGGAATCGACCATCGTCTCGGGCCGCACCATCCTGCGTCCTGGCCCGGTCACGGCGGCGATGCTGGCGGCGGTGCTGGGCGATGTGGAGCAAGGCCCGGAAGCCCCCGCCATCGTCACCGCGCCGGGCCAGCTTGCCAGCCATTATGCGCCGCGCAAGCCTCTGCGCCTGAACGTCACGCACGCGGCGGCGGACGAGTGGCTGATCGGTTTCGGAGGTGTAAGCGGGCAGGACAGCCTGTCGGAACGCGGCGATCCGATCGAGGCGGCAGCGCGTCTGTTCGATGCACTCCACCGCGCCGATGCCAGCGATCGCGCGAAGTTGGCCGTGGCGCCGATCCCGGCGGACGGCATCGGCGAGGCGATCAACGACCGGCTGCGGCGCGCGGCGACGCGCTAGGGTCTGGGCCGAGTTCGCGGTGTGCACTTCGACTTCGCTCGGTGCGAGCGGACTTGGGGGATCGCCCCCCCCCCGTTCAGACTGAGCGAAGTCGAAGGCCAAGGGATGCCGCAAGGGCGTTTTTGGGCGAAGGTCCGTGCATGGCCTTCGACTACGCTCAGGCTGAACGGATGTTGGGATTAACTCAAGGCCTCCGTTCACGCTGAAGGAAGCCGAAGCGCACACCCCGGCCCCCCGCCAGGATCCCTTACGCCGTCACCGCCTTAGACCGCGCGGCGAAGCTCTTGCGCAGCTTCTGCAGCTTGGGCGGGATCACCGCCATGCAATAGGGGTTCGACCGGCCCGACGTTTCCCAATAATCCTGATGGTAATCCTCCGCCGGATACCACTGCGCCATCGGCTCGATCGTGGTCACGACCGGCTTGTCCAGCCCGGCTTGGGCCCTCTCGACGGCGGCCTTCATCGCGGCCTCCTGCGTCTCGTCCGCCGGGAACATCGCCGAGCGATATTGCGTGCCGACGTCATTGCCCTGGCGATTGAGCTGCGTCGGGTCATGGGTCGCGAAATAAATGTCGAGCAGATCGCCCAGCGCCAGCTGCTCCGGATCGAAGCCGATGCGGATCGCCTCGGCATGGCCGGTGTCGCCGCCGCACACCTGCTTGTAGGTCGGGTTGGGCACGGTGCCCCCGATATAGCCGCTTTCGACCGATTCGACCCCGATCACGTCCTTGAACACCGCCTCGGTGCACCAGAAACAGCCCCCGGCCAGCGTTACATATTCGGTCACTCGGAATCTCCTTGTCGTCTTGTATGCTTAGATAGGAAGCGGCTAGGCCACGGCAATCCAGCGACTTGGGGCAAAAGTAATGGCGACGATCGACGGTAAGGTGATGGTGACGGGCGGCGCCGGTTATATCGGCAGCCATGCCGTGCTGGCGCTGCTGGATGCAGGCTATGAGGTCGTCGTGCTCGACAATCTCGTCACCGGCTTCGACTGGGCGGTCGATCCGCGCGCATCGCTGGTCGTGGCCAATGTCGCCGACGACGACGCGGTGCGTGCCGCGATCCGTGAGCACCGGGTCCGCGCGATCATGCACTTTGCGGGCTCGATCATCGTACCCGAGTCGGTCACTGACCCGCTCAAATATTATCGCAACAACACCGCCGCCAGCCGCTCGCTGATGGAAAGCGCGGTGGCAGAGGGCGTCGCCCACTTCATCTTCTCGTCGACCGCCGCCACCTATGGCACGCCCGAGCGGGTGCCGATCAAGGAAAGCGATCCCAAGGCGCCGATCAACCCGTACGGCATGTCCAAGCTGATGACCGAGATCATGCTGAAGGACGTCGCCGCCGCGCATCCGATCAATTACTGCGCGCTGCGTTACTTCAATGTCGCGGGCGCCGATCCGCAGGGCCGTTCGGGCCAGTCGACGGTCGGCGCGACGCACCTGATCAAGATCGCGGTCGAGGCGGCGATCGGCAAGCGCGACGCCGTCGGCGTCTATGGCACCGACTTCGCCACCCGCGACGGCACCGGCGTGCGCGACTATATCCACGTCTCCGATCTCGCCGCCGCGCATGTCGCCGCGCTGGAACTGCTGGTCGAGCAGCCGGGCGAGAGCCACACGCTGAACTGCGGCTATGGCCGTGGCTTCTCGGTGCTGGAGGTGCTCGATGCGGTCGACCGCGTGACCAACCTGACGATCGAGCGCCGCATGGAAGGCCGCCGCGCGGGCGACCCGGCCGAGCTGGTCGCCGACAATGGCGCGATCCTGGCCACCCTGTCCTGGCGGCCCGAGCGGGACGATCTGGAAGGCATCGTTCGCGACGCGCTGGCCTGGGAGCGCAAGCTGGCCGAAATGGGCCGCTGATCCGGTGCGGTTGCGCTCGCTCCTCTTCGTGCCGGGCGACCGGCCCGAGCGGATGGCCAAGGCGCTGGGGATGGGCGCGGATGCGCTGATCCTGGACCTGGAGGATGCGGTCGCCCCCGATGCCAAGCCGCGCGCACGCGAAGAAGTGGCTCGGTTCCTGGACCAGCCGCGTCAGCCCGGCGTGCAGCTGTTCGTGCGCATCAACCCGGTCGATGGCCCGCTGGCGGCGGACGATCTGGCCGCGATCCTGCCTGCCCGGCCCGATGGCATCGTCCTGCCCAAGGCCGAGGGGCTGGTCAGCCTGCATGCGCTGGCGGCACGCGGGGTGGCGCATATCCCGATCCTGCCGATCGCGACCGAGACGCCGTTGGCGCTGTTCCGGCTGCACGAATATGCTGGATCGCCGCTGCCGCTCGCCGGGCTGACCTGGGGCGCGGAGGATCTGCCCGCCGCGATCGGTGCCGTCACCTCGCGCGAGGCGGATGGCGGCTATACCGCGCCCTATCAGCTCGCCCGGTCGCTGACCCTGTTCGGGGCCCATGCGGCGAGCGTGGCGGCGATCGAGACGGTCTATCCCGATTTCGCCGATCTAGAAGGGCTGGCCGCCTATGCCGCGCGCGGGCGGCGCGACGGCTTTACCGGCATGATGGCCATCCATCCGAGCCAGGTGGCGGTCATCAACGCCGCCTTCACCCCCTCTCCCGAGGAGCTGGCGCGCGCGCAGGCGATCGTCGATCTGTTTGCGGCGAATCCGGGGGCCGGTGTGCTCCAGCTGAACGGCAAGATGCTCGACGCACCGCACCTGAAGGCGGCGCAGGCGTTACTGGCGCTCGGCCACCCATGACCGGCGGGCCGCCGCCGTCGCCCACCACCAGCCCAGTGCCCAGATCGTGCCGAAGCTCCAGCCAGCCGCCACGTCGGACGGCCAGTGCACGCCCAGATAGACACGGCTGACCCCGATCGCCCCGACCAGCAGCACCGCGATCCCCACAATGGCATGGCGCACCCGGCGATGATCGGTCAGCTGCGTCGCGAGGGCCGCCAGCGTCAGATAGACCATCGCGCTGCCCGCCGCATGGCCGCTGGGGAAACTGGCATTGTGGACATCGACCCAGTGCGGCACCAGGTCGGGCCGTGGGCGCGCGACCATCAGCTTCACCCAGGTCACGACCGCACCGCCGCTGATCCCCGAAAGCGCCGTCATCAGCGCCAGCAGCCACCAGCCGCGCGCCAGCAGCAGGACCGCCGCGCCCACCACCATCAGGACCAGCACCGGCACGCTGCCCAGCGCGGTGAAATCCACCGCCGCCGCGCGCAGCCCCGGCGACGACGCATGGGTCCGCAACCCGGTCAGGATCGCCCGATCCCAATCGAAGGGCCAGTGATCGACCGCCAGTCCGAACAGCAGCAACAGCGCGAGCGCCACCGCCCCCGCCGCCACCCCGCGCAATGCCATCGGCATGGCCGACAGGCGCGGTGGGGCGGCAAGCGGCGAATCACGCGATTCGTCGCGCGACGAATCGCTGCCCGAAAAACGGGTCTGATCGATCATGGGAATGGCCTCGTCATGCCCGGCCTTTGTGGCGAATGCTCTTCAAGGGCAAGCGAATCAGGCTTTCAGACCGGGGCTGAACGAGCTTTTCGTCATGGCCAAGCCATTGAATGGCCGACAGCTCTTTCAGAAACGGTCCGATCGATCAGCGTCATTCGAAAAACGGGTTTGTCTGTTAACCAGTTCTGTTTCATAAATGAGGCACGCCGACGACCACGATTGGCGGGAGAGGACTGCACCACCATGGAAGAGCACATGATTTCGCCGATCGATCGCCTGATGATCCTGACCATCGGTGCGGTATCGAGCTGGCTGGCCGTCGGCGGCGTCGCCCTGGGCGCGTCCAAGCTGATCGAGCACCTTTTCTAAGACAGGTCGGCGCAATCCCCGGCGCTTTCGGCGGCTGGGGATTGCCACGGGAAACGGCGCATGGCTCGGGCTTGATCGGATCAGTCCCGGTCATGGGCGCCCCCTTTCCGATATAGGTGCCGCGCCATACCGATCGCGCGCCATCGCAGCAGATCGTCGACACTGGCATAGCCCAGCCCCAGATGCGGCGGCCGCGACGCCAGCACATCCCCCAGCGTGACCTGGCCGCCCCGCAGCGCCGCCCGCGCCATTTGCCGCCATCGTCGCGCGGTTTCCCAGCGGATCAGCGTCAGGCTCTGCGCATCGGGCGCGAACCGCTCGACGAACGCGCTCTGGAGTTGCGCGATGGCCTGCCCCAGGCGGCGCAGGGTTGCGCCATCCGGGACCGGCACACCCCCCATATTATGCTGGACCAGCAGCCGCGCGACCTCGTCCGCATCGTCGCCAAGCAGCGGCGCATGCGCCTCGGCCAGCACCCGTGTCGCGCTGGCGCGCATCATCGTCGTGAACCGCTTCGACGCGCCGCCTTCATGCTGGCGATAGATCAGCAGCGGCTCATCGAGTCGCGCGATGCGCCCGAATGCGCCGATGCGGTGATACAGGTCGAAATCCTCGGCATAGAGGATTTCGGGCCGGGTGAAGGGGTCGAGCCGCCGCGCGACATCGGCGCGGACCATCACGGTCGACCATGCCAGCGGATTTTCGATCCAGCTCAGCCAGGCGATCAATTCGGGCGTGGTGTGCGGCGCATAGTCCATAGGCAGCACGCGCCGCCCGACCAGCTGCTCGGTCTGGGTGCCGACCAGCACGATATCGGAATGCGCCTCCAGAAACGCGACCTGCCGCGCCAGGCGTTCCGGGCGGCACAGATCGTCCTGGTCCAACCCCGCCAGATAGCGCCCCCGCGCCTCGGCAAATCCCCGGTTGCGCGTTGTCACCGGGCCGCCATTGACCGCATTTTCGATCAGGCGAACGCGGGGATCGGGCCAGTTCCGCACCAGTTCGCGGGTGCCGTCCGACGAACAGTCGTCGACGACCAACGCCTCCCAGCCGGTCAGCGTCTGCTCGCCCAGGCTCGCCAGCGTTTCGCCGATCAGCGCCGCGCCGTTATAGGCGGGGATGACGACGCTGACGACAGGATCGGCGACCGGATCGCTCATGCCGCCGCGCTGCTCCGTGCCGCCGCATCCTGCCTGAGCAGCTGGTCGACGATCATCTGGCCGACATCATTCTGCCAGAGCCACAAGCCATTGGCCTGCCCCCGGAAACTCTTCTCCCCACCCAGCGCGCCCCAGGGTACGAAACCGGCGGAAAGGCCGATGCCAAAGACGCCGGGCACCGGCCGATCCTGATCGTCGAGGACGCGGCAATGCCGGTCGACCATCGGCCGCCCCGCGCGGTGCGCCAGCGCGATCGGCTGTCCGTTGACGTCGAACAGCGGCAGCGCGCGCGGACGATAGCCGAGCGCCCCGACCACCAGGTCGGCCTCGCCGATGATCCGACGCGCTTCGGCATCGTCCTCGCCCGCGATCCGGTGAAGGCGCAGGCGCGGGTCGGGCGTCCGTCCGCCCAGGCCCAGCATCCGCATCACCAGCTCGCGCGACTCCAGCCGAAGCCCGGCAAGGCGCAGCACAAACCCGCTGACCGGGCAGATATCGTCGGCGGTGAAGTCGGTGAAGCCTTCCGCCGCCGCCGCCTCGACCGATGGGAAGAAGGGCTTGGGCGGGGTGCGCACCATCAAAGTGATCGCGCCCGCCCCCCAGGGCAGGTCATGGCATTTGAGCAGCTGCACCGCGGAGGCCAGCGCGCTGGTCGAGGCCCCGACGATCACCACACGCGGCGCGCGCCGGTCGGCCAGCCGTGCCGCCACCGCCTCCAAGCCGCCCCGCCGCAACAGCAGGTCGGAGCGCATCAGCCGGTCACCCGCCAATTCACCCAGGCTGGCGCCCGCAACCCTCTTGTCCGCGACATGCGCGTCGGTCTGGTAGCCGCCGGTCGCCACGACCAGATGGCGCGACGTCAGGATGCGCTGCCCTTCGCGACCGACAATGGTGGTCCGCCAGAGCCCGTCCGCCGTGGCTTGGGCGCTCAGCGCCTCGGTATCGGTGCGGATTTCACCACCATGCGCCGTCACGATGCCGCGCAGCCGCTGCGCGGTCGCCGCCAGCAACGGCGCGGTCTCGGCCAGCGGCGCGCCCAGCGCCCCGCAATGCCGCGCCATCATCTGCCCGGCCGGATGCGTCTCCAGCGCGGCGAGTTCGGGATAAGGGTTGCCGCGCACCGCCGACAGGAAGGTTTCCGCCGTGGTGTCCGAACGGATCGCATAGCCGCCCAGCGCGCCCGGCCCGACATGGGGCGACCGCTCGACCAGCACGAGGCCGTCGCCGGCCAGCCGCTCCAGCAATCCCTTCTTGCTCGCGGCAGTCAGCACGGCGGTGCCCGCCGGTCCGCCGCCGATCATCACGCAGCCCAGCACGGCGTCGCCGCGCGCCTGCCCTGCCCCCGACCCGGCATCGGCAGCAACATGCGCGATCGCGCGCATCAGCCGCCCGGCCACGATCGTCGCATCGCCGGGCTGCATCGCATCGGTGATCGGCAGGCTGAGCATCCGCGCCGAAACATCATCCGCCACCGGCGTCGCCTCGACCAGCGCGGTGTCGCGGAACAGCGTCTGCTCCCCCAGATGCGGGCTGAAATACTGCCCCGTCCCGACCCCGTCCGCCGCCAGGGCTTCGGCGATGGCGGTTCGGCGCGAGGCCAGTTCGGGGGGAAGCAGCACCGGCATGAACTGAGTCGCCTGCCGCCTGGCCGTCCCATGCTGGCAGGTCAGCCCGGTCAGCGCCGCGCGATATTCGCGGTCCAGCGCGGCGCGGGCGTCGCAGATCCTATCGAGTTCGGCCAGCTTGCTCCGTGCCATCAGGCCCAGTATCTCGGGCATCTTGGCGTTGATGCCCGGCAAGGTCGCGTTGCGCCCGCTCTCGAAACCGAAATTCACCATTGCGCGCAGCTGGTCGATCCGGTCGGCATCGCCGCTATAGACCAGCCCGCCCTCGCCGACCGAAAAGGTCTTGGTCGCGTGCATCGAATAGACCAGCGCAAAGGGCGCCCCCGTGCCGAAGCCCCGCCCCGCTTCGTCCAGCGTCCCCAGCGAGGCCGCCGCATCGATGACGACCCCGACCTCGTACCGCCGCGCCAGCCAGGCATAGCGATCCAGGTCGATGACCGTGCCGAAGGTCGCATAGGGCACGACGACACCGATCCGGCCGCCATGCTGCGCCAGCATCCGCTCTTCCTCGGCCGCGTCGGCGGTCCAGTCCTGCGGGTCGATATCGACGATCAGGGGGGTCAGCCCGGCCCAGATCGCCGCCTGCGCCGTCGCGGCAAAGGTCATGGCGGGCATCATGGCGAGCGTGCCGGGCCGGGGATGCAGCCCCGCCGCCTGCCGGATGGCGATCATCAGGCCCAGCGTCGCATTGCCGACCGCCAGCGCCGCACCGCGCCCGTCGAACAGCCGTGCGACCATCTCGGCTTCCAGCACGCGGACCTCGGGGCCGTTATTGCTGAACTGGCCGGACGCCTCGATCCGCTTCAGGCCCTCCATCTGTTCGGACAGCCGGGGCGGTCGCGGCGCGATGAGCGGAAATTCCATCTGCCTTTCCCCCTTAAAACGCCCCGTCTTTCCATATCCGTCCTAAAAAGCTCTTAGCACAAGATGATTGGGATCACACGATCGTCCCCGCCATCCCATTTCGGGAGAGACGTCCCGCCGCTTTATACTGGTCCCGGCCAGCGGCGGTCCTTCGGCGATGCTTATCCCGGGAACATTGGCGCCATTTGTTCGATCGTTGATCTTCCGAGAAGCGAGCCATGATGACCGAACCCCTAAACGCCGCTGCCCGCGTCATCCAATTGGCCCTGACGCCCATCTTCCTGCTGACCGCCGTGGGATCGCTGCTGAACGTCTTTGCGACTCGGCTGGGGCGGATCAGCGACCGGATTCAGGGGTTGAAGCGGGATGGCCGGACGAACGGCTATGAGATGCGCCGCCTGCGCCTGCGCTCGAAGATCCTCGACATCGCCGTCACGCTGACCGCGGCGGCGGGCGCGATGACCTGCTGCGCGGCGATCACCCTGTTCCTGGGGACGCTGCGCGACTCGCGTCATGCGGGGGTGCTGTTCTTCTTTTTCGGCGGCGGACTGATCTGCGCGGTGGCAGGGCTGGCGTGTTTCGTCGGGGAAATCACGATCGCGGGCCGCGCGCTTCGCGACGATCATGACGAAGGCTGATCGGTATATCATCCCGGTGGTGGGTCCGCCGGGACTCGAACCCGGGACCTCTCGATTAAAAGTCGCTTGCTCTACCAACTGAGCTACGGACCCTCCATCGGGGTGGAAGCGACCTAGGGGCGCGGACGCCTGCGGTCAACACCATGTCGCATATGGCGCACAAACCGTCCGTCACGCGGGTCGCGCCAGTCCGCCGCGATCGCCGCCAGCGGGTGCAGCACGAAGTCCCGCGTCGCATAGGCCAGGTGCGGCACGACCAGGCCGGGCGAGCGCCACCGCCCCCCTGACCATAATATGATGTCCAGGTCGATCACCCGCGCACCCCAGCGCTGCCCCCGCCGCCGCCCGAAATCGCGCTCGACGGCTTTCAGCATACGAAGCATCGCGGGCGGGTCCAGCGGGCTTTCGACCAGCGCGGCGGCATTGGCGAAGGCGCGGATCGACGGGCCGATGGGCGCGGTCGTCAGGATCGGCGACACCGCATAGACGCCGGGCAGGGCCGCCAGCGCCGCGCGGATTTCATCCCGCGGGCCGCCATGCCGCCCCGGACGGTTGGAACCCAGTGCAATGGCATAGCTTGTCGTCGTCATGCCCTGCGACTACCCGAGCGCGATGCCTGACGCATCCTTTCCTGTCATCCCGGCGCCCCTGGCCCCGATCCAGCCGCCGCGCGACTGCCCGCTCTGTCCCCGCCTGGTCGAGGTCCGCGAGACCGTCGCCGCCGAATATCCCAATTGGTGGAACGCCCCCGTGCCGCCGTTCGGCGATGGCGAGGCCTGGCTGGCGATCGTCGGCCTCGCCCCCGGCAAGCATGGCGCGCACCGCACCGGCCGCCCCTTCACCGGCGATGGCGCGGGGCCGCTGCTCTATGGCACGCTGGCCAAATTCGGCCTGGCCGAGGGCGAGTTCGCCGCCAAGGTCGATGACGGCGTGACGCTGAAGGGCGCGGTGATCCTGAACGCGGTCAAATGCCTGCCGCCCGAGAACAAGCCGACGCCGGACGAGATCCGTACGTGCCGCACCTTTCTGGAACAGGAACTGGCCGCGCTGCCCCGGCTGTCGGTGGTCATCGCATTGGGCGAGATCGCGCACCGATCGGTCATCAAGGCACTGGGCGGTCGGCTGCCCAAGGCGCGATTCGCGCATATGGCCGAACATCGCCTGCCCGGCGGCGGACCGGTAATTCTCGATAGCTATCACTGCTCGCGCTACAACCAGAATACCGGGAGACTGACGCCCGAGATGTTTGAGGCCGTGTTCGCGCGGGCGATGGAGTTGCGGGGCTGAACCTATTCCTCCCCAAGCTCGCTTGGGGAGGGGGACCACCGCGAAGCGGTGGTGGAGGGGCATCGCCGCGGGCCGGCACGCTCCTCCGTCAGGCCTGACGGCCTGCCACCTCCCCTTACAGGGGAGGAATGAAAAATCAGATATCCTGGACCAGTCGCCCGTACAGTTCCGGCCGCCGGTCACGGAAGAAGCCGAAGGCGGCGCGGTGGCGCTTCACCCGGTCGATGTCGAGCGTGGCGACGATCACGCCCTCTTCCTCGCGGTCCAGCTCGGCCAGGATGTCGCCGCGCTCGTCGCAGATGAAGCTGGTGCCGTAGAAGGTCTGGCCATGTTCGCAACCGACGCGGTTGGCGGCGACGATCGGCACGACGTTGGAGACGGCATGACCGACCATCGCACGGCGCCACAGCCGCGCGGTGTCGAGGCTGTCGTCATGCGGTTCGCTGCCGATCGCGGTCGGATAGAACAGGATTTCCGCGCCCATCAGCATCATCGCGCGCGCCGTCTCGGGATACCATTGGTCCCAGCAGATGCCGACGCCCAGCTTGGTCGCGGGGCCGTCCCACACCTTGAACCCGGTATTGCCGGGGCGGAAATAGAATTTCTCCTCATAGCCCGGACCGTCCGGGATATGGCTCTTGCGATAGACGCCCGCGACCTTGCCGTCCGGGTTGACCATCGCCAGCGAGTTGTAGTGATGCGGCCCGTCCGCCTCGAAGAAGCTGGTCGGGATATGGACCTTCAGCTCAGCGGCCAGTTCCTGCATCGCGCGCACCGCCTGATGCTCGGCGGTCGGCTTGGCGTTGGTGAACAACCCCTCATCCTCGACGCGGCAGAAATATTCGCCCTCGAACAATTCGGGCGGCAGGATCACCTGCGCGCCTTGGCGTGCCGCCTCGCGGACGAGGCGCGACACCTCGGCGATGTTGCGGTCGATATCGGCGGTAAAGGCCAGTTGCAGCGCAGCGACGGTGATCTGGGTCATGGCCCTGCCCTTTAATGGCTCCGCACGCGGGCGTCACCCCGCTTCCGCATCCAGCCGGGCCCGCAAGGCATCGAGAAACGGCCCCGGCTCGTCCAGCCGCAACGCCACCGCCCGCACCGGATCGCGCCGCCACCGCGAGCGCGGCGGCAAGGGCTCGGACAGGCGGATCAGCATATTTTGCCAGGCGAGCAGCGCGATGTTCCAGCTATCGGGTGCGCGCACCGTCTCGCCATCGGGATTGGCCGTCACCGCCACGATCGCCGCATAGGGAATGGTTCGGTCGACCAATAGTCCGGCCCGCAGCCGCACCCCCGCCGGAGTAAGCAAAACCGGCGACAGGCGCAGCGACTTGATCAGGCCGATCAGGTACAGCAGCGACACATCGCTGATGACGAACATCACCATCGCCGCGGCCCGGCTCCAATGCGCGACCAGCAGATGCGTGACGGTGATCTCGAT
Organism: Sphingomonas sp. Leaf257; assembly: GCF_001422185.1. Taxonomy (NCBI): domain Bacteria; kingdom Pseudomonadati; phylum Pseudomonadota; class Alphaproteobacteria; order Sphingomonadales; family Sphingomonadaceae; genus Sphingomonas; species Sphingomonas sp. Leaf257. The sequence goes on from NZ_LMMH01000003.1 coordinate 17,870, forward strand.
GCAGGAAATGACCAGCAGCGCGATCATCATCGGTTGCAGATGGCGGTGATAGGCAAAAGCGTGCGCCCCCGCCGGGATGTCGGGTGCCGCGCGCCAACGGAACAGCGCGAGGTGGAGCAGCCGGGCCTCCGCCAGCGCCAGTCGCACCAGCGGCCGGGGCAGCATCTCCTCCAGCAGCGCCGACCAGCGATCCGGATCGGCCGGGTTCCATGCGCGCTGCCGCGCCGCCACCCGCCATAGCCCCCATCCGCCATGCAGCGCGATCGCGACGACCGGAACCATCGTCGCCCAGGGCATGGCGAACAGCGCCACCCGGATCGGCGGCGGCGACAGGCTGAATACCGCCATGCCTGCGGACGCCATCGTGGCGATTCCCGCACGCCAACCCGGCCGCCGCGTCCGGCTCAACAACCCCAGCATCATCGCATCCGAGGCGATCCAGAGGAACAGCAGCGCCGCTGCGCGGGGATAAGCCTGCGCTATCGGCAAACGGAGCAAAACCGCCGCACCGGCGATGGCCAAGGCAGGCGCAATGGCGGGGAGGATCGGACGAGCGAACCCGTCGGCGGATCGGACGGCGGTCATGGCGACTCCCCTGATCGGTGGCGCCGCGATGCTAGCCCTTGCCGCCCCGCGCGTCACGCCGTCAGGCGGGATGCCGGGACGGGATCGAGCAGGATCGAGCGCAGGACCACCGGGTAGAAGCTTTTCATCTTCAGGTCGCACAGCGCCATCAACCGCTGGTTGAGCGCGCGGGTCACCCCGACATATTCGTTCCACCGTTCCTCGATGGCGCGGGCGGTCCAGGTTCCGATATGTTTGGAATAGGTCAGGCGCAGTTCGCGCGTCTCGACCACGACCGCCTCGCATCCGGGAATGCTGGCCATCAGCCGCCGTTCGCGCAGCGGGGTCAGCAGCAGTTCGTCCTCGCTCTTCAGATGCTTGGTGATGACCTGCGCGATCCGCGTGCGGGCCGGGCCCAGGAGCGGCGCGGCCTCGGCATAACGCAGGTCGAACAGGGCCATGAGAACGCCGACGGCGCGCGCTATGTCCTCGTGTTGCGCACGGAGCAGATTGATGGTGACTTGCAAGATGTGGGGCTCCGATCCCGGACGGGTGAATGTACCACCCTAGCCAACCCACGGTTTATGCACGGTAAAGGGAAAGGCCCGCGCTTCGACGAAGAAGCACGGGCCAGGGAGACATATCAGCCGATCGTCGGAATCTGCTGCGAGATGCAGTGGAAGCTGCCGCCGCCGGTCAGGATCGCGTCGGCGCGCAGGCCCACGACCTGGCGGTCGGGGAAGATCGCCTGGATCGCGGCGACCCCGGCATCGTCATTCTCGCTGCCGTAGAGCGGCACCACGACCGAGGCGTTGCCGATATAGAAGTTCATATAGCTGGCGGGCACGACCTCGTCGTCGCGCAGCACGCGGCCCGGCGACGGGATGCCGACGACCTCCAGACCGGCGGCCTGCGCGTCACGCTTGGCGGCGGCATAGACCTGCCAGTTGGGGTCGTTCTCGGCGGCTTCGGGGATGGCGACGCGGTTGGGGCCGACGAAGCGTGCCAGATTGTCGACATGGCCATCGGTATGGTCGTTGAGCAGGCCGTTGCCCAGCCACACGATCCGGGTCAGCCCCAGATCGCTGGCCAGCCGCTCGGCGATTGCGACTTCGGTCAGTTCGGGATTGCGATTGGGGTTTAGCAGGCACTGACGCGTCGTCACGACCAGCCCGGTGCCGTCCCCGTCGATCGCGCCGCCCTCCAGCACCCATTCGCAGCGAGTGGCGGAAAGCCCGCGATCCTCGGCCAGCCGCGCGCCGACCGTGTCGTCGCCGGGCAGGTCGTACTTGCCGCCCCAGCCGTTGAACTGGAACAGTCGGGCCGAGCCGTCACCGGTGATGATCGGGCCGGTATCGCGCAGCCAGATATCGCCAAAGGGCTGGACGACCACGTCCGCCATGTCGCCCGCCATCGCGCGCGCGGCATCGGCCGCCTCGCCATCGGCGGCGACCAGGATCACCCGCTCGCCCCGGCCATCGGCATGGACGGCGCGGGCAAAGGCCAGCACCTCCTCGCGCGCCGGGTCGAGATCCTCTTCCCACAGCTCCGGATGGCTGGGAAAGCCGATCCATACGGCGTCATGCGGGGCCCATTCGGGCGGCGGGGGCGTGGTCACGGTTGGCGTGGTCACTGGACGTTCTTCCTGCTTTGATCGCGAATGCCGCGAAATTCGGCGGTGGGATACCAGTTGGGCCACAGGCCCGGCCGGTCGGCGAGCGTCCTGCCCAATTGATAATAGACCGTCAAATCCTCGACCGCGCCCGACCAATCCCAGCGGGGATCATATTCGTCGGCGGGCTTGTGATAGCGGTTGGCGACATAGTCCTCCGACGCCGCCTTGCCCGCGGCGACGCCGCCCATCACCTTGTCCTGCCCCGAGCCGCCGTCGAGCATCGGCACGCCCAGCTTGGCGAACGAGAAATGGTCGGAGCGGTAATAGCTGCCACGCTCGGGATTGGCCTCCTCGCCGATATAGCGGCCCTGCGCGCCGACCAGCGACTTGGCGATATCCTCGATCTCGGACTTGCCCTTGCCGACCAGCACGAAGTCCTTCGACCGGCCGGTGACGTTCAGCCCGTCCATGTTCACCCCGCCCACGGTACGGGCGAGCGGGAAGACGGGATGCTGCGCATAATAGCCCGAGCCGAGCAGCCCGCTTTCCTCCGCCGTCACCGCCAGGAATGCGATGGAGCGCTTGGCCGGTCCCGCCTTGGCTTGCGCCTCGGCCAGAGCGGCCAGCCCCGCCACGCCGGTCGCATTGTCGAGCGCGCCGTTGCAGATATCGTCACCGTCCACCGCGTCGCAGCGGCCCAGATGGTCCCAATGCGCCGAATAGAGGACGTAATCGCCCGGCTCGGCCGTGCCCGGCAGGACGCCGATCACGTTCTTCGACGCCTGGCGCCGGATCGTGTTGGCGAAGCCGCCCGACAGGGTCAGGCCGAGCGGCACCGCCTTGAACCCCTTTTGCTGCGCCGCTTTGGTCAGCGTGGCGAGGTCCTTGCCCGCCGCCTTCAGGATGCGCTGCGCCACCGGTTGCTGTAACCAGCCGATGACCTGGCTCTGGTCCCGATGGTCGCCCGGCTCGTCCAGCTCCAGCTGCGGCCCGGTCCAGGAGGATTGCACCACCGCCCAGGGATAGGCGGCGGGTTCGGTCTGGTGGACGATCAGCGCGGCGGCGGCACCATGCTTGGCGGCATTCTCGAACTTGTAGGGCCAGCGACCATACCAGGTCATGGCGCGGCCCTCGAACGGCCCTTCGCGGCCCATGGTCTGCCAATCGGCATCGTTGATCAGGATGACCACCGTCTTGCCGCGCACATCGACCCCGGCATAATCGTCCCAGCCCTTTTCGGGCGCGGTGATGCCGTATCCGACGAAGACCAGCTCGCTGTCCTTCACGTCGATGCGCGGGGTCACCCGATAGGTGCCGACGACCATGTCGGTGCGATAGGCGAGCGGGATCGGTGCACCCTTGCCCTTGATGGTGAAGGGCTGGACATCGGTGGCGGTGATCTCGACCATCGGCACGTCCTGGGTCCAGCTGCCCTTGTTGCCGGGCTTCAGACCCGCCTTCTGAAAGCGGTCGATGATGTACGCGACCGTCTTGTCCTCGGCCGGGGTGGTCGGCGCGCGGCCTTCATAGGCGTCGGAGGACAGGGTCTGGGTGACCGTCTTCAGCGTATCGACCGAGATGGCGGGCTTGTCCTGCGCCATCGCAGTGCCGGAGAGGAGGAGGGACAACAGAACCAGACGGCGCATGACAGGCATTCCCCTTATGTTTGGGAATGTTGTGCCCGGCCGCCGATCGCAGGGCAAGGGTGTGCGACGGGGCGGCCTGCCCGCTCCTCGAACCATGGTGTCACCAGCAGATGGGGCATCGCCAGGGCCGCGATACCGGCAAACAGGGCACGGACGCCGGTCCCCTCGCGATAGACGAAAAATGCCCCCGCCGCCGCCGCGATGAGAAGGGCCGCAAGCAGGATGGGACCGACCGCGCGAAGATAGGCGCGATGGCTGACGCAACCGATCTCTTGCCGCCGCAGATCGGTCTGCGGAAGCGCGTGCAGAACCAGAAAACCGATCGAAAAGCCGATCAGCGGCGGCAGGACCAGCAACGCGCCGGTGCCGATCAACAGGCGCCCGTCGCGGCGCCGTGCTGCGATGATCAGAACCAGCGCCGTCGCACCGACCCCGGCAACGGTCAGCAGGAGAAGCACGGTCGTCGAAATGTCATGGCCTGCCGCGAAAGCGAGGATGTCGCCATAACCCTCGCGATGCAGGATCACCGGCGTCGCCACCAGCGAGATGCCGCGCGCCGTCCGTTCCAGCGGAGCACCACGGGGTGCATCTTCGACCCCGAAATGAATGGCCGAGGCCGCGAGGAACAGGGGCAACGCAATCTGCGGATACCCCGTCCACCACATCAGGCAGATCAGGGACACAGAGATATACAGGAACAGGAACAAGGGGCGCCGATCCGGTGCGACGATCGCCAGATCGCTGGCCCCGTGCGCCATGCCGAGGACACCGATGGCCAGGATCGCAAAGCCCAGCTGGATCGGCAATGAACCGGCGGAGGCGGCCAGCGCCGCCCCCACCAGCATGGTCCAGCCGATGGCCGGGGCACGGGTCATCAGGCGCGATGGTCGTGCAGCGCCGTCTTCAGATTGGCGGCCGCATAGAAGGCGTAGACGACCTTCGCCAACACATCCATGATCAGGATCGCCCAGACCGACGTCGGATCGCTGATGATCTTCAGGCCTTCCGGCCCGACCAGGAAGACGATCGGGTACAGGAACCAGATCACCGTCAGGAACACGACGTTTTTGCGATAGGCCGTGCCCAGGGCTTCGCCCCGCTCGGCCGCCAGGACGCGCAGCGGCCCCCACAGCAGATACAGCACGCCAACAAAGGCCGCGCACGACCAGAGATACCATACCCATTTCAGCACGGGCACGAGCGCCAGCGACGAGATCAGGCCGGTAACGATCATGAGGACGTCGAGGACGATGATCGCGGTCAGATAGCCGCCGACCTCCCCCGTCTTGCCCCGCTCGTGAAAAGCCAGCAGCACCAGGCTGGCGAGCAGGATCGGCGTCGTGACGGACCAGTCGGCGTAACGGGCCAGATAGGTCACCGATCCGTCGATGTTGATCAGCGTGCCGATGCCGAAGGCCATGGCAAGATAGGCCGTCGCGGCGATAAATGGCACGGCGGCATGGAGCAATGTGTGATGCAGCGACGGCGACGTCTTGCTGCCTTTTGCGTAAATGGCCAGCGAGGCCAGAGACATGATCGTAAAGCCGATCAGGAACGCCATCCAATCCATCTGCAACCCTCCGGTTAAGGGGCGACAGTGGGCCGACCCATGACCTGAACAGCGCATCGGGTTTGTCGATCCGGCATGACGCAAATGTTAGAATGGAAAACAAAAAAGGGCGGCCCCGAAGGACCGCCCTTTCCGAAACTTCGGTAAGACCCGAAACTTAGCGCGAATAGAATTCGACGACCAGGTTCGGTTCCATCTTCACCGGATAAGGCACCTCGTCCAGGGTCGGGATGCGGGTCAGCGCGACCTTGGTGTTGCCGTCGGCGGTGACATAGTCCGGCACTTCACGCTCGGCGAGCTGCTGTGCTTCCATGACCAGCGCCATTTCGGTCGCCTTCGAACCCAGCGAGATCTCGTCACCGACGAAGCAGCGACGCGACGCGATGTTGCACTTCACGCCGTTGACGCGGATGTGGCCGTGGCTGACCAGCTGGCGCGCAGCGAAGATCGTCGGCGCGAACTTGGCGCGGTACACGATCATGTCCAGACGCTGCTCGAGCAGGCCGATCAGGTTCTGCGAGGTATCGCCCTTCATGCGGGCGGCTTCCTGGTAGCAGGCCTTGAACTGCTTCTCGGTCACGTCGCCATAATAGCCCTTCAGCTTCTGCTTGGCGCGCAGCTGCAGACCGAAGTCCGACATCTTGCCCTTGCGACGCTGACCGTGCTGGCCGGGGCCGTATTCACGCTTGTTGACGGGGCTCTTGGGGCGACCCCAGATGTTCTCGCCCATACGGCGATCGAGCTTGTACTTTGCGCTTTGACGCTTCGACATGTGTAATCCTTGGCAATTACGAACGACGTTGGTCCCGGTATCGCACCATGCAAGCCTTTATGGGGACAAGCGCAGGCCCACCGCTTCACCGGGATGCGGGGGCAATTGCGAAGCGGCGCGCCTAGACGACGGGCGCGCCGGAGTCAAGCGAAGCGGGCGATCAGCGTCCGCTGGCGGTGTTCAGCCGCCCAGTGGCGTTTTCCACGTCGTTGCGCGCATTGGCCGCGATCTCGTCCCATTCCGCCTGGGTCTTGCAGATCCGCTTGGCCGACAGGCGCGAGCCGGTGGTTTCCTGGACCCGGCAGATCTTCTTTTCCTTTACCGGCGCGGGCGCGGGTTCGGCCTGTTGCCCGGTCAGGGCCAGCAGCAGCAACGTGGTCAGGATCGTCCTATCTCCCAATTGGAACGCGCCGCCATGCTATCCTGCGCACAGTCCGATCGGCAAGCCGGACTGGACAGCGGGAACGCCACCCGGCAGAGCCTTGGCCCATGACCCAGATTCTCGCCGGACCCGATTGCACCACCATGGCGGAGGTCCGCGCGGGCGTGGACCAGCTCGACCGCGAACTGGTCGCCCTGCTCGCGCGCCGCTTCGCCTATATGGACGCCGCCGCCCGGATCAAACCGACCCGCGACCGCGTGCGCGACGAGGACCGCAAGACCCAGGTCATCGACCAGGCCCGCGACGAAGCCCGCCGCCTGGGCGTCCCCGAAGCCGTCGTCGCCGACATCTGGGAGGTGCTGGTCGAAGGCTCGATCGCCTATGAATTGGCGGCGTTCGACCGGACACGGGGGTAAGCGGGCCCCGTCTCTGCCCCTGCACCCCCATCTCGGTTCAGCCTGAGCGAAGTCGAAGGCCACGCCCCTAGGCCCGCCACAGGGGCCGTTTGGCGGAGGCCATCCCTTGGGCTTCGACTTCGCTCAGCCTGAACGGGCGTGGACGAATTACCGCTGACGCGGCCGTGCCAGTGTCGACAACACGCCGCGCAGCGTCCGCACCTCCTGGCTCGACCAGCCGGGCTTGGTCAGCAGGGTGCGCAGCGTGCGCTTGCTCGCCGGGGTGCGGTCGGGCGGGAAGAAGAACCCCGCATTCTCCAGCATATCCTCCAGCTGGCCGATCATGCCGTCCAGCTCGCCCTGCGGCGCGACTTCGGGCAGTTCGACCTCGGGCGGTTGGGCCAGTGCGATACCCTTGGACCATTCATAGGCGATCAGGATCACCGCCTGTGCCAGGTTCAGGCTGCCGAATTCCGGGTTGATCGGCACCGTCACGATCTTGCGCGCGATGGCGACGTCGTCGGTTTCCAGCCCCGACCGTTCCGGCCCGAACAGGAAGGCCGCGCGGCCCACCGTATCGGCATGGATTTCGCGCGCCGCCTCTTCCGGGGTGACGACCGGCTTGGTCACGCCGCGCTTGCGCACCGTCGTCGCATAGACCTGCGCACAATCGGCGACGGCGTCGGATACGCTTTCGTAGACCTTGGCCTGTTCCAGCACGATGTCCGCGCCCGACGCCGCCGGGCCCGCCTGCGGATTGGGCCAGCCGTCGCGCGGGGTGACGAGGCGCATCTCGACCAGCCCGAAATTCAGCATGGCACGCGCGGCCTTGCCGATATTCTCGCCGAGCTGCGGGCGGACCAGGACGATGACGGGGGGCTGGGATTGGGGCTTGGACAAAATTCAATCTTCCGTTCGCCCTGAGCGAAGTCGAAGGGCACGTTCCGCGCGCGGTATCGCGGCTTCTGTGAGCGCCGTCCAGTCCGATGCGATCAGCGCGGCCTTCTTGGCGCGGGACCCGCCCTTGATCTGGCGTTCGGCGGTCAGGGCTTCGTGGCGGGAGGGGAAGTCCTGGACCCAGGCCAGTTCCACGGGGCGGCGGGCTTGGGTGTAGCAGGCGAGTTCGCCGGAGTGGTGCTGGGCGATGCGATGTTCAAGATTGTCGGTGTGGCCGGTGTAATAGCTGCCGTCGGAGCAAAGCAGGATGTAGCAGTAGAAGGCCATCTCATCAGGCTATCGCTTTTGGAGTTTGCGGCAAGGGAGTCCCTTGGGCTTCGACTTCGCTCAGCCTGAACGGGGGTGGGGGATGAGCGGCGGTCAATACGATGCTGGATTAAAACAGCCGTTCAGGCTGAGCGAAGTCGAAGCCCACGCCCCGACGCCCGCCCCACAGCTCATTCCCCCCGAGGCGCCACCTCTTCAACCGTCCCGGCAAAAGCCTCGAAATCCTTCGCCTCACCGAACTCGCGATAGACGCTGGCGAAGCGGATATACGCCACCGAATCCAGGCCCTTGAGCCCCTCCATCACCATCTCTCCGATCCGCTTGGACGATACCTCGCCCTCGCCGCTCGTCTCGAGCTGGCGCTGGATGCCGGACACCAGCTTCTCCACCCGTACCGGATCGATCGGTCGCTTGCGCGTCGCGATGGCGATGGATCGCACCAGCTTCTCGCGGTCGAAGGGTTCGCGCCGGTCCTCGCTCTTCAGCACGAACAACTCGCGCAGCTGGATGCGTTCGAACGTCGTGAAGCGCGCGCCGCAGCCTTCGCATTGGCGGCGGCGGCGGATGGCCGCCCCGTCTTCGGTGGGGCGGCTGTCCTTTACCTGACTGTCTTCATGGCCACAAAAGGGGCAGCGCATTCAGATCTTCTTCTTGGCCTTGAGATAGGCATAGCCCGCACCCGCCGCCGCGCCGAAGATCGGGCCGACGAACGGCACCGGGATCGCGACGACCGCACCGAGCGCGCCCCATTTCGCCATGCTCTTGCCGAGGCCGGGGGTCGACTTGATGTCGTTCTGCACCTCGGAAAACTTCTGGTCGAACTTGGCCATGCGATTACGTCCTTATCCCTGGTAGATCGGAAAGCGTGCGCAAAGCTCACGCACACGGGCACGAACGTTTGCCTCGACCTCCGGGTCCCCATGTTCGCCCTTGGCCTTCAGCCCGTCGAGCACATCGGCGACCATATGGCCGATCTGTTCGAACTCGGCCGGACCGAAACCGCGCGTGGTCCCGGCGGGCGAGCCGACGCGGATGCCGCTGGTCTTCATCGGCGGCAGCGGATCGTTGGGGATGCCGTTCTTGTTGCAGGTGATGCCCGCCCGCTCCAGCGCCTCGTCGGCGTCGCGGCCGGTGATGCCCAGCGGGGTCAGGTCGACCAGCGCCAGATGCGTGTCGGTGCCGCCCGCGACCAGGTTCGCCCCGCGCGCCTTCAGGGTCGCCGCCAGCGTGCGGGCATTCTCCACGACCGCCGCGATATAGGTCTTGAACTCGGGCTGGAGCGCCTCGCCGAATGCGACCGCCTTGGCGGCGATGACGTGCATCAGCGGGCCGCCCTGCAGGCCGGGGAAGACCGCCGAGTTGATCTTCTTCGCGATCGCCTCGTCATTGGTCATGATCATGCCGCCGCGCGGACCGCGCAGCGTCTTGTGCGTGGTGGTGGTCACGACATGCGCATGGCCGAACGGGGTCGGGTGCAGACCGCCCGCGACGATGCCCGCGAAGTGCGCCATGTCGACCATGAAATAGGCGCCGACCTCGTCCGCGATGGCGCGGAACTTGGCGAAGTCGATGACGCGCGGATAGGCCGAGCCGCCCGCGATGATGATCTTGGGTTGGCACTCGCGCGCGATCCGGGCGACCTCGTCATAGTCGATCAGGTGCGTCTCGGGATCGACGCCGTACTGGACGGCGTTGAACCACTTGCCCGACAGCGCGGCCTTGGCACCGTGCGTCAGGTGGCCGCCCGCGTCGAGCGACAGGCCCATGATCGTGTCGCCCGGCTTGGCCAGCGCCAGCATCACCGCGCCGTTCGCCTGCGCGCCCGAGTGCGGCTGGACGTTGACGAAGTTGCAGCCGAAGATCTGATTGGCGCGGTCGATCGCCAACTGCTCGACCTCATCCGACGGCGCGCAGCCCTGATAATAGCGCTTGCCCGGATAACCCTCGGCATATTTGTTGGTGAAGACGGACCCTTGCGCTTCCATCACCGCTTTGGAGACGATGTTCTCGGAGGCGATCAGCTCGATCTGGGTCTGCTCGCGTTCCAGCTCGTGCGCGACACCGGCGAAGACGGCGGGGTCGGCATCGGCGAGGGTGCGGGTGAAGAAACCGGCGGGCTGGACGTCGTTAAGCGTGCTCATGAGGGTATCCTTGGCGTTCAATTCTGGGCGGGCGCGGTGGACAGCATGTCGACACGGCGCTGATGACGTCCGCCCTCGAACGGGGTGGACAAGAAAGCTGTGAGGCAGGCCTTGGCCATTTCCTCGCCGATGACGCGCGCGCCCATGGCGATGGCGTTGGCGTCGTTATGCTGACGGGCGAGCGCGGCCGACAGCGGCTCGGACACCAGCGCGCAGCGGCAGGCGGGGTTGCGGTTGGCCGCGATCGAGATACCGATGCCCGATCCGCACAGCGCGACGCCACGCTCGGCGCGACCATCGGCCAGCGTTTCGCCGACCGCGCGGCCGAAATCGGGATAATCGACGCTGGCATTGCCGTCGGTGCCCAGGTCCAGCACCTCATGCCCCTGTTCGCGCAGCCAGTCCGCCAGCACGGTCTTCAACGAGACGGCGGCATGATCGGATGCGATCGCGATGCGCATGGGACGGGCGCTCCTGATGGGGTCGAATGGAATGCCCGCGCCTTTACGCGCGCAACGGGCCCATGGCTACCCCTTCGCGCAACGGAACGTGCGCCGCCGTTGGGGGGTTCTGCGCGCCATGAAGCGTATCCTGATCCTCACCGCCCTCTCTGCCCTGACCGCCTGCTCACGCGAGACGCCGGAGGAGGTCAGGAACGCCGCGGCTCCCACCGTCAACGCCACCAGCGCCGCCGCGACGACGGGCCCGGCGGGGGACGGGTCGACCTTCACCGGCCTGCCGAAGAAAAAGGGCCCCGATTATGTCGGCCGCTATGTCGGGGTGGAGGGCATGTACCTCAACATCAAGCACGCAGCGACGCCGGGCCGTTATCGCATGGAGATGCAGTGGGACCTCGACAACAAGGGCGAGTTCCGGGGCGAGCAGGTCGGCGACACCATCGTGTTCGAGCGCGGCGGCGTGCGCGAGACGCTGCGCCCGACCAATGGCGATGCAACGGGATTGAAGTATCTGGCGGGCAAGACCGAGTGCCTGACCGTCAAGACCGGCGAGGGCTATTGCAAGAGGTGAAGCGCGGCTAGGCTCGCGCCGCCCGCCATGATAGGATTGCATCCGTGAACCAGCTGGCCCGCCTCTCCTCGGACACCCGCGCGCGCTTCACGGCGCTCGAATTTCTGCACATGGTCGAAAGCGGTGCCTTCGAGAGCATGAAGGTCGAACTGATCGACGGGGAGCTGGAGCGGATGAACCCGCCAATGGGTAGCCATGCCAGGGCGCAGTCCGATGTCTTGATTGAACTGGCGTCGGTGGTGTCGAAAGACCGGTTATGCGGTGAGATCGGAATCATCCTGAACGACTCGACCGTCGTCGCCTGCGATGCCGCGCTGCTGCGCCAGCCGTTGGTCGAGAACCGCTTCCTGACGCCGTATGATGTGCAGTTGGTCGTCGAGATCGCACAGACCACGCAAAGCCGCGATATGGGGCTCAAGCGGATGCTTTACGCCCAGGCGGGCGTCCCGACCTATTGGGTGATCGACGGGGTGCGCCGCGTCGTCCATGTCTATGCCGATCCGGTCGAGGGCGACTATTGCAGCGTTCACACGGTGCGGTTCGGCGAGGCACTGGCGGTCCCGGGCAGCGACGCCGCAATCACACTCGATTAAGACTCGACCTCAGAAATGGTGACCACCCCGGCGAAGGCCGGGGTCCGGTTCCCATACGATAGATGGCGAAGGGCCGCCCCTTACGCCGCCATCTTCAATTCGAGCCGCTCCCAGATTTCGACCAGCGCCGACACCAGTTCGGCCATCATCGCCTCGTCATGCGCGGGGCCGGGGGTGAAGCGCAGCCGCTCGGTACCGCGGGGCACGGTCGGGTAATTGATCGGCTGGACGTACACGCCATATTCGGCGAGCAGGATGTCGCTGATCTTCTTGGCCTTGACCGGATCGCCGACCATCACCGGCACGATATGCGTCTCGCCCAGCATGACGGGCAGGTTCGCCTCGCTCATCATCGCCTTCAGCTTCGCGGCGGCGGCCTGCTGCCCCTCGCGCTCGACCGAACTCTGCTTCAGGTGACGCACGCTCGCCAGCACGCCCGCGACCAGCACCGGCGACAACGAAGTCGTGAAGATGAATCCCGGCGCATAGGAACGGATCACGTCGACGATCATCCGGTCGGCCGCGATATAGCCGCCCATCACGCCGAACGCCTTGCCCAGCGTGCCCTCGATCACGGTCAGCCGGTGGGCGACGCCGTCGCGCTCCGAAATGCCGCCGCCGCGCGCGCCGTACATGCCGACCGCATGCACCTCGTCGAGATAGGTCAGCGCGTTGTACTTGTCCGCCAGATCGCAGATCGCCGCGATCGGGGCGACATCGCCCTCCATCGAATAGACGCTCTCGAACGCGATCAGCTTGGGCACCGCCGGATCGGCCGCCGCCAGCAGTTCCTCCAGATGCGCCAGATCATTGTGGCGGAAGACCTGCTTCTCGCAGCCCGAATTGCGGATGCCCGCGATCATCGAGGCGTGGTTCAATTCGTCGGAAAAGATCACGCAGCCCGGCAGGATCTTGGCCAAGGTCGCCAGCGTCGCCTCGTTGGAGACATAGCCGCTGGTGAACAGCAGAGCCGCTTCCTTGCCATGCAGATCGGCGAGTTCGCCTTCCAGATCGACATGATAGTGCGTGTTGCCGCCAATGTTGCGCGTGCCGCCTGAACCGGCGCCGACGTCGTGCAGCGCTTCCTCCATCGCGGCGATGACCTTCGGGTGCTGCCCCATCGCCAGATAGTCGTTGGAGCACCAGACCGTGATCGGCTTGGGCCCGTTATGCCCGGCAAAACACCGCGCATTGGGAAACATGCCCTTGTTGCGCAGGATGTCGATGAAGACGCGGTAACGTCCCTCGGCGTGCAGGCGGTCGATCGCCTGGGTGAAGACGCGGGAATAATCCACGCGCACGTCCGTGCCTTCGATGCTCATGGGAGGGGAATGTAGGCGCAAGCCGCCCATGAATCGAGTCGGGAACTGCGCTCACTGTGATCGATCATGGTGGACATATTGTCCCAAGGACCGATCGGTTCCCGATATGCCCAGTTTGGAGCGTCCCCCCCTGCCGGATGAAGCGTTCGAATCACGGATAGCTGACGGTCTTCGGAATCTCCGGGATCTCGATCCGCTCGGCATCGTCGCCCGGCACGGTCGGAAACTCCCGCGCGCGCCAGGCCCGCTTTGCCTCCTCGATCCGCTCGCGACGCGAGGACACGAAATTCCACCATACATGGCGCGGCGTCGTGAACGCATCGCCGCCGCACAGCATCACCCGCCCACCCGATTCGGACCGCAGGGTAGCAGCGATCCCCGGCTTCAGGATGTAGAGACGCTGCGGTTCCAGCGGCATCCCCTCCAGGCTGGCCTCGCCCAGCGCGCAATAGACGGCGCGCTCCTCGGCCGAGGGGTCGATGGGAATGCTGCCGCCCGGCTCCAGCGCGATGTCGGCATAGATGGTACCCGCATAGGTCGTCGTCGGTGCCCTTTGCCCCCACAGCTCGCCCATGATGACCCGCGCGGTGGCACCCTGCCCCTGGATTTCGGGCAGTGCCTCGGCGGGAACATGCTCGAAACAGGGATCGATCTCCTCCTGCGCTTCGGGCAGCGCCAGCCAGGTCTGGATGCCCGACAGGACCGGGCCCTGCGGCCGCATCTCGCCCGGCGAGCGTTCGGAATGGACGATTCCATGGCCTGCGGTCATCAGGTTCACCGCACCCGGCTCGATCACCAGATCGCTGCCCAGCGAATCGCGGTGGCCGATCGCGCCGTCGAACAGATAGGTGACGGTCGCCAGGTTGATATGCGGATGCGGCCGCACGTCGATGCCGGAGCCGGGTTGCAGCTGCGCCGGGCCCATCTGGTCGAAGAAGATGAAGGGGCCGACCATCGTCCGCTCCTTGTTGGGCAGCGTCCGGTGGACCTTGAACCCGCCCAGATCGTGGCTGGAGGGTTGCAGGGTGCGCAGCAGGAAATCGTCAAACATGGCTTTGCTCCGTGGGGGCCGGCTCCGTGGCGTCGAGCAGCGCGATCAGGTCGGTCGGAAAATAGGGTTCGGTATGGGCGGCCAGCTCTTCACGGCTGAACCAGCGCCAGCTCTGCATGACCCGCTGCTCCAGCACGGTGTGCCCCGCCCCCGTCACCTCATGGGCGTCGATGTCGACGCGGAAATAGCGTTCGTCGGCCGCGACCTCGACACCCTCGATGGTCAGGAACTCGACCTGCCGCCGTGCGACCTGCGGCCCGCAATCGCGGTCGAGGCCGGTTTCCTCCAGCAACTCGCGGCGCGCGGCCCGTTCATAGCTTTCCCCCGGATCGACCGCGCCGCCCGGCGTGCACCAGAAGGGCGGGCGATCATCGGGGGTGAAGCGGAACATCAGGGTCCGGCCCGCCCCATCCACCAACAGGATGCGCGCGGCGGGACGGGGTATGCGGGTCATTCGGCGTCAAACTCCAGATAATGGCGGAAGATTCCGTCCTCATTGAACGCCTGTCGCCGGTCGCTGTCCAGATAGGCGGCAATGCCGGGCACGGCCTTTACACGGTCGTACAGGGCGATGAGCGCGGGATAGTCGCCCTCGACCGCCGCCATGCGCCTGGGGAACATGTAGCGCAGACCCGCGATCAACTGGAACAGCGAGGTATCGACCGGCGACCAGCCCCCGCCCGCCATCCACTCGCCGTCACCCAGTGCATCCTCGAAATAACCGAGGAATTTGGGGAGCCGTTCCTGGCGGAACTGGGCGGCGGCGCGGGCGGCCTCGGGCTTCTGTTCGTGATAATAGGCGCCGGTCGCGACCGGATGATGCACATTATGCACCTCGGCCACCATGTCGCTGATCGTCAATTGCAGCTGGTTCAGCCACAGCCGCTCGCCCACCGGTGCCAGATCGTGCCGCTCGGTCAGCCAGTGAAGGATGTTGGCGACCTGCGCGATCGCCTGTCCCCCGGTGCGCAAATATGGCGGGGCGAAGGGCAAACGGCTCCCCTTGCGCATGTCGGCGAGCAGCGCCTCGGCCCCCTCCTCCACGCCCCGGTCGCGATAGGGCAGACCTGCGGCCTCCAGCACCAGCCGGACGAACTCGCCGCGTCCCGGCAGGCCGGGCCAGTACCACAGGTCATAGGGCATGAGATTATTCTCCGGGTGCCTTCGCGCTGATCGCCAGCGCATGGATACGCTCCGACAACAGATCGGCGAGCGCGTGGTTCACCATGCGCTGGCGGGCGACACGCGACTGGCCTGCGAAAGCGGGCGCGACGACGATGACGCGGAAATGGCTCTCGCCGGTGCCGTCATCGCCCAGATGGCCGCGATGCATCGCGCTTTCGTTGATGACTTCCAGGTGCGCAGGCGACAGCGCCTGGGTCAGGCGAGCGGTGATCTGGTCTGCGATCGGGGCGGTGGTGATATCGGTCATGGCCCCTATATAGACGGTTTTTCAGGACAAGCGGATAGCCGTGGCGCGTCGGTCGAGCAGCGATACCCCCAAGGACAAACCCCCAAGGGAAAAAACGGGCGCACGGTTTCACGGCCGCGTCGAGAATAGCGACCGTCTGTGCGACCATGCGGGCTGCACCGAAGCGGGCGAGTTCCGTGCGCCGCCGGCCGAGGGTACGCGCAGCGGCGACGGGCCGGGCCAGTTCCGCTGGTTCTGCCTGGAGCATGTCCGCGCCTTCAACAGCCGCTACAATTTCTTCGACGGCATGAGCGCGGACGAGATCCACCGCGCCCAGCGCCCCTATGCGGGCTGGGAGCGCGAAACCCGCGCCTTTGCGCAGAACGGCACCGATCCGGGGCCGCGCTGGGCCGATTTCTCCGATCCATTGGACGCCATCGCCGCGCGCTATCGCCGCGAGGTCGCGCCCGAGCGATCGGACGGCAAGCCGCTGTCGGGGCAGGATCGTGAAAGCCTGAAGGTGCTGGGGCTGGAGGCGAATGCCGATCGCGGGGCGCTCCGGCGGCGATATAGCGAGTTGGTGCGGCGCTATCACCCCGACCGCAATGGCGGGGATCGTGCCCATGAGGCGCGGCTGCAAAAGGTGATCGCGGCCTATCAGCAACTCCGCCAGGCGCCCGCATTCGCGTGACGCCAAATTCCTCCCCTTGCAGGGGAGGATCATTACTTCCGCGGCCCGACCAGTCCGAATCGCGCGCCCTGCGGGTCGCGGGCGGACAGCGAATAGTCCCCGCCCGGAATCTCCATCGGCCCGAACTCGATCGTACCGCCCCGCTCGACCACCCGCGCCGCCGCCGCATCGATATCGTCCACCGCGACATAGAAATGCCAGCCAGGCTCACCCCCCGGCGGACAGCCCATCAGCGCGCCCAGCACGACAGGCCCATCGGCCAGGAAGCGATACTCCCCCAGCTCGCCCATCGGCATCCCGCCCTGATGGCTCCAGCCGAAATGCCGTCCGAAAAAGGCCAGCGCCCGGTCGGGGTCGCTCGCGATCCGCTCGTTCCAGACGATATGGCCGGTCGCCGGGCCGGTGCCGTGCTCGACGAAGGAACGCGACGGCTGCGCCGCTTCCGGCGCCATGATGTAGAAGGGTGCGCCCAGCGTATCGGTGACCAGCGCCATGCGCCCCACCCCGTCCATCGTCCAGGCGGGCATCAGCACCTGCCCGCCATCCTCGATGATGGCCCCCAGCGATTCGTCAACATCGACCACCGGCAGATATCCGAACCAGACCGGACCGCCCGGCGAACCATCGGGCCGCTGCATCAGCCCGCCGATCGCCTCGCCTTCGGGCGTCGCGAAGATGCGATAATCGATTCCGGCAATACCGCTGTCGCCGATCTGCCAGCCGACGACATGGGTATAGAAATCCTGCGCCGCCGCGATGTCGTCGGTCAGCAATTCGTACCAGATGAAATTCGCCATGATCGCCCCGCCCTTTTACCCGACAGATCAAATGCTTGCCCCGTGACGCGACTCGCACGCCAAGAGCCCGAGGATGACCCCGAAGCCATCGCCCCGCAATCGCCGGAAGACCCGTTTCGTGCGATCACCGCCATTGAGTAGGGAGCCGCGCTTGGCTTAAGGCGTTGAGCGACGAGACGAGGGCCTGATGACCAACATCCCGAATACGCTTCCCGACAGCCGCGATACGACGATTCTCGATGCACCCGACAAGATGGTGTCGGTGCGCGACCTGTTCGGCATCGACACCGACATGGAGGTTCCGGCCTTTTCGGTGTCGGACGAGCGCGTCCCCGATCTCGATCCCGCCTATGTGTTTGATCCCGACACCACGCTGGCGATCCTGGCGGGTTTTGCGCACAACCGCCGCGTGATGGTGCAGGGCTATCACGGCACCGGCAAGTCGAGCCATATCGAACAGGTCGCCGCCCGCCTCAACTGGCCGTGCATCCGCATCAACCTGGACGCGCATATCAGCCGTATCGACCTGATCGGCCGCGACGCCATCGTCCTGAAGGACGGGCAACAGGTGACCGAGTTCCGCGAGGGCCTGCTCCCCTGGGCGCTCCAGACGCCGACCGCGCTCGTCTTCGACGAATATGATGCGGGCCGCCCCGACGTGATGTTCGTGATCCAGCGCGTGCTGGAGACGGAAGGCAAGCTGACCCTGCTCGACCAGAACCGCGTGATCCGCCCGAACAAGTGGTTCCGCCTGTTCGCCACCGCCAACACGGTCGGTCTGGGCGATACCAGCGGCCTGTATCACGGCACGCAGCAGATCAACCAGGGCCAGATGGACCGCTGGAACATCGTGGTCACGCTCAACTATCTGCCCGCCGTCACCGAGGCGCAGATCGTGCTCGCCAAGTCGGGCGAATATGACAAGCCCGATGGCAAGCAGCTGGTCGAGAACATGGTCCGCGTCGCCGACATGACCCGCAAGGGCTTCGTCAACGGCGACATCTCGACCGTGATGAGCCCGCGCACGGTCATCACCTGGGCGCAGAACACGCTGATCTTCGGCGATCCGGGCTTTGCCTTCCGCCTGTCCTTCCTCAACAAGTGCGACGAGAATGAGCGCGCGCTGGTGGCGGAATATTATCAGCGCGTCTTCGGCAAGGACCTGCCCGAAAGCGTCGTCGGCCGGGCCTGATCCCCTTGGGCAACGAAACCCCTCTCGACCGGTTCAAGGCGGTCCTCGGCGGCACGGCGCGCACCATCGCGCAGGAGCCGGAGGTCGAGCTCGCCTTCACCGCCGATGCGCCGACCTCCTCGGGCAAGCATATCCGCGTGCCCATGCCCGGCCGTGCGCTGCCCGCCGAACAGGTGGCCGAGGCGCGCGGGTTCGCCGACGCCTTCGCGCTGCGGCTGAAGCTGCACGACACCGCGCTCCACGCCAAGGCCGCCCCGGTCGAGGCGGTGGCGCGCGCGGTCTATGACGCGGTAGAGACGGCCCGGATCGAGGCACTGGGCGCGCGCGGTTATGCCGGGATCGGCGACAATCTCGCCCATGCGCTGGACGTACGGTTGCGCTCCGACCCGCTGACCCGTGCGCGCAACCGCGACGAGGTGCCCTTGTCGACCGCGCTGGGGCTCATCCTGCGGGAACGGATGACCGGACGGCCTTCGCCTGCCGAAACCGCACCCGCCTTGGCGCTGGTCCGCGACTGGCTGGAGGGGGCGACCAATCTCGACGCGCTGGCGGGCGCGATGGACGACCAGAAGGCGTTCCAGTCGCTGACCGCCAAGATGCTCGCCGATCTCGAACTCGCCGAGCCGCCTGCCGAACCCGATCAGGCCGATGAAGGCGGCGACGATCAGGAAGGCGAGGACGAACAGCAGCAGGACGAGAGCGAAGAGGATAACGACGAACAGGGCCAGGGCGAAGGCGAGGTCGAGGCGCACGCCGAGAAGCGCGACTCGGACAGCGAGGACGGCGAATCGCAGGAGCAGAGCCAGGATTCGCTCGACGATCTCGACGGCGAACCCGGCGAGGATGGCGACGAAGGCAGCCAGCCGACCCGTCCCAACCGCCCGCTCAACGATCTGGCGTCGCAATTCGACTACAAGCCCTGGACCACCCAATATGACGAGGTGATCGCGGCGGGAGAGCTGTGCGACGCCGACGAACTGGCGCGGCTCCGCGGCTATCTCGACCAGCAGCTGGCGCATCTGCAATCGGCGGTGTCGAAGCTCGCCAACCGCTTGCAACGCCGGTTGATGGCACAACAGTCGCGATCCTGGGATTTCGACCAGGAAGAGGGTATTCTCGACGCCGCGCGCCTCGCCCGCGTCGTGGTCAATCCCGGCCAGTCGCTGTCCTATAAGATCGAGCGCGACACCGACTTCCGCGATACGGTCGTCACCCTCCTGATCGACAATTCCGGGTCGATGCGCGGGCGGCCGATCGGCATCGCGGCCATCTCCGCCGACATCCTCGCGCGCACGCTGGAGCGCTGCGGGGTGAAGACCGAGATTCTCGGCTTCACCACCCGTGCGTGGAAGGGCGGACAGAGCCGCGAGACGTGGCTGGCGGCCGGTCGCCCGCCGCAGCCGGGGCGGCTGAACGACATCCGCCACATCGTCTACAAACAGGCCGACGAGCCGTGGCGGCGGGCGCGCAACAATTTGGGCCTGATGATGCGCGAGGGGCTGCTCAAGGAGAATATCGACGGCGAGGCGCTGATGTGGGCGCATAGCCGGTTGATCGCGCGGCCCGAGGAGCGGCGCATCCTGATGGTCATCTCCGACGGCGCGCCGGTCGACGATTCGACGCTGTCGGTCAATTCGGGCAGCTATCTGGAACGCCACCTGCGCCAGGTGATCGGCTGGATCGAAAGCAAGAGCCCGGTCGAACTGATCGCGATCGGCATCGGCCATGACGTGACCCGCTATTATGCGCGCGCGGTGACGATCATGGATGCCGAGCAGCTGGGCGGCACGATCATCGAGCAGCTGGCCAGCCTGTTCGACACCGAATGAGCCGGATCGCGGCCCCGGCGGAAGGATTCGTCGGTCCGGTCAAACGCTCGATCACCATCGCCGGGCACCAGACCTCGATCAGTCTGGAGCCGGTCTTCTGGACCGCGCTCGAAGAGGCGGCGCTGGCGCACGCCCTGCCGCTGTCGGCTCTGGTCGCGGAGATCGATGCGCTGCGGATCGTGGTGGAAGACCCGCCGAATTTGGCCAGTGCGATCCGGTCCTGGTTGTTCCTGCGGCGGTGATTCCTTTCTTAAGGCAGCTACGCCTTCCCCACCTCCGTTCAGCCTGAGCGAAGTCGAAGGCCAAGGGATGGCCTTTGTGATTCAGGCGAGGGCGAGGGCATGGGCTTCGACTTCGCTCAGCCTGAACGGGGGGTGGGGAATGAGGCCGCTATAGAACGCCCCCGATTGACGCCGCCCTTCGCCTCCGGCAGGGCGCGCCGTCTGTTTCGGGGTTTGTGTGGCCGGAATTTCCCTTCGCGATACGGCATTGCAGGTCCATCGCTGGCTGGGGCTGGCGATTGGGT
This sequence comes from Sphingomonas sp. Leaf257, assembly GCF_001422185.1. Classification (NCBI taxonomy): domain Bacteria; kingdom Pseudomonadati; phylum Pseudomonadota; class Alphaproteobacteria; order Sphingomonadales; family Sphingomonadaceae; genus Sphingomonas; species Sphingomonas sp. Leaf257. The sequence goes on from NZ_LMMH01000003.1 coordinate 38,620, forward strand.
TGATCGCGATCGTCCTGGCGATCTCCGGCGCGATCCTGGCAGCCTCGCCGATGCTGGAGCGGATCGCCAATCCCGCCCGCTTCCGGATCAGCGGCGAACAGCGGCAGGCCGCCTCCCTCTATAGCGACGCCGCGCATCGCCGCCTGCGCCCCGGCGAGCGGATCGCGGCGCTGTCGCTGGAACAGGGTTCGTCGCCCGTCATCGTCACGCTCAAACGAACTGGCAACCGGACCGACGACCGGGCGCAGCGGCTGCTCTTTCTCGACCCGCCGACCGGGCAGGTTCTGGCGAGCGGCTGGAAGGATGGCGGCGTCATCGGTGCCGCACGGCGGGTGCATGACGGACTGTTCCTATCGGGCCTGGGCCGATGGATCGTCGGTCTGGGCGGTATCGGGCTGGTGCTCGCCAGCCTGACCGGGCTTTGGGCGCAGGCGACCCGCGAGCGACCGAAGGCATCCGCCAAGCGCCCCTGCCACGAATCGCGGTGGACGATCATGCACCGTCGCGTCGGCCTATGGTCGGCGATCCCGGTATTGGCGCTGACCGCGACCGGGCTGGCAATCGTCCCGGCACCCGGCATGATCTCCACCCCCGCCGCGCCGCCCGTTACCCGTGCGGCCTTACCTGTCGACCGTGTCGTTGCCAGCGCGAAGGCATGGACGCACGGCACGCTGCGCACGATCGACTGGCCGACCGAGCGTTCGCCCGACTGGATCCTGCATTTCGAGGGTGGCGAACCGAGCGTCGTCAAGGTCGCCGACGATAGCGCCAAGGCCCTGGCCGCGCCCGCTTATGCCGGGCCGGTCATGCTGTCCTGGGTCCGCCGATGGCATGGCGGACAGGGGATGCCATGGATTTGGTGGCCGCTCGCCGCGCTGACGGGGTTGCTCGCGGCCTGGGTCGCGGCGACCGGGCTGATCGCCTGGGGTCGCCGCCCGAAGGTCAGACGCGCTCGGCGTTGAGCAGATCGGCGGGGTCGAGGCCCAGCAGTTCGATATGGTCGCGGATGCGCGGCCATTGCACCGACAGGAAGCTCTGCCGCTCCGCGCTTCGCAACCGGTCGGCCGCGCCCGGCATCACGAACATGCCGACCCCGCGCCGCACCTCGACATAGCCGTCGTCCTGAAAGCTCTGATAGGCCTTGGCGACGGTCAGCGGGTTCGCACCCTGTTCGGCGGCCAGCGCTCGCACCGAGGGAAGCTGGTCCCCCGTGCGATAGGTACCGTTGAGAATGCCCGCCGCGATCGTCCCGCGCAGGCGGATATAGACCGGGCTGTCGTCACCGCTAAGAGCTGTCATGCCGAGTTAATACAGCATGCGCGACGCGATGTCGAGCCGCTATCGCGATAACGTTTGCAAGACCGCCGTGCGGGACGCTCGCTTCATCCGTTCCAGGTCGAGACGATCTGGCCCATGTCGGGGCGCGGCCGTTCGTCGAGCGGACGGCCGGGCGTGCCGATGAAGACGAAGCCGACGATCCGCTCGGGCGCGGTGCCGAACGCATCGCGCACCGCATCGGAAAAAGCGGGCCAACCGGTCAGCCAGCCCCCGGCATAGCCCATGGCATGGACGGCATGGAGCAGGTTCATGCACGCCGCCCCCGCCGACAATTCCTGTTCCCACAGCGGAATATGGCTGTCCGTGCGGGGCGACGACAGGACGACGACCAGATCAGGGGCCTGATGCGCGAATTGTTCGAGCGCGGCGATCTCGGTCGCGCCCGCCTGCGGCCGTTCGGCGCGATAGGCGGTGGTGATGACCTCGGCCAGCTTCGCGCGCGCTTGCCAAGGCACGATCACGAAGCGCCACGGGGCCAGCTTGCCATGATCGGGCGTGCGCGCCGCGATGCTCAGGATCTGCGCCAGTTCGTCCGGACGGGGGCCGGGGGCGATCAGGTCGCGCGGCTTGCCCGAACGGCGGGTTGTCAGCAGCGAAAGCGGGGTCGAGCGGTCATTGAAAGCCATGTCGGTCATGGCTTCGATCCTTACGTCGTCGCGCATGATATTTACAGTCGCGGCTTTGGCGTTAGGTTACCGAACCATTACGCCCCCGCGTGCGCCCCTGGTCGCACCGGGGGCGATCCCGATGGAGTGAACGCCAGTATGGCGAGTGCGTATGAGGCCGCCGCGCGCGGCAAAACGGTTTTGGGACACCCCCGAGGCCTGTTCCTGTTGTTCTTCACCGAAATGTGGGAGCGTTTTTCCTTCTACGGAATGCGCGCCATCCTGGTCTTCTACCTGACCAAGCATTTCCTGTTCACCGACGAACCCGCCTTCGGCATCTATGCCGCCTATATGTCGCTGGTGTATTTCACACCGGTGATCGGCGGCTATCTGGCCGACCGGTATCTGGGGGCCAGACGCGCGGTGCTGGCGGGCGGGGTGTTCATCGCCTTCGGCCATTTGCTGATCGCCGCGATGGAAGGGCCGCAGGGTGCGCAGGGCGTCTATCTAGAAGGTTTCTACCTCGCGCTGGCCGCGATCGTGATCGGCACCGGCTTCCTCAAGGCCAATATCTCGGTGCTGGTGGGACAGCTTTACGCGCGCGACGACATGCGCCGCGATCCCGCCTTCTCGATCTTCTACATGGGCATCAACGGCGGCGGCGCGCTCGGCCCGATCGTGTGCGGCGTCCTGGGTGAAACCGTGGGCTGGGCCTATGGCTTCGGCGCGGCGGGCGTTGGCATGCTCCTCGGTCTGGTCGCCTTTATCGGCCTGAAGCGCGAACTGCATGGCGCAGGCGAAGCGCCTTCGCTGCCCGTCCTGCGTGCGCCGGTCGTGGCCGGTCTGTCGCGCGAGTGGCTCATCTATCTGGGCGGGATCGCCGCGACACTCGTGACGTGGCAGCTGATCCGGTATCAGGACGCGGTCGGCACGCTTTTGATCGTGTTCGGCATCGGCACGGTGGGCTTCATCCTGTGGCGGGCGGTGTTCACCTTGGAAAAGGTCGACCGCGACCGTATTCTGGCCGCGCTGTTCCTGATCGCGCTCTGCCCGCTCTTCTGGGCCTTGTTCGAACAGGCGGGCTCCTCGCTCAACGTCTATACCGACCGCTCGGTCGACCGCAGCCTGCTCGGTTGGACGATTCCGGCCTCGGCCTTCCAGTCGGTGAATTCGATCTTCATCATCGCGTTGGCCCCCGTGTTCGCCGCGGTCTGGACCTTCCTGGCCAAGCGGGGTTGGGAACCGAGCGCGCCGTTCAAGTTCGGCATCGGCCTGGTCGGCGTGGGCGCGGGCTTTCTGGTGCTGGTGGCCGGTGCCGCCCTTTATGCAGGCGCACCGACACCGGTGATCTTCGTCATCCTCGTCTATCTGATCCACACCATGGCGGAACTGTGCTTCTCGCCGGTCGGTCTGTCGGCCATGACGCGGCTGTCGCTGCCCAGCATGACGGGCCTCATGATGGGCACCTGGTTCCTGGCGACGGCGGCGGGCAACTTCATCGCTGGCCTGATCGCGCAGGCGACCGGCGGTGAGGGCGCGGGGCCGGAAAAGGTGCTCGACGTCTATACGCGGATCGGCTGGTTCTCGATCGGGATCGGCGTGGTCGTGCTGGTCGTATCGCCCTTCATCGCCAAGCTGATGCACCTGGACCTGCTGAAGGCCGAAGCCGCGCTGGCCGGGGACAAGGAATTGGCCGAACCGGCGGCGGCGGGCATCGATACGCGGCTGGAGCAGAAGCCGCTGTAACGAAGGGCCGGTCCGTCGTTTCGAGCGGCAGACCGGCTTTTTGGTTCGCGCGGAGGCGCGGAGACGCAGAGAGGTTCGAGCGCGCTTCAACGCCTCAGCGCATTTCGGCGTTCGGCTTTGCCGCACCGTCATAGTGTTAGGCCAGCCTAACGGCTGGATACGCCCCCTCCGCGTCTCCGCGCCTCCGCGCGAACCAAAATCAGAGCCGCGTCATCGCCATCGCTCGCTCGCCGTAGCGCGGCCCCGCCGTTCCACCGCGCGGCGAGGCTTCGTCCAGCTTCGTCAGATCCTCCGCTGACAATTCCAATTCCGCCGCCTTCATCGAGTCCTCCAGCGTTGCGCGTCGCTTGGAGCCGGGGATCGGCACGATATCGTCGCCTTGCGCCAGCAGCCACGCCAGCGCCACCTGCGCCGCACTGGCGTCATGCGCGGCAGCGATCTGCTTCACCACCTCGACGACCTGAAGGTTGCGATCGAAATTCTCCTCCGAATAACGGGGATCGCCCAGGCGATAATCCCCCTCGGGCAGGTCCTCGCGCCGGGTGATCTGCCCGGTCAGGAACCCGCGCCCCAGCGGGCTGTACGGCACGAAGCCGATGCCCAGTTCACGCACCACGGGCAGGATGTCCGCCTCGACATCGCGCTCCCATAGCGAATATTCCGACTGGACCGCCGCGATCGGGTGGACGGCGGCGGCGCGGCGGATCGTCTCGGCGCTCGCCTCCGACAGCCCCAGCCGGCGCACCTTGCCCTGCTCGACAAGGCGGCCCATCGCGCCGACCGTCTCCTCGATCGGGACATTGGGGTCGACGCGGTGCTGGTAGAACAGGTCGATCGTCTCGACACCCAACCGCTTGAGCGATCCCTCGCACGCCCGCTGGACATTGGCGGGGGTGGAGTCGACGCCCGTCATGCCGTTCTCGTCATAGCGAAAACCGAACTTGGTCGCGATCATCACCGCGTCGCGCTTGCCGCGAATAGCCTGGCCGACCAGTTCCTCATTGACCAGCGGGCCATAGATTTCGGCGGTGTCGAACAGGGTCACGCCCAGTTCGATCGCGCGGTGAATGGTCGCGATGCTCTCCGCCTCGTTCGCCTCGCCATACATGTTCCGGCCGACACCGGCCATCGGCATGCAGCCGAGGCCGAGCGCGGAAACCTCGAAATCGGGGCCGAGCGTGCGATACTTCATGAGACGTCCTCGTCGATGGTGCGGCTGCCCCGGGAAACGGTCGCGGTGGCGGCAAGGTCCATGCTGACATTGCCCAGCGTCCGGAAGATGTCGGGAATCGTCTCCACCGCGATGAGCAGCCCCAAGGGCGCGGCAGGCACCCCCAGCGCGACGCAGACCGGCGCGATCGAGGCGAAGAAGGTGATCTGCGACGGCAGGCTGGCCGAGCCGAGCGAGCACAGGATCGCGACCACCACGGCGGCGGCGACCGAGGCCATGCCGGGCACGATGCCGAACCAGTCGGCGATATAGAGCGCCACCGCGACGTTCATCGCGGGCTGCGTCCCCCGGAACATCGCCACCGCCATCGGCAGGACGAGGCCTGCGGTCGCAGGCGCGATGCGTAGCGTCTTCGTCCCCTCGATCATCGCGGGCAGGCTGGCGAGCGAGCTCTGCGTCGAGATGGCGACCGCCTGGGCCGGGGCCAGCGCGCGGGCGAATCGCGACAGCGGCACCCGCGCCGCCAGCAGCGCCACGCCGTACGCCATCAGCATCACGATGACGCCGATACTGGCGATGATCGTGATGTAATGCGCCAGCGCTCCGAACGCCCCGCCCCCCGCCGTCGCGCCCACGACGAAAGCCAGCGCGAAGACGCCCAGAGGTGCCAGCCACAACACCCATCCGATCAGCACCAGCATCGCATCGCGGATCGCGGTGAAGAATTGCAGCAGCATCGCCCGCCCCTCCCCCTCGATCCGTGTGATCGCAAAGGCGAAGGCCAGGGTGAACAGGATCAGCGACAACAGCGCATTGTTCGTGGCGGCGGCGAAGATGTTGGTCGGCACGATGCCGGTCACGAACTCGGCGATCGGCGGCGGCGGCGCGACCGGTTCGGCATGGCCCAGCGCCGCCTTCAGCGCGGCGGCCGCCTCGCGCGGGATGGGCAACAGGTGCAGCAGGGCGGGCGTAACCAGCGCCGCCATCGTCGCGGTCAGTGTGACCAGCACCAGAAAGGTCATGATCGCCCGCCCCGCGATCCGCCCCGCCTGTGCCGCCTGCGCGGTCGAGGCGACGCCGGTGATCAACAGCGTGACGACCAGCGGGATGACCGTCATCTGCAACCCGTTCAGCCACAAGGTCCCGACCGGCCGCGCGACGAACACCGCGCCCGCCGCCATCGACGGGGCGAGCGTCGCCGCCCCCACGCCGATCAGCAGACCGGCGGCAAGGCAAAGAAGGATCAGGGTCGCGCGCGACATGGATGGTTCTCGCCTATTTGGAGCTTTGGCCAAGGTCGCGCTAAAGGATGCGCAACCCGATTGTTCCACATCCTCTTAATCCGGCAGGGACTTGGCCGCATGGCAAGAAAATATTTCGGCACTGATGGCATTCGCGGCGCGACCAACGGCGCGGTCATGACGGCCGAGATGGCGATGAAGGTCGGCATGGCCGCCGGCGCCTATTTCCAGCGCGGCGACCACCGCCACCGCGTCGTCATCGGCAAGGACACCCGCCTGTCGGGCTATATGCTCGAATCGGCGCTGGTCGCGGGGTTCACCAGCGTTGGCATGGATGTCGTCATGCTCGGGCCGCTGCCCACGCCCGCGGTCGCGATGCTGACCCATTCGATGCGCGCCGATATCGGCGTGATGATCTCGGCCAGCCATAACCCTTTCGCCGACAACGGCATCAAGCTGTTCGGCCCCGACGGTTACAAGCTGTCCGACGAGGCGGAGGAGTCGATCGAGGACCTGATTGAGCAGGATGTGCCGCTGGTCCCCTCGGGCAAGATCGGCCGCGCGCGCCGGGTCGACGACGCCGCCGGGCGCTATATCCACTTCGCCAAGTCCACCTTCCCGCAGGCGCTGCGCCTCGACGGCCTGCGCGTCGTGATCGACTGCGCCAATGGTGCCGCCTACAAGGTCGCGCCCGCTGCCTTGTGGGAACTGGGCGCGGATGTGGTCGCGATCGGCGTGACCCCCAACGGGACCAACATCAATGATGGCGTCGGCTCGACCGCGCCGCAGACGCTGGCCGAAACGGTGGTGGCGAGCGGGGCGGATATCGGCATCGCGCTGGACGGCGACGCCGACCGGCTGATCATCGTCGACGAGACCGGCGCGGTGGTCGATGGCGACCAGCTGATGGCGATGATCGCGACCAGCTATGCGCGCGAAGGACGACTGGCGGGTGGCGGCCTGGTCGCGACCGTCATGTCGAATCTGGGTCTGGAGCGGCATCTGGCCGCACAAGGCCTGGGCCTGATCCGCACCAAGGTCGGAGACCGCCATGTGCTGGAGGCGATGCGCACGCGCGGCTATAATGTCGGCGGCGAGCAGTCGGGGCATATCATCCTGTCCGACTATGCCCGCACCGGCGACGGTCTGGTCGCCGCGCTCCAGGTGCTGGCCGAACTCAAGCGCGCGGGCGCGCCCGCCAGCGAGGTGCTGCACCGCTTCGATCCGCTGCCGCAGTTGCTCAAGAATGTCCGCTTCGCGGGCGGCAAGCCGCTGGAGCATGAAAAGGTCCAGGGCGTCATCGCCGCCGCCGAGGCCGAGCTGGCCGGGCGCGGCCGCCTGGTCATCCGCCCGTCGGGCACCGAGCCCGTCATCCGCGTGATGGCCGAGGGCGAGGACAAGCGTCAGGTCGAAACCCTTGTCGACCGCATCTGCGACGTGGTGCGCGAGGTGGCCGCCTGATGCTGGAGATGCGTCCCGATTGCGAGCGCTGCGGCGCGGACCTGCCCCCGAGCCAGGGGGGCGCGTTCATCTGCTCGCTCGAATCCACCTATTGCGCCGAATGCGCCGACGAGCTGGACGAGACCTGCCCCGATTGCGGCGGCGAATTGCTCGACCGACCGACCCGCATGGGCCGCGTACTGAAGGCCAATCCCGCTTCGACGCAACCCCGCTTTCGCGGCTAACCTCGACCCCGCGTGCCCGCGGCTCTATGCGGGCAGTATCACATACAAGGAGTTTCCATGCCCCAGCTCGTCCTGATCCGCCACGGCCAGTCCGCCTGGAACCTGGAGAACCGCTTCACCGGATGGTGGGACGTCGACGTGACGGCGCAGGGTGCCGCCGAGGCGCGCGCGGCGGGCGCGATGATGGCGGAGAAGGGCTTGGACTTCGACCTGACCTTCACCAGCCTTCAGACCCGCGCGATCAAGACGCTGAACCTGGCGCTGGAAACCATGGGTCGCCTCTGGCTCCCGACCGAGAAGCATTGGCGGCTGAACGAGCGCCATTATGGCGGGCTGACCGGCCTGGACAAGGCCGAGACGGCCGCCAAGCATGGCGACGAACAGGTGAAGATCTGGCGCCGCAGCTTTGACGTGCCCCCGCCCCCGGCCGAGGCGGGCGGCGAGTTCGATGTGTCGAACGATATCCGCTACAAGGGTATCGACGTGCCGCAGACCGAAAGCCTGAAGGACACGATCGCCCGCGTCCTGCCCTATTGGGAAGAGCGCATCGCGCCTGCGCTGCGCGACGGCAACCGGGTGCTGATCTCGGCCCATGGCAACTCGCTGCGCGCGCTGGTCAAGCATCTGTCGAACATCCCGGACGACGAGATCACCGGCCTGGAAATCCCGACCGCCCAGCCGATCGTCTATGAACTGGCCGACGACCTGACCCCGACCGACCGCTATTATCTGTCGGAGCGGTAAGCGATCGGGAGACGCGAGGCGATCGAACGTCTGATTGCCTCGCGTCCCAATCACTTTGCGCCGTTGCGGCTTCGCGTGAACCATTTGCTTCTCACGCGAAGCCGCAAAGACACGAAGATCTTATTCGCGCGGAGACGCGGAGGCGCGGAGATTGGTCGGCGGCGCAAGCCTGTCGCCCCAATGGCAGCGCATTGTCGTCTTCCGTTCAAGAGGGTGGGCCACGCGGCCGCCCATACCGGCACCTCCGCGTCTCCGCGTCTCCGCGCGAACCCAACTCTACCCTACGCTCAGGCTGAGCGAAGTCGAAGTCCACGCCGCCACGCCTGCACCAAAATGCGCGAGAGAGTATACGGAAACGCATAGCAATGGTTGCCCCCCTCGCCGCGTGCCGCTAGTCAGCCCGCTTCCCCGGCGACGGGGCCAAAGGGGCTAGAGCGGAACAGCGGATATGATTTCGGTCGGGATCATCATGGGGTCCACGTCGGACTGGGAAACCATGCGGCACGCCGCCGAGACTCTGGAGGCGCTGGGCGTCGACCACGAGACCCGCGTCGTCTCCGCGCACCGCACGCCGCAGCGCCTGTACGATTACGCCACCGGCGCCGCCGATCGCGGGATCAAGGTCATCATCGCCGGTGCGGGCGGTGCCGCGCATTTGCCCGGCATGGCCGCGTCGATGACGCATCTGCCGGTGCTGGGTGTGCCGGTCGAGTCCAAGGCGTTGAAGGGCATGGATAGCCTGCTCTCGATCGTCCAGATGCCCGGCGGCATTCCCGTCGGCACGCTGGCCATCGGCAAGGCGGGCGCGATCAATGCGGGCCTGCTCGCCGCCTCGATCCTTTCGCTGTCCGACGAGGGCCTTGCCGAGCGCCTGAAGGCGTGGCGCCAGCGCCAGACCGACAGCGTCGCCAACGATCCGCAAGGGTAAGCCAATGTTGAAGCCGGGTTCGACGATCGGGATTCTGGGCGGCGGCCAGCTGGGCCGGATGCTGGCGGTGGCCGCCGCACAGCTCGGCTATCGCACCCATGTGCTGGCCCCCGATGAGGAAAGCGTCGCGGCGCAGACCGCGTCCTCGCTGACCCGCGCCGATTATCACAACAAGGTGGTGCTGGCCGATTTCGTCGCCGCCTGCGACGTCGTGACCTACGAATTCGAGAATGTCGACGTGACGCCGGTCGAATGGCTGGCCGAGCGGCTGCCCGTCCACCCCGCTCCGGCAGCGCTCCGCGTCGCGCAGGACCGGATCGCCGAAAAGAGCTTCGTCGAGAAGGTCGGCGGGCGCCCCGCCCCCTGGGCCGAGGTCAACTGCGCCGCCGACCTGACCGCCGCGCTGGAGCGGATCGGCTGCCCCGCCATCCTGAAGACCACGCGCTTCGGCTATGACGGCAAGGGCCAGGTGCTGATCCGCGACATCGCCGAGGCGCCTGCCGCGTTCGAGGCGATCGGCGGCCCCGCCGTGCTGGAAGGATTCATCCACTTCAGCCATGAATTCTCGATCCTGATCGCACGTGGGCTGGACGGCAGGACGGTACGCTACGACCCGCCGCACAATGTCCACCGCGACGCGATCCTGCGCACCTCGACCTTGCCCGCGCCGTCCGAGATAGCGGCGCAGGCCGAGGAAGCGACTGCGCTCGCCATCCGCATCGCCGAAGAACTGGGCTATGTCGGCGTGCTGGCCTGCGAGTTCTTCGCGACCGAGAACGGCCCCGTCTTCAACGAGATGGCCCCGCGCGTCCACAATTCGGGCCACTGGACGATCGAGGGGGCCGAAACCTCGCAGTTCGAGAACCATATCCGCGCGATCTGCGGCCTGCCGCTGGGTGATACGTCGCTGACCGGCGCGCATGTGCAGATGGAAAACCTGATCGGCGACGATGCGTGGGAGTCCGCACTGACCGAGAAGGGCACGCATCTGCACCTTTACGGCAAGGGCGAATCACGGCCCGGTCGCAAGATGGGGCATATCACGCGAGTGCTGCGCTAAGCCCTATTCCGGCTTATCATCGGCCGTTCGCTCACCATAAGCTTCCGCCGCTTTGCCGACTACGAAAATGCCGACGATACCGACCAGAGTTCCGATGGCGACCTTGCCAGCCATGGCAGTGTCGCCAAGATAGGCTAGATATCCGGCAAACAGCAGGATGAAGATAGCAAGCACCAGCGCATAATGCTGGCCGCGGGATTTCAGCGCATATTCCTGCCTCATGAGGTCGTTAGGTATTGCGTGTCTGGCCGCCTGCTCACGCTCTGCCATCCGCATGATGCGCTCGGCAAAACTTTCATCGATCGCTTTATAGTTTGCCAGTTCTCGCGCAGGCGGTAGCGGCCCGGAATGGCGAGTGGTCGTCTGGGATATCTGTGCGAGAATCAGTTCGGCTTTTTGTAGATTTTCCGCCGGGATCAATGGTGCCAGCTGTTCCAGGACTTCAGCCGTTTGCTGATGCTCGGCTTCTTTCTCAGTCAGTGTGGGAGGCGCGTCTTCTTTCGATGGCACGGCCTCCAGCGTCGGGCGGCCTCCCTCAACCGAACCTGCCATGGCGTTTAGCGCAGTCCCGGAAAATCAGCCGCACGGTCGATCGCGTGGCGCAGATAGCGCCCCACGGCATTCCAGTCGCCCGCCATCGCTTCACGGTCACGCGTCGGGACTGGCATTTTCAGATTCTGGTCGAGTGTGATGGTTGCGGCACCCATCAACATCAACGTACCGGCATCCCGTCGACGGAGGCGGCGATGGAACTTGGTCATGGTCCGCATCCTCTTCATGGTTTCGTACATATGGACGTAGACGTCGGTTCTGACAATATACCCGTATAGGGTACTCGATATCCGTAAACGCGCCCTGAACAGGTAGGCTCCGCCGTCAAGTACGCGCCCATTCCTCCCCGACACGACGCAACACGTCGAGCGGTACGCGGCCATGCCGCAGCACGGCGGTATGGAACGCCTTCAGGTCGAAACGGTCGCCCTTTTGCTTCTTGGCGGAATCGCGAATCTCGACGAACACCGAATGGCCGAGCTTGTAGCTCGCCGCCTGACCGGGATTGACGCAGTAACGCTCGACCTCGCGGGTGGCGAAGCCCTCCGCCTCACCTTCCGCCTCGACGAAATGGCGGATCGCCTGTTCGCGGGTCCAGCGCAGATGGTGCAACCCGGTATCGACGACGCAGCGATTGGCGCGGAACAGCAGGAACTTCAGATAGCCCAGCTGCCCCAGCGGATCGTCGTCATACATGCCGATCTCGTCCGCCAACTGCTCGGCATAGAGGGCCCAACCCTCGCCATAGCCCGAAAAGCCGTTGATCTTACGGATCAGCGGCAGGCGCGTGTTCGACAGCGCAAGGCCGCTCTCCATCTGATGGCCCGGCAGCCCCTCGTGATAGACGGTCGTCGCCAGGCAGAATTTGGGCCAGTCGGCGCTGTCCTTCAGGTTGAAATAGACGAGGCCGGGGCGCGAGCCGTCGATCGCGGGAGCCTGCGCAAAGGCCGCCGCCGCGCCCGCCTCGGTCTGCGGCGGCACGCGGCGCACCTCGAAGCCGTAAGGCGGAATGCGCTCGAACACCTGGGGCAGGCGGGTGCGGATCGCGTCCAGCCGCGCGTTGCAATAGGCGATGGCCGCGCGCTTGCCCTCATCGGTATTGGGATAGAGCTGGTCGGCATTCTTGTAGAGCGCGGCCATGCGCTGCCCGACACTGCCCTTGGTATAACCCTGTTTCCGGAGCAGCGCATCGAGCCGCGCCGACAGCATCGCCGCCTGCTCGCGGCCAAAGCGGTGCACCTCATCGGGCGAGAAGCTGGTCGTCGTATTGGCCTTCAGCGCCACCGGATAATAAGCCGCGCCGTCACGCAGTTTCCAGACGCCCGCGTCATGCGTCGCCCTGGCCCGGAGCGCCCTGGCATAGGCGATCTGGCGGTCGAGTGCGGGCAGCACCTCGGCATCGTAAATAGTCCTGGCCTGTGCGGCGTAACGATCGCCCAGCCCCTTTTCGGCCGTGCGACGCGCGAGCGACTGGACGACCAGCGCCTGGTCGGCGGGCTGGCGCGTCTTGCCCATCTGTTCGAGCGCGAGGTCCAGGATGAAGTCGGGCGGCACCACGCCTTGCCCCGCGTCATGGCGCATCCGGTCGGTTTGCGCGTCGATCTGCCGGGCAAAGGCGCGCATCCGCATCAGATAGGCGTCGGCATCGCCCGTGCTGGCGATCTTGTGTTTGGTGTCGAGGAAATCGGGGACCGACTGGTATGCGCCCGACAGCTGCGACACGACATAGGGGCTGGGACCGTAGGAGCTGCCGCCGAAATCGAACGCCTGCACGGCCTGGGCCGAACGGCGGGTATAGAGGATCGATTCCAGGTCGATCCGCTCCTCGGGCGACAGGGCGGCGGGATCGATCGCCCGCAACCGGGTCAGATCGGCCTGGGTCGCGGCCTTCGCCGCCGCGATTCCGGCGGGCGACTGGTCGGAAAGTCGGCTGCGCAGATCGGCATTCGCGCCGGTGTCGAGGCCGAGATTGGTCGCGGCTTCGGGGCTGCGGCGGAGCTGTTCCTGGACCAGCGTGTCGAACAATCCGGTCAGCTGGGTGGACGGCGTGTTCTGTGCAACGACGCCCTCGCTGCCCGCCGCCACGGCGAGTGCCGCCGATCCGCCCAGGAAATGCCGCCGGTCTATCATGCTGGTCCCCTTTTCGGTTTTCGGGGGGCAGCGTAACGGGATTTGGCGGGAATTGAACCGGTTATGTCGCGACGGTTTTCGCGTGGGCTTCGACTTCGCTCAGCCTGAACGGCTGTTGGGGTATGGGACTGGATACCAAATTTCGTTCAGCCTGAGCGAAGTCGAAGCCCACGCCCCACCCCAATGAAAAAGGGCGGCCTGTCCACCGACGCGCCGCCCTTCCACAATTCAGCCCGCGGAAATTACCCCGCGCGCGTGCCGGACAGCGGGAAGCTGCCGAACGCGCCCGCACCGACGGAGCCGGTCAGCATATCGCCATCGGCGGTCGCTTCGCAGTCCAGCGTCATCGGCATCGGCGAGGAGATCGACATCTTCCACGTGATCGTATTGCCCGACACGTCGCCCTCGATCTCCATCGCGCCCATCTGGCCGCCGCCGGAACCGGTGAAGCGATCGCCCTCGGTCGTGACCGTCAGCGTCATTTCCTGGTCACCCAGCGGCGACTTGACGATGCAGTCCCAGGTTCCGTCGATTCCCGCCATTCTCACTCTCCCTTATTGTGCCGCCGGGGCGGTCGCGACGATCGCCGACGGTTCGACCACCTCGACGGGCAGGCCGAGCGTATCGAGCTGCGGCTTGACCGTCTTGGCATCGCCGACCACCACCCAGACGAAGCTCTTGGGGTTCAACGCCGTCTGGATCGACTTGTTCAGCGCCGGCAGGGTCATCGCCTGATAACGCTGGGTGATCGTCGCATAGTAATTGTCCGGGCGACGGTACAGGTCGTTGGCCTGCATCGCCGACAGGACCGCCCCCGAGGTTTCGAAATTACCCGACAGCGAACGGATCGCGCCGGTGATCGCGCGGTCATATTCGACCTGATCCATCGGCTTGGTGGTCAGGAACTCGGCCACGTCGGTGCGCAGCGCGTCGATCGACGGGCCGGTCTTGTCCGCCTGCACCGGTGCCGACATGATATAGGGCGCCGCGAATTCCGACGTCTGGAACCCGCCCCGCACGCCATAGGACCAGTGCTTGTTCTCCCGGATATCGGTGTTGATGCGGCTGAGGAAGCTGCCGCCCAACGCGTCGTTCGCCGTGTTCTGGAGCAGCAGGTCGTCCACCCCCTTCAGCGCGGTCGGCGCGCCCGCCATGATCATCGACTGCGGGCTGTCGGGCCGGTTCACCAGCACGATCTTCGGCGCGGAGGGCTGGCCGGCGGTGAAGCTCTTCACGCCCGCCGTACCGGTGCCCTTCCAGTCGCCGAACACCCGGTCGAGCGCGGCCTTCACCTCGGCCAGCGGACGGTCCGAGGTGACGAAGATCTTCGCCTTGTCGGGACGCAGCCACGCCTGCTGGAACGCGATCAGCTGCTCGCGGGTCATCGCCGCGACCGCCGCCGGATCGCCCGCCCCTTGCGCCTTGGCATAGGGGCTGGTGGGTCCATAGACGAGCGGCGGCAGGACGCGGCCCGCCAGCCCCTGCGGGCTGGTCAGCTCCTGCTTGATGCCCGCCAGTGTCTGCGCCTTCACTCGCGCCAGTTCGGGATCGGGGAAGGCCGGGTTGCGCAAGATATCGGCATAAAGGTCGAGCGCGGGGGCCAGGTTGATGCTCGGCACGTCCAGGCCGACGACGGTGCGGTCGTTCGTCGCGCTCGACCCGATCGAGGCGCCCAGCCGCTCCTGCTCCTCGGCGATGGCGATGGTGTTGCGATGGGTCGTGCCCTCGTCGAGCATCGCCTGCACCATCCGCTGCGTGCCCAGCTTGCCGGGCACGTCGGCGGCGATACCGGCATCGAACGAGGTCGCGATCTGCGTGACCGGCACAGCGGTGCGCTGGGCGTAGATCAGCTCGATGCCATTGGCCAGGCGGCTGCGCTGGACGGCGGGGAAGCTCAGCGGCTTGACCTGTCCGACATCGGGCAGCGGCCCGCGCGTGCCCTTGGGCGCCTGTTCCGGGGCGGCGGGCACATCGGCGCGCGGCGGCACCTTGGCTTCCTCATAGGCGTCCCGCGCCCCCGGCACGACGGTCAGGGTATAGGCCGGGCGCGACAGCCACTTGTTGGCCGCCGCCTTGACGGTCGCGGGCGTCTGCGCGGCGATCCCCTCGAGCTGCTTCTTATATTTGCCGGGATCGTTCGAATAGAGCGTGCCCTCGGCCAGCGCGACCGCCTTGCCGCCGAAGCCGCCGACCGACTCCAGCCCCTGGACGCGACCCGACACGAAGCGGGTCACGGCGCGCTGCACCTCATCGGCGGTCGGGCCGTTCTTCAGGAAGTCGGCGAGGATCTCATCCATCCGCTTGTTGACCAGCGCCGGATCGACGCCGGGACGGACGATCGCCATCATGTTGAACATGCCGACCTGCGAGAAGGGACGGTCGCCCGCCGACACCTGCACCGCCAGCTTTTCCTGCTTGACCAAGATATTGTCGAGCCGCGACGAGGCGAGCCCGCCCAGAATCGAACCGGCCACGACCAGCGAGGCGGTTTCAGGATCGTTCAGCCCCGGCACCGCCCAGTTGCGGCTGATCATGACGGCGGCGACGCGGTCCTTCATCTCTTCGTTGACGGGCGCGGGCAGCGTCGGGATGGTGACGGTCGGCAGCACGCTCTTCGGACCCGGCTGGATCGCACCGAAATATTTCTCGACCAACGGCTTGGCGGTGGCGACATCGATGTCGCCCGCCAGCACCAGCACGGCATTGTTCGGGCCATAATGGCTACGGAACCAGTCCTTCACCGTCTCCAGCGAAGCCTGGTCGAGATCGGCCATCGAGCCGATGGTCGAATGGGCATAAGGATGCCCCTGGGGGAACAGGCCGCTCAGGATCTTGTACTGGGTCAGGCCATAAGGCTGGTTGTCGCCCTGGCGCTTCTCGTTCTGGACGACGCCGCGCTGCTCGTCGAGCACCCCTTGCGTCACCGCGCCGAGCAGATAGCCCATGCGGTCCGATTCCAAGAACAGCGCGCGGTCGAGCGCGGCGGTCGGCACCGTCTCGAAATAATTGGTCCGGTCGAAATAGGTGGTGCCGTTGTAATCGGTGGCGCCCACCGACTTGAGCGGCGCGAAGAAATCGCCCGGCGCATTTTCCGAGCCGTTGAACATCAGATGCTCGAACAGATGGGCAAAACCCGTCTTGCCCTTGGGCTCGTGCTTAGACCCGACGTCATACCACACGCTGACCGCCACGACGGGCGCCTTGCGGTCGGTATGGACGACGACGCGCAGGCCGTTCTTCAGCGTGAAGGTCTGATAGGGGATGTCGACCGCCTTCACGAGCGCCGAGACGGGTGCGGGCTTGGCGGCGGCCACGGTCTTCGGCGCGGCCTGGGCCAGAACGGCCTGCCCCGGCACGACGAACGCAAGGGCGGCGGCGCCGGTCAGCGCCACGGACTTGATACGCATCTTTTTGAGTCTCCCCACTCAGGTGTATGGCCCGAGCATAGCGCCCGCGCGGCGGACCGCAATCCGGCGTGACGTACGGATTTCAGCAGGAAAGTCTTTCGACCCTTTCGTTATCGAAACGGCCATCCCATGTTGCGGACAGGAAATTCCGCCCACCCCTTGTGTTGCCAAAATGCAACACCATCTGATCTGGAAAGCGACAGGAAGACCAGATGAACCTCGAAAAATTCACCGACCGCGCAAAAGGCTTTCTGCAAGCCGCGCAGACCGTGGCGATCCGCAACAGTCATCAGCGTATCGCCCCCGAACACCTGCTCAAGGCGCTGATCGAGGACGATCAGGGCATGGCGTCTGGCCTGATCCAGGCGGCGGGCGGCGATGCCAAGCGCGTCGAGCGCGAGACCGATGCGGCGCTCAGCCGTATTCCGGCCGTCTCCGGCTCGGGTGCACAGAGCTCGCCCGGCCTCGACAATGACCTGGTCCGCGTGCTCGACCAGGCCGAACAGGTTGCGCACAAGGCAGGCGACAGCTTCGTCACCGTCGAGCGGTTGCTGCTGGCGCTGGCGCTGGCTTCCACCACGGCCGCAGGCAAGGCGCTGGCGGCGGGCGGGGTGAATCCACAAGCCCTGAACGGCGCGATCGAGCAGTTGCGCCAGGGCCGCACCGCCGACACGGCGGGCGCGGAGGATCGCTATGACGCGCTGAAGAAGTTCGCCCGCGACCTCACGCAAGTGGCGCGCGACGGCAAGCTCGATCCCGTGATCGGCCGCGACGAGGAAATCCGCCGCACGATTCAGATCCTCGCGCGCCGGACCAAGAATAATCCTGCGCTGATCGGTGAACCCGGCGTCGGCAAGACCGCCATCGCCGAAGGGCTGGCGCTGCGCATCGCCAATGGCGACGTGCCCGACACGCTGAAGGACCGCAAGCTGATGGCGCTCGACATGGGCGCACTGATCGCGGGCGCCAAATATCGCGGCGAGTTCGAGGAACGGCTGAAGGGCGTGCTCGACGAGGTGAAGGCGGCCGAGGGCGACATCATCCTGTTCATCGACGAGATGCACACGCTGATCGGGGCCGGGAAAGGCGACGGGGCGATGGATGCCTCCAACCTCTTGAAGCCCGCTCTCGCTCGCGGTGAGCTTCACTGCGTCGGCGCGACGACGCTCGATGAATATCGCAAATATGTCGAGAAGGACCCCGCACTCCAGCGGCGGTTCCAGCCGGTCTTCGTCGGCGAGCCCACGGTCGAGGACACCATCTCGATCCTGCGCGGGCTGAAGGAGAAATACGAACTCCATCACGGCGTGCGCATCACCGACGGCGCGCTGGTGGCGGCGGCGACCTTATCCAATCGCTACATCACCGACCGCTTCCTGCCCGACAAGGCGATCGACCTGATGGACGAGGCCGCCAGCCGCATCCGCATGGAGGTGGAGTCCAAGCCCGAGGAGATCGAGACGCTCGACCGCCGCATCCTGCGCCTGAAGATCGAGCGCGAGGGACTGCGCCGGGAAAGCGACGCCGCCAGCATCGACCGGCTCGGCCATCTGGAGGAGGAACTCGCCAATCTGGAGGAGCAGTCGCACACGCTGACTCAGCGCTGGCAGGCCGAGAAGGACAAGATCGCGGGCGAGGCCAAGCTGAAGGAACAGCTCGACCAGGCGCGCATCGAACTCGACCAGGCGCAGCGCAGCGGTGACCTCGCCAAGGCGGGCGAGCTCTCCTATGGCCGCATCCCGCAGCTGGAGAAGCAGCTGGCCGAAGCGCAGTCCGCGACCGAGGGTGCGATGCTGCGCGAGGAAGTGACCGCCGACGATATCGCGGGCGTGGTCAGCCGCTGGACGGGCGTGCCGGTCGACCGGATGCTGCAGGGCGAGCGCGAGAAGCTGCTCCGCATGGAGGAGGTGATCGGCAAGCGCGTCATCGGCCAGGAAGATGCGGTCCGCGCCGTTTCCACCGCCGTCCGCCGCGCGCGTGCCGGGCTACAGGACCCGAACCGGCCGCTAGGCTCGTTCCTGTTCCTCGGGCCGACCGGCGTCGGCAAGACCGAGCTGACCAAGGCGCTTGCCGAATTCCTGTTCGACGATCCTTCCGCCATGGTGCGCATCGACATGAGCGAGTTCATGGAGAAGCACAGCGTCGCCCGGCTGATCGGCGCCCCTCCGGGCTATGTCGGCTATGAGGAAGGCGGCGTGCTGACCGAGGCGGTGCGGCGCAGGCCCTATCAGGTCGTGCTGTTCGACGAGGTGGAGAAGGCGCATGGCGACGTGTTCAATGTGCTGCTCCAGGTGCTGGACGATGGCCGCCTGACCGATGGCCAGGGGCGGACGGTCGACTTCTCGAACACGCTGATCATCCTGACCTCGAACCTGGGCAGCCAGTATCTGGCGGCGGTCGAGGACGGACAGAGCGTCGAGAGCGTCGAGCCGCAGGTGATGGAGATCGTGCGCGGCCATTTCCGCCCCGAATTCCTCAACCGGCTGGACGAGATCATCCTGTTCCACCGGCTGGGCCAGAGCCATATGGGCCCGATCGTCGACATCCAGGTCGGCCGCGTCGCCAAGCTGCTGGCGGATCGCAAGATCGGCCTGCACCTGACCGATGCCGCGCGCGAATGGCTGGGCCGGGTGGGTTACGACCCCGTCTATGGCGCACGCCCCCTGCGCCGCGCGGTCCAACGCCACCTCCAGGACCCGCTGGCCGAGGAAATCCTGCGCGGGAATGTGAAGGACGGCGCGACCGTCACCGTCGACGAGGGCGACGGGAAACTGGCGCTGTCGGTGGGGTGAACCCGCGCGAGGCCGGGAAACCGTCCCGGCCTCGCCCCCTCAGACCGGAACCGGCCCGCGCCGCAACCAGCCGGTGATCGCATAACGGCGATAAGGCGCGGCGCGAGTTACTTCCGACACGCTATGCGGTTGCGGCACGGCGAAGATGTTGAGCGTGTTGAACTGCGGCACCCAGGCTTCAGCCGCGTCGCCCTGCACGCCGTGAAACAGCAAGAGCCCGCCCCATTCGCACCGCCATGCCGGCGTCAGCCCCAGCACATAGGCCGCCACCCTGTTCTTGCCCGCCACACCGTCGTCATGGCCGGTCAGGAAATCTCCAGGAGCATAGGCCGTCGCCTGCGCATCGGCCATGGCGACTGCATCATCGCCCACTATCTTGCGCAACATATCGAGCGTCGCTTCCTGCGACATCCAGCGGGCAAAGACCGCCAAGGGATCGTCGCTCGCGATCCGCGCGGCCGCACCATCGGGCGTACGAATGGTCTCGTAACGATATTGGAAGCCATGGCGCGCGCCTGCATAGACGGCATCGTCCAACGCCTGCCGTTGCTCCGGGCTCATGCCCTGGCGCGTCGTGCGATCCAGTTCGAACAGGCGATCGCCACTGTTCACCACCTGACGCCAGTCGCCACGCTGGCGCAGATGCTCATGCCACCAGACCGCGCATTCCTCAGTCAGGATGGCCGGAATCCGCACCCGCCCGTCCCGCGCGAAGTCCCGCGCCAGGCGATCGGTGTCCAGGGACGGATTGAGTCGAAGCGGCGGTCGATTCATGTTGCGACTGTTCAACCATCCGCCAGCCGCCAGCAACCGTAAACACGCCCGATCGATCGTGTGCCGCAGCCAAAGAAAAAGGGGCGGCCCGTCAAGGACCGCCCCCTAGCAGAGTTCGCCGAAGCAAACCCTGGGGTTAGAAGTTCACGCCGAACTGGATACGCGCCGAGCGGCCCGCATTGTACGACGTCGGCAGCGAATAGACCGGCTGCGGCGCACCCGCCGAGGTCGTACCCGTTTCCTGCAGGCGCAGGACCGGCTTCGAGTTGAAGACGTTGAACACCGACAGACGGACAAAGCCGTTGAAGGCGTCGGTCGGCACGGCCACCGTCGCGTCGAGGTTGAGCAGCGCCAGCCAGTCCGACTTGAGCTGCGAACCGCGGTTCACCACCTGCAGGGTGCTGGGGCGCGCGCCACCGGCCCGGTTGAACGGGTCGTTGATGACGGTGAAGCCCGCCGGGTTACGAACGACCGATCCATTGACGAGGTTACAATAGGCGCCGCTGGTCGTGTAATACAGACCGGTGATGCCGCCCGGCGCCGTCGCGTCATAATCGGCACTTGCCGGCGGGCGACCATAGCAGCCGAACTTGCGCGGCGCACTGACCGAGCCGTTGAAGCTGAGCGTCAGCCAGTCCGCGAACTTGTAAGAGCCCCACGCCTTGAAATTGTGGCGGCGATCGTTGGGCAGATACCCGAAAGTGCCGTTGACCAGCACCGGAAGGTCGAAGGCCGTCGTCAGACCGGCGTCGGACTGCGCATTGTCAGACCGGACACCGCCTTCAATGTTCCCGTAGTTCTTCGAGTAGGTGTAGTTCGCGTTCAGCGACCACTTGCCGTCCCATTCACGTTCGAACGTGAAGTTGACGCCGCGATAGGTGCGCTGTGCCTGCGGATATTGCAGCGAAGCCGCCGACAAGGTCACGGTCCGCGGGGTCGCTTCGCCCGGCAGCGGATCGCTCAGCGTGACCGCCACGTCGCGGCCCGGATTGATCAGGGCGAACTGATGGACGCCGTTCCAGATCGAACGGCAATCCGCCGCCGCCTTGCCCTGCGAGATGCAGTAGGGGAGGATCGCCTGATCGAGCGCGGCATCTTCCAGCGAGTTGTTCAGCTTCGTCTGGATGAAGTTGAAGCCCACCTTGATCCGGTTGCCGAGCCGACGTTCCACACCGAAGACGATCTCGTCGACCGACTGCGGCTTCAGGTTCGATGCCACCACCGAGACGGTGCTCGGCACGGTTCCGTCGTTGCGCAGGGTGCAGGCCGTGCCAGCCGGCGAGTTGTTCGGACAGGCGGTAAAGCCCGCCCCGGTCGTGATCGGCGCGCCCAGGATCGGGGTGTTGTCGGCCATCAACCCGCCAAACTGGTAATAGGCGTCATAGTCGAGTTCGCCACCGGCCAGACGGACATTGGTGTTCACCGCAACGGGGATGAAATAACGGCTGTACGACCCGAAGAACTTGGTGCGACCATCACCCAGCGGATCGACACTCGCGCCCAGGCGCGGCGCCCACTGGTTCTTGGCAAGGAAGAAGGTCTGCCCATCGCCATTCTTGTTCTCGAACCGGTCGTTACGGATGCCGAGGTTCAGGTTCAGGCGATCACTCAGCAGATGCCAGTCGTCCTGAACATAAAAGGCCGTGTTGCGGGTCGAGAACTGACCACCCGTACGGAACACACGCCCCTTGATGTAGTTCGTGCCGCCCGGCAGTCCGATGACCGGATCGATCGTCGTTGCCGCGCCCGAGGCCGTCAGAAGCGTGTACTGCGCGCCACCATTGGCGACGCTGATCGAATTTTCGTCCAGATCTTCACGGTCGTAACCACCCCGAATGTGGTGCGATCCCAGAAGTTCGAACCGGATATCGGCATCCGCGCGATAGAAGGTACGCTTGTCGAAATTGAGCGATGCGTTGCTCAGCGTGTTGCCGATGCCGCTATTGGCCCCGTTCCGCTGGTCGGTCACCGATGGCAGATTGGGCAGGCTGGACTCGGTGGTATCCCGGTTCTTGTTGACGCCATAGGCCGCCGACAGGGTCAGCCACTGCGTGAAACTACCCGTATAGCGGAAGACGTAGTTTTCACCGCCCGATTGGTAGACGTTGGTGGCGATGTAACCACCCGGATTGTTGGTGTTCAGATTGTAGCGCTGGCCGCTCGCCAGCGTGTAGCGGCTGGTGCCGTAGACATTCTCGATCCGACGACCGGTGGTGTTCCAATAGGTCGCCTCGAGCCGCTGGCCGTCGACGATAACCGCGTCGATCTTGCCGCCCCAGAACGGGCTGGTGTTGCGATTCTGGCTATAGGAGGTGCCGACGATCTGCTGGTTGAAGGTGCTCAGATCGGCGAAGTTGGCGCACAGTGCCGGGTTGCTGGCGCAACCATTGACCCCCGTCCCCGTGGCCGACGCAACGCCGGTATAGCCCTGGCCGTCGCGAATATCGCGGGCATTGTAGAGGCCATAGAAGAACAGATGGTCCTTGATGATCGGACCCGAGAGCTGTGCGATGAACTCGTGGCGATCCGAATAGGACGAGTCATTATCCGCCCCATAGGTGTTGCGCGTCTTCGACACGAGGCTGTTCGGCTGCCAGTTGAACATCACGCCGCCATGCCACTCGTTCGAGCCGGACTTGGTGGTGCTGTTGATCATGCCGCCGGTGAAGCGACCGAACTCCGCCGGGATACCGCCGATCTTGGTCTGGACCGTCTGATAGAATTCGAACGGGACACCCGCCGCACCCAGCCCGTTGCGGAACTGCGTGACGTTCAGGCCATTGATATAATAGACATTCTCGGAGATCGACGCGCCGTTGATCGACGGGAGCGCCGCGAAACGATTGTCGCCACCGACGGCGCCTGGCGCCAGCAGGACGACCGACGTCAGATCGCGGCTCACCGGAACGCGGGTCGCCAGGTCCGCCACGTCGACGGTCTGGCCGATGGTGTTGCTGCTGAAATCGACGACCTGCACGCGGCCTGCGGTCACGACGATGTCGCCGCCGGTCTCGGCGTTCACCGGCTGAAGATTGAACTGGTTCGCAGCACGGCCCTGAATCAGGCGCACGGCCGGATCGGTGAAGCTGTCGAAGCCATCCGCGCTGATCGTGAAGCTATAGGTACCCTGCGGCAGCGCCGTAATCACATAGGAACCATCAGGCTGCGTCGTCGCGCTGCGGCTGAAGCCCTGTGCCGCCGACGTCACCGTTACCGTCGCACCGCCGATGGCCTTGCCATCCGTGCCGATGACGCGGCCGGTTGCGTTTACCTGCGTATAGTCCTGCGCAGCGGCCGGAGCGGCCGCCACCATGGTACCAACGCCCGCACCGATGATCGCCAACGCCTGAAGCGCGGCACCGTGGCGCAGCACAGCCTTCGAGAAAAAACCTTTTTCCGTCACGTTCTATTCCCCCTCAAGAACGCCGTGATCGGCGCATCTCAATTCGCCTCGTGAAGAAGCGATGACCAACATATGTCAGGAAAATGACGTCAGGCTGCAAAGGATTTTTGATATATTATTCTTTTTAGGCGCCAGACCTTGCGAAAATGCAACAGTTTAAGATTCAATGCCGAACGATTGCTACAATTACGGTCATGCTTCTCCAAGATATGCTCTAAATTTGGGCTGATCCGTCATGGCGACCTAATTCAATACCACACTCAGAGTGTTAGGACAGCAAAGCAGTATATATGA
Source organism: Sphingomonas sp. Leaf257 (assembly GCF_001422185.1). Classification (NCBI taxonomy): domain Bacteria; kingdom Pseudomonadati; phylum Pseudomonadota; class Alphaproteobacteria; order Sphingomonadales; family Sphingomonadaceae; genus Sphingomonas; species Sphingomonas sp. Leaf257. The sequence goes on from NZ_LMMH01000003.1 coordinate 62,490, forward strand.
TTTTACTGACATAGTGATACAACACACATATCAACATTTTGCCATTTACCGCGCCCAAAGAAAAAGGGGCGGCTCCCGTGGAACCGCCCCTTGCAAGGGGGATCCGCCGAAGCGAACCCTGGGGTTAGAAGTTGAACTTGGCGCCAGCGCGGAACTGGCGGCCGAAGATGCCGTCGCCGCCCTGCACCGCATTGTACAGATACGCGCCGTAGGTGACCGGATCGACCGGGGGCAGGCGGTTGAAGACGTTCAGGACGTTCACATAGAATGTGAACTTGTCGTTGACCTTGAACGACGCGTTCGCGTCCGCGGTGATGTAGCTCTTCACGCGGCAGCCGAAATAGGCCGGAGCCTGGCCGCAATCCTTGTACGCATCGCCTTGGTCCATGGCCGACAGGTCATAGCCCGAGGTGTAGTTGACCGTCCCCGTCAGCGCGAAGTCGCCGAAGTCAAAGGTGTTGACCCAGTTGCCCTTCCACTCGAACGTGCCCGAACCGGCCGTCAGGTTGAAGTTGCCCAGCGTGTCGACATAGGTCTGGCGCTTGCCGTCCACCGTCGTGCTCAGCTCCAGGATCAGGCTGGCGTTCAGGTTGGTGTTCCAGCGGAACGAACCGAAGTCGTAAAAGCCGTTCATGCCGAAATCGATGCCTTCGGACTTGATCGTCTGGGCATTGATGAGCTGCGAACGGACGAAGGCGATCTTCGGCGTGGCGTTCGGGTTGTTCACGTCGACCGCATCGGGGATGACCGTGAAGCCGCCGGGGATCGCGGTACCCGCATAATAGGCGGCGATCGCAGGCGACAGGTCGGGCGTGGTGATCGCCCCGGTCTTGCGGATGTTATAGTAATCCACGGTCAGCGACAGGCCGCGCACCGGATCGACCTTGATACCGGCGGTGAAGCTGCGCGACTTTTCAGGCGCCAGATCCTGCGATGCCAGCGTCGTCTGGCCGATCGAGTAGTTGGAGATATAGCCCGAGCAGTTGGTCGGCGTCTTCTGCGAACAGATCTGACCCGCGCCCGGATTGATGCTGTACTGGCTCAGGAAGGCGTCGGGGATGCTGCTCAGCGACTGGGTCACATAACCCGTGGTGGGCAGCGCGTTCGCCTCGCCGAAGGACGGGATGCGGAAGCCGCGCGAATAGGTGCCGCGCAGCGTCACCTGGCGGATCGGCTTGAAGATCGCACCGAACTTCGGCGAGAAGGCGCTCTGACCGCTCGAATAATGGTCATAGCGACCCGAGGCGTTCAACGTCAGCTGATCGACGACCGGCGCGTTGACCTCGTAGAAAGCCGACGAGACGGTGCGGTTGCCCTTGGTGCCGAATGCATTCAGGCGGAAATAGCGCTGGGTCGGGCCGTTTTCGTCCGAATTGGCGCTGGGCGCGTCGATCGCTTCGTAGAAGATCGAGCCGCCGACCGCGACGCGCAGGTCGCCGCCCGGCAGGGTCATGATCGCCTTGCCCAGCGTGAACTGCGCCTGGAGCAGATCCGAGCTGTCGTTGGTGATGTTGGTCGGCGTCAGATAGTTCAGCGTCGCCTGGCTGTTCTGGCCCGGGTTGATGAAGTTGTAGCTGCCGTCCTTGATCACATCGAGCAGGTGCTGGATGTAGACATAGCCGTTCTGCTCGAGGCGCAGATCGGTGTGCATCGCGGTCGCATCGAAGCGATAGTCGACGTCGTTCAGGATCGTGCCGTTGATCCCGAAGGCGGCGCGGTAGACGCGGCTGCGGGTGTTGGTCGATTCGAAGCTGTTCGGCAGCTGGCCGACCAGACGCGCGACTTGCCCTGCGGCGGCGAAGGGATTGTTCGGGTTCAGCGTCCCGTTGGTCACGTTGCACGCGCCGACCGTCGTGCGCGGGCACACATAGACCGGCAGCGCCAGGATCGCCGAGTTGGGATCGATCGCCGAGGTCGGGTTCTGCGACGTCGAATATTGCGGGAAGAGGATACCGGCGGGGGCATTGGCGCGGATCACCGTCGGGGTGCCGGTATAGCTGGTCGTCGCCTGCTGGAAATTGACCTGCAGATAGGCTTCGGACGTGTCACCGATCTTGGCGGTGAAGCGTGCCGAACCGCCGACACGCTCGATGTCCGGGGTGATGTTGCCGTACAGGCGCTGGGTGTCGACCTGACAGACCGTGCCCGGTGCGGTGGCGTTGGCGGGAAGCGCCAGTTCGGCCGCGGTCGGGTTGTACGGATTGCCGGTGAGGCAGCCCGCCGCCGGGTTCAGCAGCTGATAGCGGCCGAGCGCGGTGGTGTTGGTCGCATCCGCCGGGCGGACATAGAAGTTCGGCGTGTTGATCGCGAAGCCGTTGGTGAACTGGTTGTTCGCGTCCAGGCCGTTGGCGATGTTGTTCGGACCGCAGACCAGCGAGCCGGTGCGGTTGGAGCAGATGCCGCGCTCGTCGCTGGTGTTGTAGGGCGCGGGCAGCTGGCTCGCGCGGACGCCTTCCGAACGATAATAGAAGCCGCTGACATAGGCGTTATAGCCCTGCTCATCCAGGTCGCCGGTGCCTGCGGTCAGCGAGACGCGCTGGTTGGCGTTGTAGCCGCGCTGCGAGATGCCCGCCTCGGCGCGTCCCATCACGCCCTTCACCGAACGCTTGGTGATGATGTTGACCACACCCGCGATCGCGTCCGCGCCGTAGCTCGATGAAGCGCCGTCACGCAGCACTTCGACGCGGTCGACGATGTCGTCCGGAATGGTGTTCAGATCGACGAAGTTGCGCGTGCCGTCGTCCGACAGCGGGTAATAGGCGGCGCGCAGGCCGTCGAACAGCACCAGCGTCGAGTTGGTCGACAGGCCGCGCAGCGACACCGACGAGGCACCGCTCGCAAAGGCGCCATTGGCGGTGAACGAGTTGGTCAGCGCCGGGCCATTGTTCGATGCCAGCGCCTGGATGCCCGCCTGCACCGTGTTGATGCCGCGCACGTCGAGATTCTCGGCGGTGATCGTCGAGACCGGCGACACGCCGGTATCGGCACCGCGAATGATCGAGCCGGTAACGACGATATCGCCGCCGGTGCCCGCGTCCGCCTGTTCGGCGCCCTGCGCCACCTGGGCATTGGCTTCGGCATTCTGATTGGCGGCCGGCACGCTCTGCGCAAACGCGGGCGCGCCCAACAGCATCGACAGCGGCGCAACGGTGGCCAACAGGCCCAGCTTGCGCGGCCCCATCCACGAATAGGTCATAGTCTATACCCCTTTTCCCGTCCGGCGTCCGATTTCGGCTCGCCGGTTTACCTGACTTCATGAAACGGAATTTCCGTTCCGTAACTGAATGTTGCTTGATTGGTACGGAGCAATACCATTGTAAAGATGGGAAAAATGCAACGGGCGACCGAGCGTTACGCCATGACGGATGGGACATACACTCTTACGCAAGGTCATGATATCGATTGTAGGTGAAGGTCGCGGTCACATCTTTGATACATTTTGCGACAATATTTTTGCCATATCGCGCCCTTCAACCACCTGACCGTGGAATGGCTCGACACAAAAAAGGGCGGCGGACCAACAGGTCCACCGCCCCTTCCTTCATGGGTCAGAACGAAGGTTTAGAAAGTGAAACGTACCGAGGCGAAGAAGTCGCGACCCAGCACGTCATAGACGCCCGGATAGGTATTCGACTGTTCCTGGTTCAGACCAAGAACCTTTGGCTTCTTGTCGAACAGGTTATTCACGCCGATCGCAAAATTCATGTTGTTGGTGACATCGAACGCGAAGGTCAGGTCAAACACGTCGTATGCGGGGATACGCTCGACGAAGTAGGTCGTATCAGGATCGTCGTCACGAACGCCCGACAGGTGACGCCAGCGCATGCTGATGGTCGTCGGGCCGTCGAGCAGCGACGCACGGCTCGCCCACTTCCAACGAGGCGTCGGGTTTCCGCACGCCAGCGCGCCAAAGGCTCCCGCGCACTTATTGTTCAAGTCGGGCGCAGTGGCGACCGGCGTCAGGGTGTTCTTACCGGTGTAAGTGCCCTGGAACGAGAAGTTCAGACGGCTGGCCTGCTCTCCACCGAAAATCGAGAAACCGAGCTTGGTGGCGTAATCCACGGCAAAGTCGACACCCTCCACTTCCAGCTTACCGACGTTGGCATTCAGCAGCGACGGAAGGTTCTCACCATCGAACTGACCCAGTGCATTTCGCTTGCCAAGGAAGATTTGGCAATACGGGCTGCTGATGCTCTGGAAGGTATTATAGCAGAGGCTGAGCGAATTGCCGAGACCACCGCCAAAGGTGCTGATCGCATCCTTGACCTTGATATTGAAATAGTCGGCCTTGATCGTCAGCCCGCGGATGAAGGACGGCTGGAACACCGCGCCCGCGGTGATGCTATCCGACACTTCCTGCTTCAGGTTCGGGTTGCCGCCGAAAACGCCCTGGATCTGCGAGTTGATCTGGGTGCTGCTCTGACCAACCGCCGATGCAGGAACGCCGGTCGCGATGCAGAGATTGCGAATCGTGGCGTTGGTTGCGGCCGAGGCCAGCGAGCAGGGGTCGGTCGCGCTCGGGAAGTTAACCGCTGCCCCCTGATACAGCTCAGAGATATTCGGCGCACGAACCGCGCGCTGATACTGAGCGCGGAAAGTGATGTCGCGGATCGGCGCCCACTGCGCGTCGGCCGCATAGGTCCAGACGTTACCCACGCCGCTCAGCGAGTAGCTGGAATAGCGGCCTGCGCCACCCAGCTCGAGGCGGTGGAAGAATGGGCGATCCGAAATGATCGGCACGCGCAACTCGCCAAAGACTTCCTTGACGTTGTAGCTACCGCTGGTGGGATCGCCCGCGTTGAAACCAATCACGTCGCCCGACGACAGTGCCGTATCGGGCACGAACTCAGCCGACATCTTGCGATATTCGCCACCCAGGGCGAATGCCACATCGCCAGCGCCCAGGCCCAGGTTGAACAACGAGCCCGAAACCGAGGCGTTGGCCACCTGCAGCACCGACATATCGCTGTTCTGTGCGACGATCGAAATCTGATCGACCATTGCCGGGGTCAGCGTGCCCGGACCAAAGACGTTGATCGGAGTCGCGGTACCGTTAAGGCCAGCGCTGAACGCCGACTTGGAGATGTTTCCGGCTTGGATGTTCGAGTTGCGAGTACGCGCGTAGGAGTAATAGGCGTCGTAGTTCAGAGCGTCGGTAATCGCGCCACGTACGCCGACCAACAGACGGAACGCATTGCGCTCGTCGAGCGAGTTACGCGAACCGGTTTCATTGACGCGACGCTGGACCGACAGCGGGACGATACCGTCACCCACCGTGTTGCCGCCAGCCGCGATAGCGTCCAGTGCACGAAGGGCGGCGACGTCGTTGGCCGACAGGAACTGCGACACGGAGTTGATGTTGACTTGGTACGTGCCCGTCACCGGGGTCGGCGCCAACTCGTTAGCCACACGATTGTTTACGAAGGTCGCCTCGACATAGGCGGTGTGACCATCCTTGAATTCATAATCGGCATAGCCGCCGAGCAGGTAGCGCTCCTGCGGAACCATCAGGTAATTGTCGACCGCGTAATTATAGAGATCGGTCGGCGTACGGCGGCGGCTGACGCCCGGGGCGGTGAAAAAGGCGCCCGGCGAGCAGAAGACATTGCCGGTTGGACATACAGACGAACCGTAGGTCGAGGTTACACGGCCATTTGGCGTGGTCGACGAACCACCGGGGAACAGGCCGGTCGGATTGCCGTTCGCGTCGAAATTTTCCTGCTGCGCGACGCTCGAAAAGCCACGCGCGCCCTGGAGGATCGAAGCACGATTATAATATTCGCCATAGACAGTCGCATGGCCACGATCGCCCAGCTCGCCGCCAATAGCAACATAGCCCTCATAACGGCGGCCATCGCCACGCTCAGTGATGCCGTACTGACCACCCGCGATCACGCCGTTCAGGTTGTTGCGGAGGCGGAAGTTGACGACACCAGCCAACGCGTCCGAGCCGTACACGGCCGATGCACCGCCGGTCACAACGTCTACGCCTTCGAGCAGGAAGGACGGAATGGTGTTCAGATCGACAACCTGCGAGGTGTCATACGAAACCCAGCGACGACCATTGACCAAGACCATCGTCCGCTGCGGGCCGAGGCCACGCAGGTTCAAGGTCGATACACCGCCGCCTGGATTGTTCGAGAAGGCGGTCGACCCAGGAATCACCTGCGGCAGGGTGTTGATGACCTGCTCGACGTTAACCGTACCCGAAAGCTGAAACTCTTCCTGACCGACGACTGCGATCGGAGCGGCCGTCTGCAGGTCGCGACGCGCAATGCGCGAACCGGTGACGACGACTTCGCCGCCTTCGGGTTGCTGCGTCGTGGGCGAGGTGGTGACGTCGGCGTTACCGCCTGTGGCTGGCGCGGTCTGCGCCTGGGCTGCGGTGCCGATCGTGAAGGCACCCAGCATGAACGTCGTTGCGAGCAAGCGCGAACGCATTCCCTTCATATTCTAACCCCTTTTTTTGTTCATCCGTCTTCGCGGATCGGCGATGTTCACGCGGGAGACGCGCGCCATCGACTGAGTTAAGGTTTATGCAATAGTTCTGACATCAGGCAACAATCTAACACGCACAAACAGCAAAAATAGCGTGGCTTTTCGCAATCTAGTGACAAAACTGACACAGGACGTGTCGGGCGGCAGGAAGGGCAAAAGGCGTAAAATGAAGGCAATGACACCCACAAAGTCCATATTTGTCATAGTCTTAGGATGGACAGCTCTGGGCACAGCCCCAGCCGCCGCGCAGGACGCGGCGGACACCGGCCAATCCGCGTTGCTGATCGACCAGATCACTGCCTGTCGCACGGTCGGCGATGCGGAGCGCCGCCTGGCCTGTTTCGACCGGGCGGCGACGGCGCTGGCCAAGGCTCGAAACGACCGACAGATGGTCGTGCTCGACCGCGGCGAGGTCCGCCAGAAGCGGCAGTCGCTGTTCGGCCTGCGCCTGCCGGAGATCCAGCTATTCGGTCGCGACGAGGCCAAGGAACCCGAAATTCGGGAAGTCCGCTCCAAGGTGGTCCGGCTGGCCCGTTATGGTCGCGACCAATGGACCGTCTGGTTGGAACAGGGCGGTGTGTGGCGCACCACCGAAAAAGCCCGGTTCGATCCCGAGGTCGGTCAATCGGTGCGCATCTTCAAGGCTGCGATGGGCAGCTTCCGGGCATCGTTCGACAATAATCTGGCGGTGCGGATCGAACGGGTCGAATAACCCGTCACGGCATCGGCCCCGTCACCAGCAACGGGTCGAGCTTGCGACCGCGCCATTGCAGGCTCCAGTGGAGATGCGGCCCGGTCGCGCGGCCCGTGGCACCGACCGCGCCAATCGGCTGGCCCTGGCGGACATGATCGCCGACGCGGACATCGATCCGCGACAGGTGCAGGAAAGCGCTGTTCAGCCCCTGGCCGTGGTCGAGCATCAGCAGATGCCCCTCCAGCGTGAAGGGCTGCTGTGCGGCGAGGATCACGACGCCGTCGGCGGGCGCGCGGACGATGGTGCCGGTGGGAACCGCGACGTCGGTGCCGGAGTGATAGCTGCCCGGCTCGCCGCGATAGACGCGCTGCGCCCCGAACAGGCCCGAGATGCGGCCCGTCACCGGCCATGTCAGCGTCTGACGCCAGCCCTCCGCATCGGTCGCCAGCGCGCGGGCGGCCCGAATCTGGGCGAGTTCGGGGGGACGCAGCCGCTGAAACTCGGGATCGGGGACGGGATATTTGGGCAGCGTGTTCAGCCGCTCGATCCGCCAGTCGCGCGGCGCAATGGTCAGCGGCTGCCGCACCTGTCGTCCGTCGGCCAGGGTAGCAAGCAGCTCGGCGGACGGCCCGGCGTCGCGGTCGAACCCGGCCAGGAAGGCGCCGTCCAGGGCCAGCGGAACGGCCTGTCCGTCCAGCGCCACCGATACCGCGCCGGTCGGCGCCTGCCCCCGGATCAGGCCGCCCTGGCTCAGCTGCCCGGTCCAGCGGAACGGGGTCACGGGCGGGGCAACGGTGGGCGGCGCGGGGCGCGGCGTCGAGGCGGTGGGCGGCGCCACCATCGGCTCACCCGGCGCGACGCATCCGGTCAGCGCCACCACCAGCGTCCCGACGCCCCACGCCCTCATTGCGGCGCGAGGACCTTGGCGGTCGCTTCCGCGTCGGCATAGGCTTCCTGCCGCGCCGCGCTCCAATATTTCAGGTCTTCGAGCGGAATGCGCCGCCCCGTCACCGCGCACACGACATGATCGCCCGGCGACAGGACACGAAAGCCATTGGCCATATAGTGAAGCCGCGCGGGGCGATCGGTGTTCGACATCAGCATGTTGGTCTCTTTCGCGGTCAAAGGAGCGTCGGCTGATCCGGCTTGTCCTGTTTGGGCTGCTGCTCCCGCCTGGGCTTGTCATAGGTTTTGGCGGCGGGCCGCTCAAGCCCGGCCGCCTCCACCGCCACGTCCACCGTGCCGTCGCGGAACCGCAAGGTCAGCGTGTCCGCCGCCCGCGCCGCCTCCGCCGAGGACAGGGTCTCGCCGCCCGGCCGCGCGGTGATGCGGGCATAGCCACGCTCCAGGATACGGTCGGGGTTGAGCGACTGGACCAGCCGCCAGGTCGAGGCCAGCCGGTCGCGCCCGCGCTCGACCTGTCGCTCCAGGATCGCCGGGCGCAGCGCCGCGCCCGCCCGGTCCAGCCCGCCGCGCGCCAGCGTCACCCGCCGCTCCAGCCCGCGATCCAGCCGCGCCCCCGCCTCGTCCGCCCGCTGGCGCTGCGGCCCCAGCAACTGGTCGCGCTTGGGCAGCAGCCGTGCCATCGCGTCGAGCCGCTCGCGGCCGCGCTCGACATAGCGGCGGGCGCAGCGCTCGGTACGCTGGCGATGGCTGGCGACCGTCAGGCGCAGATCGGCAAGCACCGGCACCGCGATCTCCGCCGCTGCGGTCGGGGTCGGCGCACGCAAATCGGCGGCATAGTCGCACAGGGTCGTGTCGGTCTCATGCCCCACCGCCGAGATGATCGGGATCGAGCATTCCGCCACCGCACGCACCACGACTTCCTCGTTGAACGACCAGAGATCCTCGATCGAGCCGCCGCCGCGCGCGACGATCACCAGATCGGGTCGCGGCACCGGACCGCCGGGCGCGATCGCGTCGAAGCCTCGGATCGCGGCGGCAACCTCGTCCGCCGAGCCCGCGCCCTGCACCTTGACCGGCCAGACGATGACATGGGTCGGGCAGCGATCCTCCAGCCGGTGGAGGATGTCGCGGATCACCGCGCCGGTCGGCGAGGTGACGACGCCGATCACCGGCGGCATGAAGGGCAGCGGCTTTTTCCGCTCGCGGGCGAACAGCCCCTCGCCCGCCAGTTTCGCCTTCAGCTTCTCGAACAACGCCATCAGCGCGCCCGCACCCGCCAATTCCATCCGCTCGACGACGATCTGGTATTTGGACCGGCCGGGGAAGGTGGTCAGGCGGCCGGTGGCGATCACCTCGATCCCGTCCTGCGGCTTGAAGGGCAGCGTATTCGCCGCGCCCTTCCACATCACCGCGTCGATGACCGCATTCTCATCCTTCAGGCTCATATAGACATGGCCCGAGGTGGCGCGCTTATAGCCCGAAATCTCGCCGCGCAGGCGAACATGGCCGAATTCGCCCTCCACCATCCGCTTCAGCTTCAGGCTGAGTTCGCCGACCGATAGCGCGAGCGCGTTGTCGCCGGCGATCTCCTCGGCTACCAGCCTCGAACTTTCGTCATAGGGATAAGGATCGGGCATGAACGTCCTGCTGCTGGGATCGGGTGGCCGCGAACACGCGCTGGCGTGGAAGCTGGCACAGTCGAACGGGTTAGATACGCTCTACGCCGCGCCCGGCAACCCCGGTATCGCCGCGCACGCGACCTGCGTCGCGCTGAACGCGACCGATCACGCCGCCGTGGTCGCCTTCGTCAAGGAGCATGGCGTGGGCCTGGTCGTGGTCGGCCCCGAGGCGCCGCTGGTCGATGGCCTGGCCGATTCGCTGCGCGCTGAGGGTATCCCGGTGTTCGGGCCGAGCAAGGCCGCCGCGCAGCTGGAGGGGTCGAAGGGCTTCACCAAGGACCTGTGCCGCCGCGCCGACATCCCGACCGCCGGTTATGTCCGCGTGAACACGCTGGCGGAGGCGCAAGCCGCGCTTGCCGGCACCTTCGGCCTGCCGGTCGTCATCAAGGCCGATGGCCTGGCGGCGGGCAAGGGCGTGACCGTCGCCTTCACCAAGGCCGAGGCCGAGGGCGCGATCACCGACCTGTTCTCCGTCCCCGGCGCCGAGGTGGTGATCGAGGAATTCTTGGAGGGCGAAGAAGCGAGCCTGTTCGTGCTGACCGATGGCGAAGCGCTCCTGCCCTTCGGCTCGGCGCAGGATCACAAGCGCGTCGGCGACGGCGATACCGGCCCCAATACCGGCGGCATGGGCGCCTATAGCCCCGCGCGGGTCCTGACGCCCGAGCTGGAGAGCCAAGCGATCGACCGGATCGTCCGCCCGACCGTCGATACGCTTCGCGCCGAGGGGATGCCGTTTTCGGGCGTGCTCTATGCCGGGCTGATGCTGACCGAGCAGGGGCCGAAGCTGATCGAGTATAATGCCCGTTTCGGCGATCCCGAATGCCAGGTGCTGATGCTGCGTTTCCAGGGCGATCTGCTGGCGGTGATGCTGGCGGTGGCCGAGGGGCGGCTGGCCGAACTGCCCGCGCCCGCTTTCTCGGAGGACCCGGCGCTGACCGTCGTCATGGCGGCGGCGGGCTATCCCGGCACGCCCAAGGCGGGTGGCAGCATCGACGCGATCGACGCCGCCGAGGCGACCGGCGCGGTGGTGTTCCAGGCGGGCACCAGGATGGACGGCGAACAGCTGGTCGCCAGCGGCGGCCGCGTGCTGGCCGTGACCGCCAGCGCCGCCACGGTGGGCGAGGCCCAGGCCGCCGCATACCGCGCGGTCGATGCAATCCGCTTCCCCGATGGCTTCTGCCGCCGCGACATCGGCTGGCGCGAGGTTGCGCGCGAAGCGGGAACCGAGGCTTGATCCCAGTGATTGGGGTTCGCGACGCGGGCCCCGGGGCCAATGGGTGGACAATAGGGTAACGCCATGAACGACACGACCGCAGCACCGGCGACAAGCCTCATCCCCGATGGCGTGGCGGCCATCACGACCATCCATTTCGTCCTGCTCGCCATCGTCGCGCTGGCGGCGATCGCGATGATCGTGGTCGGGATGCGCCTGAAGCACCGCCGCAAAAAGGCTGCGCTCCGGGTGGAGGAAAATGCGCAGGAAGCCGGGCTCTCGGTGCGCCAGCCCGACCGCAAGCCGATCAGCGAAGCCTCGCTGACCGAGCCCAAGGCGAGCCCGACGCCCGCTCCGGCTCCGGTTTCGGCGCCAGCCCCGGCCCCGACGCCAGCGCCCGTCCCCGCGCCAGTCATGCCGACGCCCAGTGCACCCGAAGAGCCGACCATCGCGGACGAGCCGCTGAACGACGAGCCGGTCGCCGCCGCCGCGCCGATGACCGCCAGCCCGGCCGCCGAAGCTGCGCCCGCTCCTGCTGAATCTGCGGCCGAACCGGCACGCCCGGAATATCAGCCGATCACACTGCTCAAGGGCCTGGGCCCCAAGCTGACCCAGAAGCTGGCCGAACATGGCATCACCACGGTCGGCGACATGGCCGCGCTCAGCGAAGCACAAGCACAGGCGCTCGATGCGCAGCTGGGGGCCTTTTCGGGCCGCATGGCGCGCGACCGCTGGCTGGAACAGGCGCGACTGCTCGCGGCGGGCGACCGTGCGGGGTTCGAGGCGGTGTTCGGGCGGCTCTGACGGAACGCCCCGCCGCCCGGCCGGTTGAGCCGCGATGACCACGCTCGATCCCGGCACCACCGCCCTTATCCTCATCGACCTGCAACAGGGCATCGTACCGCATGCGGGCGGCCCGCGATCCGGCGACGAGGTGGTGGCGACCGCCAAGACGCTCGTCGCCCGCTTCCGCGAGGCGGGCGCGCCGGTCGTGCTGGTCCATGTCGGCTTCACGCCCGAGACGCTGCCCAGCCTCAACGCCGACCGCCCCAGCCTGCCGCCGGAGGGCACGCCGCCCGCCTTCAGCGAACTGCTCCCCAACCTGCGCCAGCCCGGCGACATCGTGGTGCTGAAGCATCATTGGGGGGCCTTCACCGGCACCGACCTGGACCTGCAATTGCGGCGGCGTGGGGTACGCACGGTGGTGATCGCGGGCATCTCGACGAACATGGGCGTCGAATCGACCGCCCGCTCGGCCTGGGAACTGTCCTATGATGTGGTCATCGCCGAGGACGCCTGCGCCTCGCGCTCGGCCGAACTCCATGCCTTTGCCATCGAGCACATCTTCCCGCTGTTTTCGCGGGTCGTGGCGTCGGGGGATATCGAGTTGGGGTGACGAGCCCGACAGTAAAAACGATCACCAGCGCCAGATGGGAACCGACGGAAGCTACTCGACGTCGCTCTCTTCCCAGATCAATTGCCTGGTGCCCCGCCGATAGCAATAGGTGGGAACACCGCCCACATCGAAATTCCCCAGACCAAAACTCACACATTCTCTGTCCGGCAGAGATACCATCTCGATGGTACGGCCTCCCATGGCCTTTTCGACCGAGATCGAGTCTTTTGCGGCCCAGCGCCGCATGGCATCTTTCACGATCGGTATTTGCGCGTGTGCACTGCGCGGGGCGGGATTCGGCAAATCGCATCCGCCGATCGACGCCATCCAAACACCGCCACGATCCAGGCATCGATCCGAAGACCACGCATCATGACCGAACCAGCCTGTCGCCATGCCAATTGCCAAAGCGAAGACGGACACGACTAGGAGGTGTACACGCATATTCGAATGATGATTCAGCGGTAGCTGGCGGTCAACGCTTCACTCTGGCGGTATGAGAATTCTACGCCTCAAGCCTCGCTGACCAAAAGCTTGTCGATCCGCCGCCCGTCCAGGTCCACCACCTCGAAGCGCCAGCCCTGTTCGACGAAGCTCTCGCCCTCCCCCGGCAGGTGGCGGAACACGGCCAGCGCCAACCCCGCGACGGTCGCATAGTCGCGGTCGTCGGGCAGGTCGATGCCGAGCCGGTCGGCCAAAGCGTCCGCCGCCATGGTGCCCGCGACCAGCAGCGACCCGTCGTCGCGTTCGACCACCGAGGGCGCCTCGCCCGGATCGGCGTCGGAGGCGAATTCGCCCGCGATCGCGGCCAGCAGGTCGGACGGGGTCACGATCCCCTCGAAATGGCCATACTCGTCATGGATCAGCGCCATCGGTACCTCGGCCTGGCGCAGCGCCAGCAGCACGTCCATCGCGTCGATCCGGTCGATCACCACCGGCGCCTTGCGCATCAGGTGCTTGAGGTCGAGCGGCTCGCCCCGGAACAGCGCCATGGCGATGTCGCGCGCCTGCACCACGCCGACCACCGCGTCGATCGAGCCCTCCCCCACCGGCAGGCGGGTGCGCGGGCTTTCCAGCAGCTTGGAACGGATCGCCGCGTCGTCCAGCGTACAGTCCAGCCAGTCGATCTCGGTGCGCGGCGTCATCACCTCGCGCACCGGCCGGTCGGCCAGCCGCACCACGCCCGAAATGATCGAGCGCTCATGCTCCTCGATCACGCCGGACTTGGATGCCTCGGCCACGATCAGGTGGAGCTCCTCCGCCGTCACCTGATCCTCATTGTCGCGGTTCAGGCCCAGCAGCTTGAAGATCACCCCGCTGGTCGAATCGAGCACCCAGACGATCGGCGCGGTGCCGACCGCCAGCCAGCGCATCGGCACCGCGACGAAGGCGGCGATCGGCTCGGGCTTGCGCAGCGCGAATTGCTTGGGGACCAGTTCGCCCAGGATCAGCGAGGCATAGGTGGTCAGGCCGATGACCAGCGCAAAGCCCAGGGTCGCGGCGGTCGAAGGCGACACGCCGAGTGCCTCCAGCCGGGCGGCGGTCGGCGTGCCCAGGCTGGCGCCCGAATAGGCGCCCGCGATGATGCCGGTCAGGGTGATGCCGATCTGGACGGTCGACAGGAACTTGCCCGGATCGGCGGCCAGGGTCAGCGCGGCCTGCGCCCCTTTGCGTCCGCTGCGCGCCATCGCCTCCAGGCGGGCACGGCGAGACGATACGATCGCCAGCTCGCTCATCGCGAATGCGCCATTCAACGCGACGAGCGCGAGAATGATGAGGACGTCGATCCACGGAAAGGGGGGCAGCGTTGCCATCGTTATGGGGTGCTCATAGCGGGCCGGACAGGGCTTCGACAACTCCTGTCGTCATGTTCCGTTCAGTTCACCTGCGGAACAAGGCGGTCCGACGCGGCGTTCCGGGGGTCGAGACGCCGTCCGAAACTAACAAGGATCATGTTTATGCGACTGCCCGCCAAATTTCTGACCGCCGCCGCGCTGTCCGCCCTCGTCGCCACCTCGGCCTGCACCACCGACCCGGAGACGGGGCAGCAGCGCCTGTCCAAGGCCGCGATCGGCGGCATCGGCGGCGCGGTCGGCGGCTATCTGCTGGGCGATCTGGTCGGCGGTCGTCGCGACCGTACCGAGAAGATCCTGGGTGCAGGCATCGGCGGCCTCGCGGGGGCTGGCATCGGCGCCTATATGGACAAGCAGGAGCGCGACCTGCGCGCCCGTACTGCGGGCACCGATGTGCAGGTGGTCCGCCAGGGCGACGACCTGCTGCTGAACCTGCCCTCGGGCATCACTTTCGCCTACAATTCGTCGCAGGTGCAGCCGCAGTTCCGCCAGACGCTGGACCAGGTCGCCGACATCCTGTCGCAGTATAAGCAGACCTATATCGACGTGTATGGCCACACCGACTCGACCGGCAGCGCGGAATACAACCAGCGCCTGTCGGAACAGCGCGCGACGTCGGTCGCCGACTATCTGGCGTCGCGTGGCGTGCAGCCCGCCCGCATCGGCACGCGCGGCTTCGGCAAGTCGCAGCCGATCGCGTCGAACGACACCGAGGAAGGCCGCGCCGCCAACCGCCGCGTCGAGATCAAGATCGTGCCGATCCGCGAGGGCGATCTGCGCTGATCCGATCGCCATCGGCTTGAGGAAGGGGCCCGGGCGAGAAATCGCCCGGGCCCCTTTCTACTTCATCGGGCCGTCATGCTTCCGTCATGGCGGACACACTCTACTGGCCCGTGTTGGATCACTCTTTCCGTAAAAGGGCAGACGAGCCGCATGCCGCAAGGACCGGACAAGAATTCTTCTGCCGTCACGCGGACTGGCGCGCTGCTGACCGGGATACTGGTCTTTGCCGCGCTCCTGATCTTGGATGCATGGGATATCGCGCCCCACTCCGCACTCCGTGCGGGCATCGTCGGCGGAGGGAGCGCCATTGTCGCGATGCTGCTGATTCGCCTCTTCCATAATCGCAAGGCCCCCTGAGGCTGCCCTATCGCCGCACCGCGAAGAAATTGCGGAGCAGGTCAGCGGCCTCCCCCTCACCCATCCCGGCATACACCTCTGGCCGATGATGACAGGTCGGCTGCCCAAAGAAGCGTGGGCCATGCTCTACCGCGCCGCCCTTGGGGTCGCTTGCGGCGTAATAGAGCCGGGCGATTCGGGCATGGGCGATGGCGCCTGCGCACATGGCACAGGGCTCCAGCGTAACCCACAGGTCGCAATCCTCCAGCCGGTCCCGCCCCAGCATCAAGGCCGCCGCGCGAATCGCCTGGATTTCGGCATGGGCGGTGGGGTCGTGGAGGCGGCGGGGCGCGTTGGCGCCGGTCGCGATGATCGTACCGCCCCGCACCACCACCGCACCCACCGGCACCTCGCCTGCCAGCCCCGCCTGGATAGCGGCATCGAGCGCGGCGCGCATCGGAGCGGGGAGCGGAAACATCGCCCCTCCCTGCCCCGCGCCCGTCATCCGGGCAAGGGCGCTTCGGCGTGCTTGCTTTGGCCCACTTACTGGGCGTTGGCCTGGGTCGTGTCGGCGGGCTTTTCGACGCTCACCGTCGGCACTTCGACCGTCTTCTGGGTCGTGCCGACCGACACCTTGGGCCCTTCGGCGCGGAAGCTGGGCGCCTGGACGACCGCCGGGCGGGTCTGGTCGATGCTGATCCAGCCCATCGCCATGGCTCCGGCGGCCAGCAGGAGGACGATGCCCAACAGGACGAGAAAAGCGCGCATGATCCTGGCTCCCAAAGGTTCGTTGCCGTAACAACGCAGCCGACGAAGCGCAGTTGCACCGGCGATCGGCATGGCGGATCGTGGCGAATTGCAGGGGCGATTGCGGGGAATCGGTTGACGCCACCCCCCGGACGGGGTATCGGCGCGGCCTTTCCGGGCACTGCCTGAAACCAGGATAACGATCATGTCGCGCATTTGCGAGCTGACCGGCAAGGGCCGGCAGGTGGGTAACAACGTTTCCCACGCCAACAACAAGACCAAGCGTACGTTCCTGCCGAACCTGCAGAACGTCACGCTGATTTCGGACTCGCTCGAGAAGAGCGTCCGTCTTCGCGTTTCGACTCACGGCCTGCGCTCGGTCGAGCACAATGGCGGCCTGGACAACTGGCTGGTCAAGACCTCGGACGATCAGCTTTCGCTGCGCGTGCGTCGCCTGAAGCGCGACGTCGTCAAGAAGCTGGCCGCCGCCAAGACCGAAGCCGCCGCCGCTTAATCAGCGACGCGTCGGTTGACGGGTTGAAGCCCGCCGCTCCCCGGAGCGGCGGGTTTTCGTCGTTGTGGATTTGAGGTTATCCCTTGGCCTTCGACTTCGCTCAGGCGGAACGGAGCGGAGGAATAAGCCACACACCCTGACATCCGTTCAGCCTGAGCGAAGTCGAAGGCCACGCCGAAGCGCTACCGAATCGCCCCGCGCTCCAGTCGGAACTTCAACAGATAGTTGCGCTGCAGGAACAGCTGATTGTCGTCCGACACCAGCCACAGGATCGTCGCCCCCGCTTCCTGCGTCACCGCCACCCCTTCGAAATTGTCGTGGATCAGCGGCGAATCGAGTTCCGCGAGCAACTGCCCCTGCGCCACCCGCCCCGGCGCGATCTGTGCGGCGGGGACCAGCATGATGCGATTTGAGAAGCGGAAGGGCAGCCGGAAGCGCCGCTCGACGACCACCAGCGATCCGTCGGGCAGCGCGGCCGCATCGGCGACGTCATGGTGCGGCGATACACGATATGCGAAGCGCCGGGCATGGCCGTTTAGCGGATCACCCGGGAAGATCAGCGCCTGACGGCTGTTGCGCCGCGATTCGTCGCTGCCGCGCCAGGCCTTGCGGCGAACCCGGCCCTCTTCTGAAATAGTAACGAATCGGCCATCGGGCATCCGTGCCAGCGATTCGGCACCGCCATTGGGCGGCCAGTCCTTCATGTCGCGTGGCGCGACACGCCCCTCGGCGCGGGCGAAATCCGGCGCATAACGCCAGATCTGGTTGTAACCCTCGAACCCCACCCAGAGTTGGCCCGTCTTCGGATCGACCGCCAGCGATTCGCTGTCGCGGTCTTCCTTCTGCCATCCCGTGCCGGGCCCCGCGGGCAGGTTGGAAAAGCGCAGATCGTGCGGCTGCCAGTCCGCCCCCATGCGAAAGCGGATGATGTTGCCGCCGTCGCTCAACAGCAGGAACTGGTCCCCCGTCACGGTCAGCGAGGAATAGCCACCGAAAGCAGGCAGGCGGCTCGTCAGCGCGATACCGCCCAGATAGGTCAGCGCCCCGACCCGCCGCCGCGACGGATCGCGAGGGTCCAGGTCGACCCGCTGCACATCCATCTGCGGCTTACCCGCGAACAGCGCCAGCCGCTGTTCACCCGTCCATCCCGGCACCAGGGCCAATATCAGCAGACGGGAGAGCAGAATGCGCATGATGCCTCATACGCATTGCGGCGCAGCACGACACCCCTTTCGCTGCCCCCCTGCTGCCCTGCCCGGACGCGTCGCTGCCTGAACGGCGGATAACGGGGACATTCAGGAAGCGCTCAACGCGAATCGGCCAGAAGCAGTGCAACGACGACGGACGGGACCGTCGATCGACACGAGTTTCGGGAGTGAGACCATGATGAAGACCCTGACCCTGGCGGCGACCGCAATGGCGATGATCGGTGGCGCCGTGCTGCCCGCGACCGCCGCGGATGCGCACCGCTATCGCCGGGCCCATCATTCGGATCGCTATTATCGCGGCTATAACGACGGCGCCCGCGCCGAGTATCAGGCGAGCAAGTGCCGCCGCTCGGGCACGACCGGCACCATCGTCGGTGCGGTGGCGGGCGGTTTGCTGGGCCGGACCATCGACACCGATGGCGACCGCACGTTGGGCACGCTGATCGGTGGCGGTGCCGGTGCGCTGGCGGGCCGCGCGATCGAGCGGTCGGGCCGTCCGGGCTATTGCCGCTAAACAGTTAGGGCGGGCGGAGCCTGTATCTGCCCCACCCGCCCCAGTTTTCTCGCGTAGCGTATCGAGGACGGAACGCCGATCTCCCTACCGGAGGTCGGCGTTTTTGCCTTCAAACGCATTCCTCCCCTGCGAGGGGAGGAATGCAGGCGCTCCGCCTCAATACATATGCTGACCGCCGTTGATCGACAGGGTCGAGCCGGTGACGAAGCCCGCCTCGTCCGAGCAGAGAAAGGCGACGCCGCGCGCGATCTCATGCGCCTGGCCCAGGCGGCCGACCGGGATCTTGGCGACGATCTTCTCCAGCACGTCGGCGGGAACCGCGGCGACCATGTCGGTGTCGATATAGCCCGGCGCGATCGCGTTCACGGTCACGCCGACGCGTGCGCCTTCCTGCGCCAGCGCCTTGGTGAAGCCATGGATGCCCGACTTGGCGGCGGCATAGTTGACCTGGCCATATTGACCCGCCTGGCCGTTGATGGAGCCGATATTGACGATCCGGCCCCATTTGCGCTCGCGCATGCCGGGGAACACTGCCTTGGCCATGTTGAAGCAACCGCCCAGATTGGTGTCCATGACCTCTTTCCACATCTGGTAGGTCATCTTGAGCAGCGTGCCGTCACGGGTGATGCCCGCATTGTTGACGACGATATCGACCGGGCCCAGTTCCTCGGCGACCTGGGCGACACCCGCCTGCACGGCGTCATAATCGGCGACGTCCCATTTATACGCCTTGATCCCGGTGCGCTCCGAGAACTCGCGCGCACGCTCGTCATTGCCCGCATAATTGGCGGCGACGGTCACGCCCGCCTCCTTCAGGGCCAGGCTGATCGCCTCGCCGATACCGCGCGTACCACCCGTCACAATCGCGACCCGTGCCATTCAACCTCTCCCAAATTTCGATTGTGGCTTAAAAGGGGCATGCGCCCTCTGCAATGGCGAACACCGGGTGCAACGTAATATTACGCTACGGCAACCAGCCCTGAAGCTCGCGTTCGATCAATCCGCGCAGCATCGCGATACCGACATCACTGTCGTTAAGGCATGGGAGATAGGCGAAATGGGTTCCGCCCGCGCCCTCGAAACTTTCGCGCCCGCGAATCGCCAGTTCTTCCAGCGTCTCGATACAGTCCGCCGAAAAGCCGGGTGCGAGGATCGCGACCTTGCGGATGCCGCGTCCCGGCAGCGCTTCGAGTACCGTGTCGGTCGCGGGCTCCAGCCATTTGGCGCGGCCGAATCGCGACTGGAACGCGACCAGCAGTTCGCGGCCGTTCAGCGTATCCTTCATCGCCTCGGCCAGCAGCCGCGCGGTCTTGCGGCAATGGCAGTGATAGGGATCGCCCAGTTCCAGCGTCCGTTGCGGCATTCCGTGGAAGCTGGCGACCACCGCCTCCGGCTCGAAATCCAGCGAGGCGAGCTGCGCCTCCAATCGGGTCTTGAGCGCATCGATATAGAGCGCATCGTCATAATAGGGCGGCAGGGTGCGGATCGCGGGTTGCCAGCGCAGCGTGGCCAGATGCGCGAAGGCCCGGTCATTGGCGGTGGCGGTCGTCGCCGCGCAATATTGCGGATAGAGCGGGGCGAGCAGGATGCGTTCGCACCCCGCCGCCTTCATCGCCTTCACCTGGTCGGCGATGGCGGGACGACCATAGCGCATCGCCCAGTCGACCATGACGCCCGGCCCGAACGCGTCCTTCAGCGCCACCGCCTGCGCCCGCGTGATCGCGGCCAGCGGCGAGCCATCGTCGCGCCACACCAGCGAATAGGCATGGGCGGACTTTTTCGGCCGGGTATTCAGGATGATCCCGCGCAGGATCGGCTGCCACAGCAGCGCCGGAATCTCGATGACCCGGCGATCCGACAGGAACTCGCGGAGATAGCGCTTCACCGACTTCGGATCGGGCGCATCGGGGGTTCCCAGATTCATCAACAGCACGCCGATCTTCGGGCGCGGGACGGGGGGATGGTCGGGCGGCAGCATCAGGCGGACAACTCCATCGGCAGGCTTCGTATCCGTGGGAAGCCGGGCAGGGTGGCGAGCGCATTGGCGATGGCGGGCGCGACCGGCGGCGCGGCCAGCTCGCTCACCCCGCCGGGCGCTTCGTCGGAGGAAAGCAGTTCGACCGTGATGTCGGGCGTGTCGGCGAGGCGCGGCAGGTTCAGCGCGCCCAGCCGCGACGGTACGGCCCATCCCCGCTCGAACCCGACCGTGCCGCCGCGCAAGGCAGCCAGACCGAAGATCAGCCCGCCCTCGACCTGCTGACGCACGATATCGGGGTTCACCACCCGGCCGCAGTCGATGGCGGCGACCAGCCGGTCGACCACCGGGCGGCCATTCCCGTCCCGGTGCGTCTCCGCCATCACCGCGACATAGCTGCCACGAAAACCGTGCGCGGCGACGCCCTGCCCGCTGCCTGGCCCGCCACCTTCCCAGCCGCCCAGCGAGGCGGCGGTCGACAGACAGCGCGCTAGCCGGGGCTCCTGCCCCAGCATCGCGATCCGCCACGCCAGTGGATCGGCCCCCGCCGCCCGGGCGCATTCGTCGATGAAGGACTCGGTGATGAAGCAGTTGGCGACATGCGCGCCGCCGCGCACATGGCCGGTCGGCACGGCTAGGGCCGCATCGTGATGATGCACCGCCAGCGCCGGGATCGCATAGGGCGGCACCGCGCCACCCATCGCATAGGCATCGCCCCGCCCCGGCCCGCGCATCCCCCAGCGGACCAGCCCGGCGGGCATCACCCGCTCCGCCAGCGCCCGCCCGGTCGAGGGCGTCGCGACTCGGCCGCGCCAGCCGACCAGCTTGCCCCGCTCCAGCCGCGCGGTCATCCGGGCGATGGCGGGCGCGCGCCAGGCGTCGCGGCGCAGATCCTCGGTGCGCGACCATTGGACGTTGACCGGCCGCTTCAGCTTCGCCGCGATCATCGCCGCCTGTGCGACCGCATCCTGCTCCAGCCCCTGGCCGAAGCCGCCGCCGATCGGCATGGCATGGACGATCACCCGATCCTCGGGAATGGCCGCCGCCCGCGCCGCGACCTTGCGCGCCGCCTCGGGGGCCTGGGTCGGCACCCATAGTTCCAGCCCGCCATCCTGCCACGCCGCCACTGCGGCGCGCGGCTCGATCGCGGCATGGACGCCGGTGCCGATCCGGTAACGCGCCTCGATCAGCCCCGGTCCCTCCAGCGCCGCCGCGACATCGCCGCGCGTCAGGACGCTATGGCCTTCTTCCTTGAGCGCGGCCTCCAGTCCTTGGGTGATGGCCTGCGAGGTCGGCACCGCCCCGTCGCTGACCGCACGAGGCGCCGCCGCATCGAGGCCCTTTTGCGCAATCCACCAGCTGCTGGCGGCGACCGCGACCCAATCCTCGCCCTCGATCACCTCGACGACGCCGGGCACCTTCATCGCCGCCGTGCGGTCGATGCGGATCGTGCGCGTCCGGCCCAGCGGTGCATGGCGAAGCGCGACATGCACCATGTCGGGCAGGCGGATATCGGTGGTGAAATTGGCCGAGCCATCGAGTTTGGCGGGCGAATCGAGCCGGGGCACGTCCTTCCCCGCCAGCTTGCCCGCGCCGCCGCTGCCCAGCGGGAGGGGATGGGGCACCGTCTCGCCCGCCGCCGCCTCGGCCAGTTCGGCGAAGCGCAGCCGCTGGTCGCCATGGACGATGAAACCGTCCCTGGCCTCGCAATCGCTCCAGTCGACGCCCCAGCGCCGCGCCGCCGCCTGCGCCATCAGCGCACGCGCGGTCGCGGCGGCGGCGCGCGCGGGCCCCTCGAACATGCGCAGCGAGCTGGACCCGGCGGTCAACATCACCCGGTCGCGCCGCAGCCACTCGTCGCGCATCCCCTCCGGCAGGCGGCCGAACGCACCCTCGAACAGCGAATCGACGCCGACCGGATTGGCGTAGAGCGGACCGGGCGGCGCAGGCTCGACCGCGACGGTGCGCCAGTCCGCGCCCAACTCGTCGGCGACCACCTGCGCCAACGTGGTCGCGATCCCCTGGCCATGCTCGGCCTGCGGCACCGCGACCGTGACGATCCCGTCGCGCCCGATCTTCAACCACGCGCCGAACGCCTGCTCGCCCGGTTCGGTCGTCAGGCTCGGCGGATAGGCGCGCGGCCACAAGCCCCAGGCGACGACCAAACCGGCGCCGAGCCCCCCGCCGACCAAGATATTGCGCCTGTTGTACTCCATCGCGGCCGAGCCTTAGCGGACAAGGGCGTGCAGGCAAGCGGGGGGGATTCACTGTCTCAGAGCGAGGCGGTCGATTGTTCGCGCGAAGCCGCGAAGATTTTGGTTCGCGCGGAGACGCGGAGACGCGGAGGGAATTGGGGGCACGGGTTTTCCTGCCGCCTCGATCGGCAGACCGCGCCGCTCATTACAGAAGGACTGGCCTTGCGGCCGGGCCGAACACCTCCGCGTCTCCGCGTCTCCGCGCGAATCCCTTCTTCTTCGCGGCTTCGCGTGAGCCCTAATTTCCACCGGTCGCAGCGTGGCCTTCGACTGCGCTCAGGCTGAACAGAGGTGGGAAATGATTCTGATACAAGAGCCCGTTCCGCCTGAGCGAAGTCGAAGGCCACGCCCCACCCCGCCCCCATACAGGACGGCACCGAACCCATGTCTTGGTGTTGTCCCACGACCGCTCTATGAAGCGGACCAGAAAGGGAAACGCATTTGATCCTCTCCATGCTTGCCGCCACTGGGCTCGCGGCCGCCAGCGGCCATATCCGGTTCGAGGATCTGGGGTTGCACCCGGATGTGTTCTCGATCGGCTTCTTCACGCTGCGCTGGTACAGCCTGGCCTATATCACCGGCATCCTGTTCGGTTGGTGGTATCTGGGCAAGATGCTCGACCGGCCCGGCGCGCCGATGTCGCGGGCGCATGCCGACGATCTGGTCTTCTATGCCACGCTGGGCATCATCCTGGGCGGGCGGATCGGTTATGTGATCTTCTACGCGCCCGAGATGTTCCTCCACCCGCTGCATATCGTGCGGCTGTGGGACGGCGGCATGAGCTTCCATGGCGGCGCGGCGGGCACCGGGATCGGCGTCATCCTGTTCGCGCGCAAGCACAAGCTCAGCTGGCTGCGCATCCTGGACTATCTGGTCTGCGCCGCGCCGGTCGGACTGTTCCTGGGCCGCCTCGCCAATTTCGTGAATGGCGAATTGTGGGGCAAGCCGTCGGACGCCCCCTGGGCGATCATCTTCCCGCGCACCGTGCCCTTCGGCCTGCCGGACCCTGCCCGCCATCCCAGCCAGCTTTACGAGGCCGGGCTGGAGGGTCTGGTCCTGTTCGCCGTGATGAGCTTTGCCTTCTGGCGCACCAAGGCACGTTACGAGCCGGGCAAGCTGTCGGGCCTGTTCCTGCTCGGCTATGGCATTGCACGCTTCATCGTCGAATTCTTCCGCGAACCCGACCAGCAACTGCGCGCCTTTGCCCAGATGACCGGGCTGCACATGGGCCAGTGGCTCTGCGTACCGATGATCCTGGGCGGGCTGTACCTGATGAACACCGCCAAGGCGCGCCGCGTCCGGGTCGAGCCGATCGCGGGCCCCGACAGCGTTTCCTGATCCCCTTGCGGCGAAGGAATGGGATCGGCAGAGCGGGTTCATGACGAACCCGCTGATCCCCCCCGCCGATCACAAGCCGGAGCCCGAGGACGCGCTGCCCGAACGGTTGGCGCGCGCCATCGCGCTGGCCGGGCCGATCCCGGTGGCGCAGTTCATGGCCGCGGCCAATGCGCATTATTACGGCACGCGCGATCCGCTCGGCGCGGGCGGCGACTTCACCACCAGCCCCGAGATCAGCCAGATGTTCGGCGAACTGGTCGGCCTGTGGTGCGCCGACCTGTGGGACCGGGCGGGGCGGCCGGAGGCATATTGGGTCGAGCTGGGGCCGGGGCGCGGAACCCTCGCCGCCGATGCCCGGCGCGCCATGGCCAAGGCGGGCTTCACGCCCGGCATCCATTTCGTCGAGACCAGCGCCACCCTGCGCACCGCGCAGGGTGAGCGCGTGGCCGATGCGCAATGGCACGACTCGGTCAAGACGCTGCCGACCGACCGACCGCTGATCGTCGTCGCCAACGAGTTCTTCGACGCGCTGCCCATCCGCCAGCTCGTCCGTCGCGGCGAGGGCTGGCACGAGCGGCTGGTCGCGGCGCAGGACCTGCTCTTCCTGCCGATCGCGGGTCCCCCGGTGCCGGGCGAGATCATCCCCGAGCCGCTGCGTGAGGCTGAGGCCGGATCGGTGATCGAGGTTTCCCCCGCCAGCGTCGCGGTGATGCGCACGCTATCGGCGCGGATCGCCGCGCAGGGTGGCGCGGCGTTGATCGTCGACTATGGCTATGAAGGCCCCGCCATCGCCGACACGCTGCAGGCGGTGCGCGGCCATGCCTATGCCAACCCGTTCGACCGGCCCGGCGAGCAGGATCTGAGCGCGCATGTCGACTTCACGACACTGGCCGCCGCGGCGCAAGGCACGGGCCTTGCCGCCTTCGGTCCGGTGACGCAGCGCGACCTGCTGGGCGCACTCGGCATCGACCAGCGGACGGCCAGCCTCGCCCGCGCGCATCCCGACCGGGCCGACGCGCTGCTCGCCGATCGCAACCGGTTGATGCAGGACATGGGCACGCTGTTCCGCGCGCTGGCAGTCACCCGGCCCGACTGGCCGGTGCCTGCGGGCTATGGCGAATGATCGCCTATCGGGACGCCATGCCCGGCGATGGCGAGGCGCTGGCCGCGATGGCGCGCGCCGCCTTCACCGACACCTTCGGCCATCTCTATCCGCCCGCCGACCTGAACGCCTTTCTGAATGAAGCCTTCGGCCCCGAAGGCCTGCCTGCCCAAATCGGCCATGCCGACTTCACCATCCGGCTGGCAACCGAGGATGATGCGATCATCGGCTTCGCCAAGATCGGCCCCGTGGGTTTTCCCGGCGACTGGCCAGACGATGCGGTCGAACTCTATCAGCTCTATGTCGCCTCCAGCCATCTGGGCGCGGGCGTCGGCCCCGTCCTGATGGACTGGGCCATCGCCACGGCGCGGGCGCGCGGGGCGGGCGAGTTGATCCTGTCGGTCTATGTCGACAACCACCGGGCCAAGGCCTTTTATGCCCGCTACGGCTTTGTCGATATCGGGCGCTACGACTTTCCCGTGGGCGGGACGATCGACGAGGACCGGATCATGAGGCTGTCGCTATGACCATCGAAACCCTTCGCACGCCCCTGTTGGAGCCTATCGTGCACGGCTTTCTCGGACGGCGCGGCGGCGTGTCGGCAGGGATCCATGGCGGCCTGAATGTCGGGCTGGGTTCGGAGGACGATGCAGATTCGGTCGCCGAAAATCGCCGTCGCGCGCGCGATGCGGTGCTGCCCGGTTCGCGGCTGATCACCTGCTACCAGATTCACTCGGCAGAGGCGGTGACGCTGCTGTCTCCGCCCGAAGACGATGTCCGCCCGCATGGCGATGCGCTGGTGACGGACCGACCGGGCCTGCTGCTCGGCATCCTGACCGCCGATTGCGCGCCGGTGCTGTTCGCCGATCCGCAAGCGGGCGTCGTCGGCGCGGCCCATGCCGGGTGGAAGGGCGCGCTGGGCGGGATCACCGATGCGACCTTGCTCGCGATGGAGGCGCTGGGCGCCCGGCGTGAGCGGATCGCCGCCGCCATCGGCCCGTGCATCGCCCGCGCCAGCTATGAAGTCGACGCCGCCTTCCTACGCCGCTTCGCGGAGGCCGAACCCGAGAATGAGCGCTTCTTCGCCGATGGCACCCGCGCGGATCATTACCAGTTCGACCTGGAAGCCTATGTCGTCCACCGCCTGGCCGCCGCAGGTGTCGCGCGCGTCGCGGCGCTGGGTGAGGACACCTATGCGCAGGAGGACCGCTTCTTCAGCTTCCGCCGCGCGACGCACCGCAACGAACCCTCTTACGGCCGCCAGATTTCGCTGATCGGCCTCGCCTGAGCCTCGCCAAAGCCATTCGCCGCGTTATCCTGGGGACATGGCCGCCGACAGAGCGGCATCCGTTCCCGAGGAGACCGACATGCCGACCGAATCCGATTTGACCGGCGTCCCGCCGCAAGACCCGAACACGGCCGCCAAGAGCGATGTGACCAGCATCGGCGACCGCAAGCTGAAGCCGTCCACGCTGATGATGGGTCATGGCTTCGACCCGGTGCTGTCCGAAGGCTCGCTGAAGCCGCCGATTTTCCTGACCTCGACCTTCGTCTTCCCCAATGCGGCGGCGGGCAAGCGGCATTTCGAGGGTGTCACCGGCAAGCGGCCGGGCGGTGCCGACGGCCTGGTCTATTCGCGCTTCAACGGACCCAACCAGGAAATCCTGGAGGACCGCCTCGCCATCTGGGACGAGGCGGAGGATGCCCTCACCTTCTCCAGCGGCATGGCGGCGATCGCCACCCTGTTCCTGTCGATGGTCCAGCCGGGCGACGTGATCGTCCATTCCGGCCCGCTCTATGCCGCGACCGAGACGCTGATCGGGCGCATCCTGGGCCGGTTCGGTGTCCAGTGGCTCGACTTCCCCGCGGGCGCGACGCGCGAGGAGATCGACGCGGTGCTGACCAAGGCGGCGGGCATGGGCCGCGTGCCGATGATCTATCTCGAAAGCCCCGCCAACCCGACCAACGCGCTGGTCGATATCGAGGCGGTGGCGGCCGCACGCGATGCGGTCTTTGCCGACACGGCCGAAAAGCCGCCGATCGCGATCGACAACACGTTCCTCGGCCCGCTCTGGCAGCGTCCGCTCAAGCACGGGGCCGATCTGGTCGTCTATTCGCTCACCAAATATGCGGGCGGCCATTCGGATCTGGTCGCGGGCGGCGTGCTGGGGTCGAAGGCGCACATCGCCACCATCCGTTCGATGCGCAACACCATCGGCACCATCTGCGACCCCAATACCGCCTGGATGCTTCTGCGTTCGCTGGAGACGCTGGAGCTGCGCATGAGCCGCGCGGGCGAGAATGCGGCCAAGGTCTGCGCCTTCCTGCGTGATCATCCCAAGGTCGAGCGGGTCGGCTATCTCGGCTTTCTGGAAAGCACGCCGGGGATGGAGCGGCAGGCAGACATTTACCGCCGCCACTGCACCGGCGGCGGATCGACCTTCTCGCTATATCTGAAGGGCGGCGAGGCGGAATCCTTCCGCTTCCTCGACGCGCTTCGCATTGCCAAGCTGGCGGTCAGCTTGGGCGGGACCGAGACGCTGGCCAGCCACCCCGCCGCCATGACGCACCTTTCGGTGCCCGACGAGCGCAAGGCGGCCTTGGGCATCACCGACAATCTGGTGCGCATCTCGATCGGGGTCGAGGATGCCGATGACCTGATCGCCGATTGCGAACAGGCGCTCGCTGCGATCTGATCGTTCAGGCGGCGGCGAGCGCGGTATAGAGCCGCGCCGTCAGCCGCCCCAGCGTCGCGCGGAAAAGCGAAGTATCGTTCAGCGCGCGGGACAGCACGACCGCGCCCTGGATGCCGCTGACCACATCCTGCGCCAGCGTGGCGGCATGATCCTCCGCCACGCCGCCGCGCGCCAAGAGCGTCTGGAGCGCGGCGATCCAGCGCCGGAAATAGCCCGCGATCGAATCGGCAAAGGGATCACGCGTCGCGCCCAGTCCCCAGGCCCCGATCAGGCAGGCCCGCTGCCCTGAGCGGAAATAACGGTCGACCTCGACCATCATCGCATCGATCCCGGCGCGCGGATCGTCAGCCTGCTCCAGCGGCGTGAAGATCACGGCATCGAACCAGCCAGCGACATCGGCGAGCACGGCCGCCGCCATCTCCTGCTTCCCGCCGGGGAAGAAGTGGTAGAGGCTCCCCCGCCCCAGCCCGGTCGCGGTGCCGATCAGCGACAGGCTGGCACCCGCATAGCCATATTCGCGAAACACCTCGGCCAGCCCCGGCAGTGCGTCGGCGCGCTCGGCGATCATCCGCGCCATGGTCAGAGGCCCAATTCGCTCAAGCCGGGATGATCCGCCGGGCGGGTACCGAGCGGCCAGTGGAACAACCGAGCCTCCTCGCTGATCGCCAGATCGTTGATCGACGCGATCCGCCGCCGCATCCGGCCGTCCTCGGCAAAGTCCCAATTCTCATTGCCATAGGATCGGAACCACTGCCCCTGCGCGTCATGCCATTCATAGGCGAAGCGCACCGCGATCCGGCTGTCCTGATGCGCCCAGATTTCCTTGATGAGCCGATAATCCTGCTCGCGTTCCCATTTGTCCCGGAGGAAGGCGACGATCGCGTCGTGCCCCGCCAGGAACCGATCGCGGTTTCGCCAGGGGCAGTCGGGCGTATAGGCCAGCGCGACCCGTTGGGGATCGCGGCTGTTCCAGGCATCTTCGGCCGCGCGCACCTTTTGCATGGCGGTTTCGGTGGTGAATGGTGGCAGGGGCTGGCGCATATTCACGTCCCTTCTCGACCAAAAAGATCAGTCTTTATCGATTGGTACAATTGGAAAGCGGCCGAGGCAAGCGCCATGGTCATTGGGATGCCAGCAAATAATTGAGCCAGGGCGTCGCGCAGGTCCATCGACACTCCGCGACCCATACCCCTGAGTTCGCAGTGGAAAAACCACCGGGCCCGATTCTGGTACCATAGCAGTTACACAAGGACCTTAAGGGTTCGTTTCCACTCCAGCGCTTAGTGTAAAATGATGCTCACGGCTCATCAGATCGACCTTGTCCAGGACAGCTTCGCTGCGGTCCTTCCCCTGACGGACCAGGCGGCTGCCGAATTCTATCGCCGACTTTTCGCGCTGGCGCCCGACACCCGTCCCCTGTTCGGGAACGACATGGAGGCGCAGGGACGCAAGCTGTTCCTGACATTGGCAACGGTCGTCGATGCGCTCGACCGGCTCGATACGGTCGTTCCGGTGGCGCGTGAATTGGCGATTCGGCATGTCGGCTATGGGGCCAAGCCCCATCATTATGAGGCGGTCGGATCGGCGCTGATCGAAACGCTGCGTGTCGGGCTGGGCGGCGGTTTCGACCGCGATACCGAGGCTGCGTGGGGCGCGGCCTATGCCATTCTGTCCGAGACGATGTTGGCGGCTGCGCGCCAGACACCGCACTGATGGCACAACAGGCGTCGCCCGTCGCGCCGAGCCTGGATGCGCACCTGAGTGATATCGCGGACCGCCTGATCGATATTGCGGGCTGCGTCGCATCGGAAGCGGAAGCCGCGACCGCCAGCGTCCGGGGCATGGGCGATCAGGCCGAGCGTGTGGCGTCACTCGCCGCAAGTCTGGAGGCCGCGGCGGGCGTCATGGCTGGAGCCGTCAAGCAACAGGCCGAAGCCCTGGCACTGGCGCGCGAATCGCTCTCCGCCAACAAGCCGGTCGTGGATACGCTGGACCAGTCGATTGGTCGCGTTGCCTCGATCAGCGCCGCCATCGCCACCATCGCACAGGAAAGCCGAATCCTCAGCCTGAATGCCCGGATCGAAGCCGCTCGGGCCGAATCGGGAGCCAGCGCCTTTACCGTTGTCGCAACGGAAATGTCGGTGCTGGCGACCCGGACCAAGACGGCCACCGACGATATCGGGGCCAGCGCGCTGGCCATTGCGCATGATATCGGCGCGGCAGGAGACATGGTGGCGGCCTATGAGATGCTGGTCAGCGAGCAGGACGAACTGCTGACCCGTTCGCTCGATCACGCCGCCGAGCAAAGCGATGCGGCACAGGAATTGGCGACGATCACCGCCGAGGCGGTCGGGACCATCGATCAGGCGGCCTCTGCGATCGGACGGGTTGGTGCCCATGCCGTGGCCGTCAAGGTTCTGGCCCGTCAGCTTTCTCGCCTGAGCCGTCGCGGCGATCACAAGGCCGAGGGATAACCCCTCACCTATTTGAGCAGCGAGCAGCCGCTCTCATTACCGCGCCGTTCTTCCTTATCCCAGATAACGAAAAGGCCCGGCGTCGCATCGCTGCAACGCCGGGCCTCAACGCCCGAAAAGGGAGGCTTATTCAGCCGAGGGGGATCAGCCCTCGTTCTGCAGGTTGACCGCTGCGTACTTGCCGCGACGATCGACCTCGATCTCGAACTGCAGGCGATCGCCTTCGTTCAGCGAGCCCATGCCGGCGCGCTCGACGGCCGAGATGTGCACGAACGCGTCGGGCTGTCCGTCGTCGCGCTGAATGAAGCCGAAGCCCTTCATCGCGTTGAAGAACTTGACCGTACCGGTCGCCTTCTCGCCGGTCAGCTGACGCTGCGGAGCGCCGCCGAAACCACCGGCCGCACCGCCGCGGGGACCGCGATCACGGTCGCCGCCGAAACCGCCTTCGCGCGGCTCGCGGGGGGCACGATCCTGGACCGGCATCGGCTCGCCTTCGATCTTCAGTTCGGTGGCCGAGATGCGGCCGCCGCGATCGACGAGGGTGAAGCCGAGCGGCTGGCCTTCGGCCAGGCCGGTCAGGCCCGCCTGCTCGACGGCCGAGATGTGAACGAACACGTCTTCGCCGCCGTCATCGCGCACGACGAAGCCGAAGCCCTTCTGCGCGTTGAAGAACTTGACGACGCCCGTGCCTTCGCCAACGACCTGGGGGGGCATACCGCCACCGCCGCCACGACCGCCGCCGAAGCCGCCACCGCCGCCGCCACGGAAACCACCGCCGCCGCCGCCGAAGCCGCCGCGATCACCGCCGCCGAAGCCGCCACGATCGCCACCACCGCCGAAGCGGTCGCCGCCACCGAAACCGCCGCCGAAGCCGCCGCCACCGAAGCGGTCACCGCCGCCGAAGCCGCCGCCAAAGCCGCCTTCATCGCCGCCGCCGAAATTGTCCCGCTTGTCGCGGCCACGCGAGCCGCGATTGCCCCGGCTACCTCTATCGAAACTCATAAGCCCTGTTCGTCTTCCCGGTTCGCCCGCAAATCCTGTCCTCAAGAACCGTGCGCCGGACGAAGAGCGCGGATCTTTTGGCGCCAAACCTTTTGCGCCTAGTGGGGATGCATAACGCAGAAGGACAGCCATCGCGAACGAAATCGTGCGAACCAGTCTCGCTTTGGCGCGAACGAGGCAGATTACGTCGGAATTGTGGCCGAAACTCCACAACATCTTCTTGCGAATCGGCGAATCACCGGCCGGCCCCTGCGAGCCTCTGTCGCGACCGCCTTTTCTCCGTCGCCCCGCCCGATCGCGGTTGAGGCTTGGCCCCGCCGCCGCTAGGGCATTCAGAATGACCGTTCACCTGCACGAAGAAGACATTCCCGCCGATCTGTTCGCCCCCGGCGCCTCGATCGCCGTCGATACCGAGACGATGGGCCTCATCACGCCGCGCGACCGGCTGTGCGTCGTCCAGCTGTCGGACGGCGGCCCCGACGAGCATCTCGTCCGCTTCGCGCCCGACAGCGACTATGCCGCGCCGAACCTCCGCGCGCTACTCGCCGATCCGGCGCGGCTGAAGCTCTATCATTTCGGGCGGTTCGATATCGCCGCGATCCGCCATTATCTGGGTGTCGTAGCCGCGCCCGTCTATTGCACCAAGATCGCCTCGCGGCTGATCCGCACCTATACCGACCGCCACGGCCTGAAGGAGCTGGTCCGCGAGTTGCTCGGGGTCGAGCTGTCCAAGGCGCAGCAATCGTCGGACTGGGGCGCGCCCGAGCTGTCCGACGCCCAGCGCGAATATGCCGCGTCGGACGTGCGCTATTTGCACCGGATGAAGGTGGAACTCGACAAAAGGCTGGAGCGCGAAGGCCGGATGGAACTGGCCCAGGCCTGTTTCGATTTTCTGCCTGCACGCGCCGAGCTGGATCTGGCGGGCTGGCCCGAGGTCGATATCTTCGCCCACGCCTGAATCATTGACGCCTGATCCGGGCACGATAGGGAGCCGTCATGTCCGAGATCGCCGACCGCGTCCGTACCCAGCGCCAGCATTGGGCCGCACCGGGCAGCCGTCACGACCGTTTCGTGACGCTGGCGCGCTGGATGCTGCCCAGCGCGATCGGCGTGCTGACGGCGTTCCTGGTAATGGCGCCGATCTATTCGTCCAGCGAAGTGTCCTTCGTCCTCGACAAGAAGAAGGTCGAGGTCGCGCGCGAGCGGATGAAGATCCAGGCGGCGGAGTATCGCGGCGTCGACGACAAGGGGCAGCCCTTCTCGCTCGACGCGGGCTCGGCGATCCAGCGCAGCTCGGCCGAGCCGGTGGTGCAGCTCAACAAGCTGTCCGCCGCCATCCGCCTGTCGGACGGGCCCGCCACGGTCAGCGCCAATTCGGGCCGCTATGACATGCGCACCGAACAGGTGCAGCTGGACGGGCCGCTCGATTTCAAATCGGCGGGCGGATATGATCTGCGCACGCATGACGCGACCATCGACCTGCAACAGCGGACTTTGGTGTCGGGCGGCGCCGTGACCGGCCAAGTGCCGCAGGGCAATTTCAGCGCGAACAAGATGCGGGCGGACCTGGAAAATCGTTCCGTCCGGCTGGAAGGCAACGCCCGCTTGCGCATCGTCCCGTAAAGCCCGAAATAGCCGCCATGCACAAGCTCTTCGCCGCTGCGGCTCCGGCCCTTCTCGTCCTGGCAGTGTCCGCGGCCGCGCAGGTCAAGCACAACAGCCGCGCGCCCGTCGATTTCGGTGCCGACGTCATCGAGTTGCAGGACAAGCAGAACCGCGCCGTCCTGTCGGGCAACGTCTCGCTGCGCCAGGCGGAGATGACGCTGACGGCGGCGCGGATGACGGTATTCTATACCGGCCAGGTGCTGGGCGGAAAGCCGCAGGTGTCGCGCTTCGACGCTTCGGGCGGGGTCGTCGTCAAGCGGCCGGACCAGACGGCGCGCAGCAACTATGCGATCTATGACCTCAACCGGCGGGTCATCACCATGCTGGGCAATGTCACGCTGACCCAGGGTGGCAATACGGTGAATGGCGGACGGCTGACGCTGAACCTCGACACCGGCCGCGCGGTGATCGACGGGTCGTCGGTATCGGGCGGCGCGTCGTCGGGCAATGGCGGCACCGTCAACCGCGCGCCGTCGGGCCGGGTCACGGGCACCTTCTCGGTCCCCGATCGCAACTGAGGCGTGACGCGGGTGCCATGCCCGCGCTAACGTTCGATCAGCTAAGGAAAGAAACGGGCCGATGGACATGGAAACCCCGATTCGCGAGGCAAGTCATCGCAACGCCCCCGTGTCGGAGCCGCCGGTCGCCAATGGCCTGCAGGTCGTGTCGATCGCCAAGAGCTATGACAAGCGCGTCGTCCTGACCGACGTGTCGGTGTCGGTCGGGCGTGGCGAAGTGATCGGGCTGCTCGGCCCCAATGGCGCGGGCAAGACGACCTGCTTCTATTCGGTCATGGGCCTGGTGAAGCCCGATTCGGGCCGCATCATGCTGGACGGCGAGGATATCACCGGGCTGCCCATGTATCGCCGCGCCATTCTGGGTCTGGGCTATCTGCCGCAGGAAACCTCGATCTTCCGGGGCCTCTCGATCGAGAAGAATATCCTGACCGTGCTCGAACTGGCCGAGCCCGACCCGGCCGAGCGCGCGCGCAAGCTCGACAAGCTGCTCGAGGAATTCGGCCTCACCCGCCTGCGCGCGGCGCCCGCCATGGCGCTGTCGGGTGGCGAGCGCCGCCGTGCCGAGATCGCCCGCGCACTGGCCGCCGATCCGTCGATCATGCTGCTCGACGAGCCGTTCGCAGGGATCGACCCCATCTCGATCGCCGACATCCGCGATCTGGTGAAGGACCTGAAACGGCGCGACATCGGTGTGCTGATCACCGACCATAATGTCCGCGAGACGCTGGACATCGTCGACCGCGCCTACATCATCTATGACGGGCGCGTGCTGTTCAGCGGATCGCCGGAGGAACTGGTCGCCGACGCCAATGTCCGCCGCCTGTATCTGGGCGAGGGCTTTTCGCTCTGATCGCATGAGGACCGGCATTCCCTCTATTCCTCCCCTTGCAGGGGAGGTGGCAGGGCGAAGCCCTGACGGAGGGGTGTCCCGCCATCGAGAGGGCGACACATCCTCCGGATGGTGCCCAGCGGCAGGAATGGCCATATGAGCCTCGCCCCGCGTCTCGACATCCGCCAGTCGCAATCGCTGGTGATGACGCCGCAGCTTCAGCAGGCGATCAAGCTGCTGACGCTGTCGAATCTGGAGGTCGAGGCGTTCATCGCCGAGGAGGTGGAGAAGAATCCCCTGCTCGACGCCGGCGCGGTGCGCGAAGTGGCGACACCCGAACGCCCCGAGCGCGAGGCGCCCGCCGGGGCCGACGAACTGGTCGCCGGGACGGCGCCCTCCGAAGAC
The DNA here is from genome assembly GCF_001422185.1 of Sphingomonas sp. Leaf257. Classification (NCBI taxonomy): domain Bacteria; kingdom Pseudomonadati; phylum Pseudomonadota; class Alphaproteobacteria; order Sphingomonadales; family Sphingomonadaceae; genus Sphingomonas; species Sphingomonas sp. Leaf257. The sequence goes on from NZ_LMMH01000003.1 coordinate 97,090, forward strand.
CGGGGCCTCGACCTGGATTACGCGACCGAGAGCCATCAGCAGGACAGCGTCGTCGATGGCGGCACCGGGCCGGACGGCGGCCTATCGCTCAACGGCACGAGCGGCAGCGGCGGACTGGGTGGCGAGGACGGGCCGGACTGGGACTCGCTGCCCGACGATGCGCCCAATCTGGCCGAGCATCTGGAGGCGCAGATTGCGCTGATCCTGTCCGGTACCGACCTGACCATCGCTGCGCATATCATCGACCAGCTGGACGAGGCGGGTTATCTGACCGTGCCGCTGGACGAGATCGCCGGGCGGTTGGGCATCCCCCTCCCCCGCATCGAGTCGGTGTTGAAGGTGGTTCAGGGGCTGGACCCGACTGGTGTCGGGGCGCGCGATCTGGCCGAATGCCTGGCGCTACAGGCCAAGGAGGTCGACCGCTACGACCCGTGCATGGCCAAGCTGATCGCCAATCTCGACCTGCTGGCGCGCGGCGAACTGGTTCGGCTGAAGCGCCTCTGCGGCGTCGACGACGAGGACATGGCGGACATGATCCGCGAGCTGCGCGGCTATGATCCGAAGCCGGGCTGCCGTTACGGCGGCGAGCCGTGCCAGGCGGTGGTGCCCGACCTGTTCGTCACCCGGACCAAGAATGGCTGGGGCATCGAGCTGAACACCGCCACCCTGCCCCGCGTGCTGGTCAACCGCCGCTATTATCAGGAACTGCGCCACGGCCCGCAGGACAAGGGGTCCAAGGCATGGCTGGCCGATTGCCTGGCCAGCGCCAACTGGCTGATGAAGGCACTCGACCAGCGGCAGCGGACGATCATCCGCGTCGCGACCGAGATCGTGAAGCAGCAGGAGGCGTTCTTCCTCCACGGCGTCGCGCATCTGAAGCCGCTGACGCTCGCCCGCGTCGCCGAGGCGATCGGGATGCATGAATCGACCGTCAGCCGCGTGACCAGCAACAAATATCTCAGCTGCGCGCGCGGGCTGTTCGAGCTGAAATTCTTCTTCACCAGCGGTATCGCGGCGGCGGATGGCGGCGACGCCGTATCGGCGGAGGCGGTGAAGAGCGCGATCAAGACGCTGATCGCGAACGAGGGTGCCAAGATCCTGTCGGACGACACGCTGGTCGAGCTGCTCCAGGCCAAGGGTTTCGACATCGCCCGGCGCACGGTCGCCAAATATCGCGAGTCGCTGGGCATCGGCAGCTCGGTCCAGCGTCGCCGCGCCCGCGCTTTGGCGGGGTGACATCGCCTGCCGCTTGAACACCGCGCCAAGTGTATTACATCAAGAATACACAAGATTGCGAGGCCAGGCCGATGGGCAAGAAGAAGCACAAGAAAAAGCAGAAAAAGGCCAAGCTGGACGAACAGCCGGGCACGTCCTCCGGCCCCTCGTCCCTGCACCGGATCGGTCAGGCGCTGCTCGATCAGGCGCGGAGCCCGGCCGGGCGGCAATTGATCGCCACCGGGCTGATCGTCGCGGCCTCGGCCCTCGCGCGCGAGACGACGAAGCGGCCGAGCGACGGCGCAGCATCCTCGCCCGAGCCATCCCAGCCCGAAACACCCGAGCCGCCACAGGAAGGCGGAACCACGAAGTCGGGCATGTCCGAGGTCGTCGCCTTTGCCGGCATGGCGCTATCGGCGCTGGACCAGTTCATCCACCGCTCTCCGTCCGACACGAAGGGGTAAAAGCGGCTCTTCAGGCGGGACGAGTTCGCAGACTCTCCCGTCTCCCCTGGGCGACATGGTCATCAGGTTCGGCCCTTGGCCTTCGACTTCGCCCAGGCTGAACGGGGTCGTGTATCCAGAACCATTCTTCGCTCCGCTCCGCCTGAGCCCGCTCCGCCTGAGCGAAGTCGAAGGCCACGCCGATCCCCAGACGCAGATCGAAACACCGTCAAAGGTGGAAGGTAAATCGGGGGGAGCGACCCAGTCGCTCAACCCCCGGCACCGACGCGCGATGCCGGTTTTCCCGGCGGCTTCCACTCCTGCTTATAACTATCGTTGAAGCGCGGCGATGGGACAGCCTAGGCCGATGTACGGCGGAAGCAAGACAAAAAAAGGGCCGGTCGTGAGACCAGCCCGTGAAAGTTTTTTAGGAGAGGATGCCTGAAAGGCCCGCTCTCTATGCCGAGGCCGGACGATTTACACAAATGCAACCTCATCAATTTTGGTTGCAGGTTTTGCACTCGGCCTGCCAGCGTGATCGATACCGGGATTTGCGAGCCTCTGCCGTGCAATATGCTTTGATCGAAATCAGGATGTTGCCGCTATTTATATCCTGCCCCCCAGATTTCACCTGTCCGATCTTTGGACGATTTTGGCCACCGATCGATGCCATTCTTGAACATCACTCAAATATAAAATCAGTCATAAACCATCTAAATTCGGTCCGATGCTGCACAGAACGGTTGACCTTCTGCGATTGACGGTTAGGTCACATGAAAACAACAGGAGCGTATCATGGCCGACGACCCTATCGATGTGAATGCCGTAGAACTGGCAACTGAGCTGACCATTGCGTGGTTGGGCAATCCCAATACCCGCACCTCGTCGGAAGAGGTTCCGGCGTTCCTCCACAAGATGCACGAGACCGTGTCTTCGCTTCTGGGCAGCGCGCCACAGGCGACCGATGTCGAAGCACCGACCGAATATGTTCCGGCCGTGTCGGTTCGCAAGTCGCTGGCGTCGAAGGATCACATCGTCTCGATGATCGACGGCAAGCCGTACAAGACTCTGCGTCGTCATCTGGCCACCCATGGTCTGACGCCGGAAGAATATCGTGAGCGTTACGGCCTGAAGCCGGACTATCCGATGGTCGCCGAGAGCTATTCGGAAAGCCGTCGCGCGATGGCCAAGAAGATCGGCCTGGGCCGCAAGCCCGGTCCGCGCAACGCTGCGGCCGCCCCCGCCCCGCGCAAGTCGCGCAAGAGCGAGGCCGCCGACGCCGAGTAATCGCGTCGCGATCGATGGATGAAGAACCCGCCCGGCTGCCCATGCTTTTCTCCCGAAGCATGGATGGTCGGGCGGGTTTTCTTTGGGGCACGGCACTCATCTTGGCGGATACGCATTGCAATTGAAGCGGCACCGTCCACCAGCGATGACGGGACGTGATTGATCTTCCGCTTGGGCCGGTCGTTGCCGAACTATCCTGCCTCCCCACCGGGGGCCGACCGCCATGTCGGCGCGGTCATCACGCTCGACCCCCTGTTTACCCAGCATGTCGCCGATCTGTGAGGCGCGGCACATGGCGCGGACGGGTCATGGGCCTATCTGAAATACGGGCCATTCCCGACCCGGCATGACCTTACAACCCATGTCGCGCGCATCAGCGACCTGGAACAGCAGACTTTTTGCCGTCATTCCCAAGACCAACCGACAATCAGATACCCTTCTCTTTCCCCTCGCCCCTCATAGAGGGGAGAGGGTTGCGCAGACTTAGTCTTTGCGAAAGCAAAGGCTTAGTCGCAGCTGGGTGAGGGGTGTGCGCTCGCGAAAGCGGGCGCGCGAGCCAAAGGCTCGCTCAACCCCTCACCCAAGCTACGCTAGCCAGCACGCTGGCAAGCTGCGCTAACCCTCTCCCCTATCCAGGGGAGAGGGAAAAAGACGGGATGAATGTCGATTGCCCCTCCGGCCGGAAGCGGAACCTCGTTCTGCGACATGCCGTCGCGATCGGCTATCGCCGGGGCGTCGGGCTTTGTAATGCGCTGAACGACGCATCCCGATGCGCCGTCAATCGGTTCGGCATTACTTATGAGGGATGTGGCGGAGCTACGGCATCGTCAAGCCCGCCCCCACCCCCTATTGGCCGAACACACCCTTGCGATAGAGCAGCGTGATCGCCACGCGGCGGTTGCGCGGATCGGAGGGATTGCCCGCAATCATCGGTTCGCGGTCGGCCACGCCCTCGATCCGCTCGAACCGCGATTCGGGCAGGCCCCCGGCGGCCAGGCGACGGCGGGTCGACTCGGCGCGGCTGGACGAGAGCAGCCAGTTGTTCATCGCCCGCGGATCGCCGTAAGGCACGCTGTCGGTGTGGCCGCGGATCATGATCGTGTTGGGCACGTCGGCGACCGTCTTGGCGATGGTGCCGATCAGGTCGGACGCCGCCGGGGTCAGGTTCGTCGTGCCGGTCGCGAACATCGAATAATCGGCATTGTCGACCAGATCGATGCGCAGGCCGTCATCGGTCGGGATGAAGCGCACCTGCTGCGCCAGCTTCTTGAGCTGGGGCGTGACCTCCATCTTCTTCAGGAGCTCGCGCTTGATCGCGTCGAAGGTCTTCTGATCCTGCGCCTTGGCGTTGGGATTGCGCAGCGAACCCTTGTCGCCGGTCCCGGCCTTGTCGCCGCCGCCCTCCGACGCCTTGGGCACGATCAGCTGGATACGCCCGGTGATCCCGCTCTGCTGGCGTCCCGCGCCCGGCCCACCGTTGAGCACCCCGCCGCCGATGCCCGTCGACTTGGTGTCGATCAGCGTCGGCGCAAAATAGTCGGCGATGCCCTTGCGCTGCTTCTCGGTGGTCGCACCCAGCAGCCAGAGCAGCAGGAAGAACGCCATCATCGCCGTCACGAAGTCGGCATAGGCCACCTTCCACGCGCCGCCATGATGCCCGCCATGACCATCGGCGATGATCTTCTTGACGATGACGATCTTGGGCGGCTCGTTCTTGCCATGCGGTGCGCGGGCCATGGCTTACTTGCCCCGCAGGCCGTCGAACACCTCGGCGAAGCCGGGCTGGTCCTTGTGCTTGATGCCCGAGCGGGCCGCCTCGATGACCAGCGGCTGGGGATGGCCGTGGAGCGAGGCGATGATGATCTGCTTGACCACGTGATAGATGGCGGCGTCGGCGTCGATCACCTGCTTCAGGCGTCCCGCGAACGGGTTGACGATGCCATAGGCCAGCAGCACGCCCATGAAGGTGCCGACCAGCGCCGAGCCGATCATCCCGCCCAGCACACTCGGCGGCTTGTCGATCGAGCCCATGGTCTTCACGATGCCGAGCACGGCCGCAACGATGCCGAGCGCGGGCAGCGAGTCGGCCAGGCTCTGAAGCGTGCCCTGCGGCCCCTCGACCTCGTGGTGATGGGTCTTGATCGCATTGTCCATGACCTCTTCGACCGCATGCACGTCGAGCGTGCCCGACGACACGACGACCAGGCGAAGCGTGTCGGCGATCAGGTTAACCAGGGTGTGGTCGGCGACCAGCCGGGGATATTCGGCGAAGACGGAAGAGGACTTGGGGTCCTCGACATGCGGTTCCAGCGCGATCGGGCCCTCGGTGCGCAGCATCTTCATCAGCTTCGAGACAAGGAAGATGACGTCGAGATAGTCCTGTTTCTTGTATTTCGGGCCCTTGAAGATCTTGCCCATCGCCCCGCCCAGCGCCTTCAGCTCGGCACCGCTGTTGCCGATGACGAGCGCACCGACGGCCGCGCCGCCGATGATGAGCATTTCGTGCGGGATCGCCTCGAACACGGGGCCGAGCTTGCCGCCGGTGATGGCGAAACCGCCAAACACCATGCCGAGCAGGATGACTAGGCCGATGGCAGGAAACATGGTGAACCGATTCTCCCGAAGACCGGCCGCAGTGCCCGTCAGATCACCGGCCTAGCCTGGTAAGGTCAAAATACAGTTACCGGGCCGATGCCCGGCCGCGATCATTTCAGATAGTCGAACAGCGACAGGCTGCTTAGTTTGGTGAAGCTGGCCTGGGTCGCCTGAAGCACGGTCATCGTCTGTTGCAGCTTCGTAATGGTCTCAACCGGATCGACATCCTCGATGCTGGAGCGCAACTGCGCCCGGTCGGTGCTGGCGGCCTGTTGCAGCCCCTGCTGCAGCTCGACCCGCGCCTCGCGCGCGCCGACCGAGGCCTGCACGGTCGCGACATTGTCGTTGGCCGCCTTCAGCTTGTCCATCGCGTCCTTGACCGTCGCGCTGGCATCGCCGCCCGACTTCAACGCGGTGACGAGGGTGTTGAGGACGTTCAGCGTATCGTCGTTCGCACCCGCCTGGAACACGCGGTCGGCACCGACCGACACGTCGACGCTCTGGCCGTCGGCGATCGGGATATCGGACACATTGGCCTGCGAATAGGTGTAGCGGCCATTGACCATCGTCACCGCATCGGTGCCCGCCGCCGCACCGAACAGCGGCAGGCCGCGCGCGTCCTTGGCATTGGCAAGGCCGAGCAGCGCGTCGCGGATCGAGGCGATCTGGTCGCCCACGCTCGACCGATTGGCGGCGTTCAGGGTGCCGTTCGCCGCCTGGGTCGTCAGCTCCAGCGCCTTCTGCACCTGTTTGCCGATCTGGCCCAGCGTCGTGTCCGCCTGTTGCAGCAACGAGCCCGCCAGCGTCAAATTGGTCTTGTAGACCGCATCGTCGGCATCGCGGCGGTCAAATTCGGCGACCTGGGCGGCGGCGGCGGCGTCGTCCGACGGGTTGGTCAACTTCTTGCCGGTCGAAATCTGGACCTGCAACGCATTCGCCTTGCCGGTCAGTTCGGTCATCCGCCGCGAGGCGGTGTCGTAGAAGAAGCTGGTGGAAATCTGCATGACCGTTACCGCAGCTCGAGAATGGATTGGAAGGTTTCGCGCGCCGCCTGGATCACCCGGCTGGTTGCGGAATAGGCCTGCTGAAAGCGCATCAGCGTCACCGCTTCCGAATCGAGCGTGACGCCCGAGGCCGCCGACAGCGAGGCCTTGGCCCCGTCGCGGATCGCGGACTGCGCATCGGCGACGGTCTGGCGCTGCTTCAGCGTGGTTGCGTTGTCGGTGACGATCTGGGTCAGCTTGTTCTCGAAGCCCGCCGACCCGCGCACGGTTTCCAGCGCGGCCAGATTGTCGGCATTGCGCGAGCCCTGATTGCCCTTTGCTGCCGCGATCTTCGATCCATCGGTCATCAACAGGCTCATCTGCGCGGTGCCTGCCGTCAGGCCGAACATCGCCGTACCGGTTGCGCCGTTCAGGTCCTGGCCGCCGGCCTGAAGGCCGTTGACCGTCTCGACGAAGCTCTTGGCAAGCTGGTTAAAGGCGCCGCGTGCCACGTTGATCCGCTCGGCCCCGTCCAGCATCCCGGCTATCGCGCCGCCGGTCGGCACGAAGTCGCTGATCTGCCCGTTCAAGGCGACCTGGAAGGATACGCTGCCATCGGCGCCGCGCTGATAGGTGACGGCCCCGGTGGAGTCGGTCGCCGCCAGGATCGGCCCGGCCCGATCGCCGAGTCGCACCGTCGCGCGGCCGAGTTCGTCGGTCGTGCTGGTGATGTCGGACAACGCGCTCATCTGGGTCAGGATCTGGTCGCGCTGGTCAGCCAGCTGCGCCGCCGCCGCCGTGCCCGGCTGCGTCCGGCCCAGCCCGTCATTGACGCGGACCAGCGAGGTGGCGAGCGAGGACAGGTCACGGGCCGCCTGCCGCGCCTGACCGTCGAAATCGGCGTTGATCTGGTCGAAGGCCGAGTCGGTTGCGGTAAACGCCGTCGCGGTCGAACGCGCGGTCTCCAGCATCGTGGCGCGCAGCGCGGGCGAGGTCGGCTCGGCCGACAGGGTGCGCGCGGCGGTGAAGAAGGCGGTCAGGCGAGTCTGGACCTGATCGCCGGTCAACGCGCCCTCGATCCGGTTCAGCCAGGTCACGCCCGTCGTGGTGCGCGACAGGTCGGCAGTGGCCGAGCGAACCGCGGCGCTGGCATAGACGTCGGTGGCGCGCGCAATGCCCAGCACCACGACGCCCGAGCCCGCGGAGACCTTGTTCGCCGCCAGACCAGCGGCGGGCGAGATCTCCTGCATCGTGACCGACCGGCGCGAATAGCCGTCCGTTCCGACATTGGCGATATTCTCACCAACGGCGGTCAGCGCGGTCTGATATGCGCGGACGCCCGAAGCGCCGATAGAGAGCAGGTCGCTCATGGTTACTGCGGTACGTTATGTCTGGTTAACGACAGGTTGAGATTTCGCCAGAAAGGCGGTGACGGCCTTGCCGATGCCTAGCGGGGCCTGGGTGGCCATCGTCTGGGCAACCTGTTGATCCTGCATGTCCCGGAACGTGTCCAGCGCCTTGGAGTCGAACATGGTTTCACTCAGCTTGGTCTGGCGCATCGCCTTCAGCATCATGCCGGTGAAGATCGCCTCGAACTGGGTGCCCGCCTTGTCCAGATTGGCGCCGTTCGACAGGCGGCGGGTGTCGGTGGACACCGTGCCCGCGATCGCGGAGGCCGCGGTCGTGGGCGAAGTGGGTGAAATGCTCTGGGTCACAGGACGATCAACTCCGCCTTGAGCGCGCCGGCTTCCTTCAGCGCTTCGAGAATGGCGACCAGGTCGGAGGGGGCCGCGCCGATCGCGTTCACCGCCTTGACGACGTCGGCCAGCTTGGGACCGGGGGCCAGGACGAACATCGGGCGACGCTCTTCCTCGACCGAGACGCCGGACTTCTGCGTCACCGCCGTCTGGCCGCCGCTGAGCGGGCCGGGCTGGCTGACGCGCTGATTCTCGTCGATCTTCACGGTCAGCTTGCCGTGCGTGACCGCCGCCGGGCCGACCCGGACCGCCGAGTTGATGACGACGGTGCCGGTGCGGGCGTTGACGATGACCTTGGCGGGCGGCTCGGCCGAGGTGACGTTCAGATTCTCGATCTCGGACATCAGCGTGGCGCGGACATCGGCGCCCATCGGCGCGCGGACCGCGACCGACACGGCGTCCATCGCCTGCGCGGTGCCCATGCCCAGACGCGAATTGATCGCCTGCGCGACATTCTGCGCGGTGGTGAAGTCGGCGCGCGCCAGGTTGAAGGTCAGGCTGGGCGCGGTGTCGAAGCCGGTGGCGACCGCCCGCTCGACCGTCGCTCCTTCGGGGATGCGACCGACCGAGGGAATGTTGACCACGATCTTCGACCCGTCCGCGCCTTCGGCACCCAGACCGCCGACCGCAAGGTTCCCCTGCGCCATCGCATAGATCTGGCCGTCCGCACCCTGAAGCGGCGTGAGGATCAGGCTGCCGCCGCGAAGCGACTTGGCCTTGCCCATCGAGGCGACGGTGATGTCCAGCTTCTGGCCCGGCTTGGCGAAGGGCGGCAGTTCGGCCGTCACCATCACCACCGCGGCATTCTTCATGCCCGGATTGGCGGTCGGCGGCAGTTGCAGCCCGAAGCGCGAGACCACCGCCTTCAGCGACTGGACGGTATATTCCAGATTGTCGTCGCCCGTGCCCGGCAGACCGACGACGATGCCGTAGCCGGTCAGCTGGTTGGTACGGATGCCCTGGAACCCGCCCAGATCCTTGATCCGGTCGGCCGAGGCCGGACCTGCGATCGCGAAGGTGGCGAAGAGCGCGAGAAAGAAGCGGAGGATCATATGCTATGGCCTCAGAACGGGCTGACGGCTTGGAAGAACCGGCTCAGCCAGCCCTGGCGGCTGGCGCGGGCGACGTCGCCCTTGCCGGTATAGGCGATCTGCGCATCGGCGACGCGGGTCGACTCGACGCGATTGTCGATGCCGACATCGGCCATGCGGACCAGCCCCTTGATCTGGATGAACTCGTCCCCGCGGTTCAGCGTCACGCGCTTCTGCCCCTGGACCAGCATCGTGCCGTTGGGAAACACCTGCGCCACGGTCACGGTGATCTCACCCGACAGCGAGTTGGACTGGTCGGCCGCGCCCGATCCGTTGAAGTTGCGGCTGCCGCTCATGCCGATATCGGTCGACTTGAGCAGCTTGCCCAGCGGGCCGGTGGTCGGCGGGGCCAGGCCCAGATCGCCCTTGGAGCCGAGCTTGGAATTGGCGGACTTGGTTGCCGCCGTCCGCTCGACCAGCACGATGGTCAGGGGATCGCCGACCTTGCGCGCGCGCCACCCTTCGTACAGCGCGGCATAGCCGTCCGACACCTGGAAGATGCCGCCATTGGGCTGGGCGGGCTGCGCGACCGGCTGCATCGGCATCGGGGCCGGGCGCACCGTCGAGAAATCCTCGGCGGGCTTCTTGCGACCGAACAGGCTGGCATGGGCAGGCGCGGGGATCAGCGCGACGGCGACCATGGTGCCCGCCGCCGCCGACAGCGCCAGCTCGGTCCAATAGTCGAAGCGCAGGGTGGGGAAGCGCAGGGTCATGGTCACAGATTCTGGTTCGCGTACTGAAGCATCTCGTCGGTCGACTTGATCATCTTCGAGTTGACTTCATAGGCGCGCTGGGTCTCGATCATGTCGACCAGCTCCTCGACGACGTTGACGTTCGAGCCTTCGAGCATGCCCTGACGGATCTGGCCGCGCCCTTCGAGCCCGGCGACGCCCATGTTCGCCGCGCCCGAGGCGGGGGTTTCGGTCAGGTAATTGTCGCCCTTGGACTGAAGCCCGGCCGAGTTGGGGAAGCTGGCGATCTGGATCTGGCCGATCTCGGCCGCCGCGGTCTGGCCCGGTAGGGTCGCCGAGACGGTGCCGTCGGTGCCGATCGTGATCTGGGTCGTGCCCTCGGGGACGGTGATGCCCGGCATCACCTGATAACCCTCGGCGGTGACCAGCTGCCCCTCGGCCGAGCGCGAGAAATTGCCCGCGCGGGTATAGCCGAGCGTGCCGCCCGGCATCTGCACCTGGAAGAAGCCGTCACCGTCCAGCGCCAGGTCGAGGCTGTTGTTGGTGGTCTGCATCGACCCCTGGGTGTTGATGCGCGCGGTCCCCTGGATCCGCACGCCGGTGCCCAGGTTCAGGCCGGTCGCATATTTGCTTTCGGTCGAGCTGGCCGCGCCGGGCGCGGTGATCGTCTGATAGGCCAGCGTCTCGAACGCGGCGCGATCGCGCTTGAACCCGGTCGTGTTGACGTTGGCCAGGTTGTTCGAAATGACCCGCATACGCATATCCTGGGCATCGAGCCCGGTGCGTGCGACGTGCAAAGCGGCGGAAGACATGTCTCTTTAATCCTCAGCTCGGCAGACGCATCAGCGATGCGCTGTTTTCATCCAACGACTTGGCCTCTTTCATGAGGTTGGCCTGCACCTCGTAGCTGCGCTGGTTCTCGATCATGTCGACCAGCGTCTGGGTCATGTTGACGTTCGACCCTTCCAGCGCGCCCGACTGGACCGTGGCGTCCATGTCCTGCGGCATCGCCCCGCCGCCCTTGACGCGCAGCAGATTGTCGAGACCCTTCACCGTCTGCGTGCCGCGCGTGTCGGCCAGCTTGATGCGGTCGATCACCTGGGGCTGGGTATCCGGCCCCGCGCCCAGCGGCACGATCGACAGCGTACCGTCGGGGGCGACGGCCATCGAATTGTACGGCGGCACCGTGATCGGGCCGTTCTGGCCGATCACCGGATAACCGTCGCCGGTCTGCAGCACGCCCGAGGCCGTGACCTCCAGGTCGCCGCGACGGGTATAGGCTTCGGTCCCGTCCGGGGCCTGCACCGCCAGCCACGCGCTGGACGTCGCGATCGCCACGTCCAGCGCGTTGCCGGTATGCTGGATCGTGCCCGGCTGACGGTCGGCGTCGGTCACTTCCTCGGCGGTGGGCATCCGCGCCTCGAACGCCGCGCCGCCGCCCTTCAGGTCGATGCGGTCGAACACGACGCGGTCGGCGCGGAACCCGATCGTCGAGGCATTGGCCATGTTGTTGGCGATCGCGGTCTGCGCCGCCATATGCGCCCGCATGCCCGTCGATGCCGTATAGACCAGCTTGTCCATCGCGGTTCCCCGTTAGCCCCCGGCGTTCGCTTAGCTGCGGATGTTGAAGATGGTCTGCGAGATCTGGCTCGACGTATCGAGCGCCTTCGCATTCGCCTGGAAATCGCGCTGCGCGGCGATCAGGTTGACCAGCTCCTCGGTGATGTCGACGTTCGACCCCTCGATGGTGCTCGACCGGATCGCGCCGTACGCGCCCTGGTTGGCGGTGCCGAACTTGGCCGCGCCGGACTTGCCGGTCGCCTCCCAATAGCTGTTCCCCTCCTGGCGCAGGCCCGGCATGTTGACGAAGGTCGCCACCGCGACCTTGCCCAGCGCTGCGGTCTCGCCGTTCGAGAAGGAGGCGGTGACCAGGCCGTCGTCGCCGACCGACACACCCGACAACAGGCCCACCGCCTTGCCGTCCTGGGTACGCGAGGCGACCGAGAAGATCGAACCCGACTGCGACGAGCCGGTATAGTCGATCGACAGCGGCTGCGAGATGATCGAGGTGCGCGGGGTGAAATTGTCGAACTTGGTCGCCCCGGTCGGCGCCTTCAGGCTGCCGCCCGAATCGAACGTCATCTTGATCGGGTCCTTCGACCCGCCATTGGTCGTCATCTGCTGATCGCCGACGAAGCTGTAGACCAGCCAGTTGCTGCTGCCGTCCGCAGGCTGGATCGCATTGCCATTGGCATCGACCGGCAGCGGCGCGCGGACATAGTAATTGGTCAGCGTCATGGCATTGCCGGTCGTATCGTAGATCTTGGTCTGGGTCGTATTGTTGTACGTGCCCATATTGGTGCGATCGAACGCGGCGGTCGGTGCGACGGCGGTGCTCGACAGGTTGATGGCCATCGACACCTTCTTGGTGGCGACCGGCGTGCCGCTGGTCGCCGGCAGCTGGAGACTGGTCAGGCCGTCGCTGCCGAACGAGGTGACGTTGCCGTCCTTGTCGACCGGGAACACCTGGACGCGGTTGCCCTGCGTGTCGGTGACGTAATTGTTCGTGTCGACCTGGAACGAGCCGTTGCGCGTATATTGGAGCGTACCCGTGGTGCCGCCGGCCTGCACCGTGAAGAAGCCGTCACCCGAGATGGCAAGGTCCAGCGCGTTCGACGTGCTGGTGTAGTTGCCTTCCTTGAACTCCTGACGGTTGGCCTTGACCACCGTGCCCGAGCCGACCTGCTTGAACGGGTCGGTCGAGAAATTGGCCGCCATCACGTCGGCAAATTCGGCGCGGCTCTTCTTGAAGCCGTTGGTGCCGACGTTCGCGAGGTTGTGCGAGATGACCGACATGTCGGTCTGCGAGGCCTGAAGGCCGCTGAGCGAGGTGTAGAAGGACATGGGCTATCTTCCTGGTGCGTAAAGGGGGATCAGCCGACGGCGCGGACGGCGGAAAGCTGGACCTGGCCCAGACCGGCGACGGTCAGGACCGGCGAGCCGGTGGAGGGCAGCGAGACGGACTGGACGGGCGCCCAGACCAGCGAGCGGCTGGTAACGGCGGCGCTGCCGTTGTTGGCGGACACCGAAATGGTGAAGGGGCCCGATCCGGCGGTCTTGCCGTCGTCGGTCTTGCCGTCCCAGTCATAGCTGGCCGTGCCCGCCTTCTGCGCGCCCAGCGACAGCGACTTGACGACCCCGCCACTGGCATCGGCGATGGTCACCGTCACGTTCGACGCTGCGGCGTCCAGTTCGACCTGGCCCGCCAGGCCGCCGCTGGTGCGGCCATAGGCGGTCGTGCCCTGGGTCAGCACGGTCTTGCCGACATAGTTTATCGCGGCTGCGGGCGTGGTCCCGGTCAGCTTGTTCGCGAGCGATGTCAGCGTGGTGTTCATCTCGGAGATGCCGGCCACGCTGGAGAATTGCGCCATCTGGGCGACCATCTGGGTATTGTCCATCGGCGCGAACGGATCCTGATTCTTGAGCTGCGCGGTCAGCAGCTTCAGGAAATCGGTCTGGCCGAGCGTCGTCTTCTTGGCCGAGGCCGCGGCCGTGGTGCCGCTGGTCGCGCTTCCGGCGCGCGCAATGCCCAGGCTGTCGAGCGTCGAGTCCATCACATCGGATGCCATGATCAGCGTCCCAGCTTGAGGGTATCGAGGATCAGCGACTTGGCCGTCTGCATCACTTCGACATTGTTCTGATAGGTGCGCGAGGTCTCCATCATGTCGACCAGTTCGCGGGTTTCATCGACCGCCGCCTCGAAGACGTTGCCGTCCTTGTCGGCCAGCGGGTTGTTGGGGTCGTGGCGCTTGGTGGGGTCTTCGCCCGCCGTCACGATCTTCTCGACATCGACGGTGGACAGGCCGGTCGCGGCGTCGAAGCTGGTGCGGAACACCGGCTTCATCGTCTTGTACGCGGTGTCGACCGACCCGGCGATGCCACCGGCATTGGCCAGGTTCGATGCGGTGGTGTTCATCCGCACCAGCTGCGCCGACATGGCGCGACCGGCGACCTGGAAGATGGAAAGCGGTCCGTTCGGCATCGCTTATTCGCCCTTCAGCGCACGGGTGATGGTGGAGATGCGACCGTTCAGGAACGACAGCGTCGTCTGATACTGGACCGCATTCTCGGCGAAGGCGGTCTGTTCCTGGTTGAGTTCGACGGTGTTGCCGTCGAGCGAGGTCTGGATCGGCACGCGGTACTTCATCGCATCCGCGATGCCCCGGCCCTGATCCCGACCGCCCTCGACCGAGGCGAGCGCCGCCTTGAAATCGATGTCGCGTGCCTTGAAGCCCGGGGTCGAGGCGTTGGCGATGTTCGACGCCAGCACGCCCATGCGCTGCGCCCGCACCTCCAGTGCGGCACCGTGCACTCCGAAAAGCGTTTCTGCGGCCATCGTTCAACCTCCTTTCCCACGCGGGACTTCGCGATGGCCAAGCCCTCGCAATGACCGTGCCAACTGCTCGATCAGAAGGGCGGCAGGGCGGCGGCAGGCCCGGCCCGGCAAGCGGTTGCCGGTTTTTGCCGGTCGGCGGCAACCAGGCGGCAGAACTCCCGGCAGCCGCCTTGCGCGCCCTTCCCGTGTGCGAATTGGCCCGGTCTTTGCGTGGGTGCGCGCATGACTGCATTTCCTCCGCTTCATCAGTTCTTCGACGCCGCGGCGCTGGCCATCGTGCTGGGCGGAACGCTGATCGCGACGCTGCTGCGCACGCCCTGGCGCGATGCCGGGCGGGCGATGCGCGCACTCGCGGTGCTGCCGAGGCGTCCCTTTTCCGCCGATCCGCTGGTCGAGCAGATCGCGCACCTGTCGCGCATGGCGAAGCGCCAGGGTGTCCTGGCGCTCGACCGCTCGGTCATCACCGACCCCGACATGGCCGAGGCGGTCGCCGCGATCGTCGATGGCGAAGGCGCCGAAGCCGTGGCCGCGCGCCTGAACCTCGCGCGCGCCGCGCGGGTCGAACGGCATGTGGCGACCGCCGATGTCTGGACGGGCGCCGCCGAGATCGCGCCCGCCATGGGCATGGTCGGCACGCTGATCGGCCTGGCGGCCATGTTCGCGACGATGAACGATCCGCAGCGGATCGGCGGCGCCATGGCGATCGCGCTGCTCGCCACGCTCTATGGCGCGCTGTTCGCCAATCTGGTCGCGCAGCCGATCGCGATGCGTCTGCGTCGCGCGGCGCGGATCGAGGCGTTCGAGCGGACCCGGATCGTCACGCCGCTGGCCGCCCTGGCCGCGCGCGAGGCCCCGCGCCCGTCACGCGGGGGCACGGGCCCGGACTCCAAGTCGGGTCCGAAGTCCGGCCCCAATCTGGTCAGTGTCGCATGACCGAGCCGTTTTTTCCCGAAACGCCGCCCGCGCGGCCGATCTGGCTGATCACGCTGGCCGACCTCGCGCTGTTGCTGGTCGGCTTCCTCGTTCTGGTCCAGGCTACGGGTGCGGAACGACGCCCTGCCCTGCTCAACGGCCTGCGCGCGCAGTTCGGCAGCAGCGACCATGTCGACCAGGCGCTGCGGGCGCCCCCTGCCCCGCCGCCCGCCATGCCGGTCGCCACCGCCGCGCTGAACTTCGCCGCCGGGTCCGCCGTGCCGGTCGAGCCCGACGCGCTGTTCGTCCCCTGGGCGCGCGAGGCGCTGGCCGATCCGCGCGTCCGCCTGTCCATCGTCGGCGCGACCGACGGCAGCGCCGCCGATGTCGATCCGGTCACCCGCAGCGCGGTCGTGCTGGCCGCCGATCGCGCCCGCACCGCAGCCGCGCTGATCGGGCCCGCCGCCGCCGACCGCCTGATCCTGTCCACCGCCGGAAAGCCGGGCCCTCGCGTCGCGATGGTCACCCTGGTCTTTGCCGGCGAACCCCCACGGAGACCCTCACGATGATCCTGTCCCTGCTTCTGGCCGGTGCCGCCGGTTTCCAGGATATCGCCGCGCTCGACGCCGCCGTCACCGCCTTTACCGGCCGACCGGTCGGGGTGGAGGGCGGCCCCCGCTCGACGATCGACAACCGGCTGAAGCTCGCCCAGTGCCCGACGGTCGCGTTGTCTTGGCGCACGGAAGCGCATGACGCGGTGGTCGTCACCTGCTCCAGCCCGCAATGGCGCATCTTCGTACCGGTGCTCTCCGCCCCCAGGCCCGCGCCCGAGGCGCGCGTGATCCCGGCGGTGGCGGTGAAGGCCGAACCCGTCATCAAGCGCGGCGACCCGGTCGTGATCGAAGCGGGATCGGACGGCTTTTCCATCACGCGGGAAGGGGTTGCCATGGCCGACGCGGCACCCGGCGGACATTTCCCGGTCCGCATCGAATCCGCCCGCCAGCCGATCCAGGCGGTGGCGCTGGCCAGCGGTCGCGCCACCCTGCCCGGCTGGTCCGAATGAGGGGCGCGGGCGCGGCGGAAAACGGGGAAAAAGCGTAAATTCGCGCTAAAGAATCTCCGGCCCCGGCCGTTATACCCCATGTCAGCGGAACCAGAGGGTGCGGGCATGGTGGAAGTAACAAGGCTGAGTGCCGGGGAAGCGAGGGTCGGGCGGGTCGCCGCCGTGACGCGTCCCAACGCGCTCGCTGAAGCCGCCAGCCCCGCACAGACTCCGGTCAAGGCGAACGACATGAGCGGCGTCAGCAACATGGCCCGCACCCTGGCCGCGCAGCCGCCGGTCGACATGGACCGGGTCGCCCAGATCAAGAAGGCCATCGCCAATGGCGATTTTCCGATCCTGCCGGCGACCATCGCCGACCAGATGATTGCGCTGAAGCTGGACTGGAATGGTAAATGACACGCCGTGACGCCCTGATCCGGGTCATCGAGGCCCTCCACCGCGAAATCGCGGCGCTGAAGGTCAACGACGTGGCCGCGCTGGAACGCGCGACGACCGAGAAGCTGGCCGCGATCGAAGAGGTCGCCGCGCTCGGCACCGGTCCCGCAGGCCCCGAACTGCGCGAGCTGGCCGACGAGGCCAACCGCCTGAACGAGACCTGCCGCATCTATGTGAACCTGATGGCGGCCAATGTGCGCCGCCGCCTGCAGACGCTGACCGGCGATGCGGGCATGGGCTATCGCCCCGCCATGCGCGCCTATGCCTGATTGCCGCTTGCCGGGCGGCAACGGGTTGCCGCTTTGCCGGATCGGCGGCGGCATCCCCGGCAGGGCGATCGGCAACCTGAACTAGCCTGAGCGAACAAGAGCCCGGTTTTCCGGGCTTTTTTATTGCCCTCCGCCGATTCCTGTCGCGCCCCTGACGGCACCGTCAGGAATTGGCACGCCCCTTGCTGTGTATGGCCCGAACAAGGGCTTTTTACCGCAGCATGACCGTCCAACCCGTCTCCCACGCCAGAATCCAATCGGCCATCGCGCTGGCATCCAGCCGCACGGGCGTCGATTTCGGCTATCTGCTCGGCCAGGCGAAGCTGGAGTCCGGCCTGAACGCCAATGCCCGCGCGGGCACCTCCTCCGCCTCGGGGCTCTATCAGTTCGTCGAGCAGAGCTGGCTGGCGGTTGTGAAGAAGCACGGCGCGGAGCATGGCCTGGGCTGGGCCGCCGATGCGATCGGCCAGTCGGGCGGACGCTATTATGTCTCCGGCGGCGCGCGCTCGGCGGTGATGGGGCTGCGCAACGATCCGACCGCCGCCTCGCTGATGGCCGCCGAACATGCCTCGGACAACAAGTCCGCGCTGGAATCGACGCTGGGCCGCGATGCCAACGGCACCGACCTGTACATGGCGCATTTCCTGGGGCTGGGCGGTGCGACCAAGTTCCTGGGCACCATGGCCAGCAACCCGCAGGCCAGCGGCGCCTCGCTGTTCCCCGCCGCCGCGCGCGCCAACCGTTCGGTCTTCTACGCCTCGAACGGCCAGCCGCGCTCGCTCTCGGACATTTACGACCGCTTCTCCGCCAAGCTGGCCGGCACCAAGGCCGACAGCGACGAGACGCGCGCCGCCAATCTGCAATTCGCGGCCCAGGCGCTCGCGCTCCAGGGCATGAACGGCGATGCGACCGTCGTCACCGGCAACAACGAAAGCGCCGCCGATGCGATCGCCTGGGCCAACAGCACCATGAACCAGCTGGGGATGCGCGGAAACGCCACGACCGGCGACAGCGTGCTGCGGCCCAAGCCCGATCATGCGCGCCTCGCCTACATGATGCTCGCACGGATGGGTGGCTAAGCGATGGGCAAGCTCTTCTCTAGCGGCCGCACCATGGCCCTGCCCGCCGCGATCCTGCTGCTGGTGCTGGTCATGGTCGTGCCGATCCCCCCGGCGCTGCTCGACATCTTCTTCGTCGCCAACATCGCGATCAGCCTGGCCGTGCTGATGGTCGCGCTGAACGCCGAAAAGCCGCTCGACTTCTCGGCCTTCCCGACCGTCCTCCTGTTCGCCACCCTGTTCCGCCTGGGCCTCAACGTCGCCTCGACCCGCATCGTGCTGGTCCATGGCCATGAGGGCGAGAGCGCGGCGGGTCACGTCATCGAGGCGTTCGGCACCTTCCTGATCGGCGGCGACTATGTCGTCGGTCTCTTCGTCTTCGCGATCCTGATGATCATCAACCTGATCGTCGTGACCAAGGGCGCGGGCCGCGTGTCGGAAGTGTCCGCGCGTTTCACCCTGGACGCCCTGCCCGGCAAGCAGATGGCGATCGACGCCGACCTGAACGCCGGTCTCATCACGCCGGACCAGGCCAAGGCGCGCCGCGTCGAGGTGTCGACCGAGGCCGATTTCTACGGCTCGATGGACGGTTCGTCCAAGTTCGTGAAGGGCGACGCGGTCGCCGCCATGCTGATCCTGGCGGCCAACGTCATCGGCGGCCTGATCCTGGGTCCGGTCAGCCATGGCATGGGCATCGCCGACGCGGCCAAGACCTATATCCTGCTCGCCATCGGCGACGCGCTGGTCGCGCAGCTCCCCTCGCTGATGCTGTCGATCGCCGCCGCCGCCATCGTGACGCGCGTGTCGTCGGACAGGGATCTGGCGGGCCAGATCGGGTCGCAGTTCGGCGCGTCCAAGACCTGGATCCCGGTCGCCGCGATCCTGGGTCTGCTGGGCGTCCTGCCGGGCATGCCGCATCTGGTGCTGCTGCCCGCCGCCGGGATCGCCGGGTTCACCGCCTGGAAACTGCGCCAGATCGAGAAGCGCCCGGTCATCGCCCCCGCCGCCCCCGCGCCCGAGCCGGTCGACCCCTCGCGCATCGGCTGGGACGAAGTGATCGACGGCATGCAGGTGCATATCGACATCGGTTACGGCCTGGTGCCGCTGGTCGACGAGCGTCGCGGTGCGCCGTTGATGGCCCGCATCACCGGCGTCCGTCGCCAGTTGTCCAAGGACCTGGGCTTCGTCGTGCCGCAGGCGCGCGTGCGCGACGACATCAACCTGGCGCCCTATAGCTATCGCATCATCATCAACGGCGTCGTCGCCGCCGAGGATCAGGTCTCGCCCGACGAGATGCTGGCGCTCGACACCGGCCAGGCCTTTGGCGAACTGAGCGGCAAGCCGGTCAAGGACCCGACCTTCGGCCTGCCCGCCACCTGGATCCTGAAGGGCGACGCCGATGCCGCCACCGGCATGGGCTACCTGGTGGTCGATCCGGGCACCGTCATGGCGACGCACCTGAACCACATCCTGTCCTCGAACGCCGCCGAGCTGCTCGGCCCCGACGAGGTCCAGTCGCTGCTCGACGGCCTGAAGGAGCGCGCCGCGCAACTCGCCGCCTCGCTCAGCCCGAACCCGCTGCCGCTCACCACCCTGACCCAGGTTCTCAAGGGCCTTCTTTCGGAGAACATCACCTTGAAGGAGTTCCGCCGCATCGCCAGCGCGATCGCCGTGGCGGCCCAGAAGACGCTCGACGCCGAAGAGATCGTCGAGCTGATCCGGCCGCAGCTGGGCGCGCTCATCATCCAGAAGCTGTGCGGGATGCGTGAGCCGCTGCGCGTCATGACGCTGGACGGCCAGCTCGAAGGGCTGCTGGGCCAGGCCATGCGCGCCGATACCGGGCGCCGCCATGTGATCGAACCCGATCTGGGCCGCCGCATCACCGAGGCGCTGACCCAGGCCGCCCAGCCGCTGATCGCCGAGGCCAAGCCCTTTGCGCTGGTCGTGCAGCCGGGCGTGCGCATCGCGATGCGCAAGCTGGTCCGCACCTGCCTGCCCGACACGCCCGTCCTCTCCTTCTTCGAAGTGCCCGAGGACAAGGCGGTCGAAGTCGTCGCCGTCATCGGCTCTCCCCATCATCACCAGCAACAGGCGTTGGCCGCATGAGCGCACATCCCCTGAGCGGCGCGTTCATGGACGCGCAGACCTTCAACCCGGCGAATTTCGATCCCGCGCTGGCCAATCCCACGGTCGCCGACCAGCCGCTGACCTATCGTCCCGCGCCGCGTCGCGCCGGGATGCCCGGCGGCGATGCGAATGCGGTCATCCGCCAGCATCTGCCGCTGGTCCGGCGCATCGCGTGGCATGTGCATGGGTCCATGTCGAGCATGATCGAGGTCGAGGATCTGGTGCAGGTCGGCCTGGTCGCGCTGGTCGAGGCCGCCGCCTCGTTCGAGGAGCGCGGCGTCGAGTTCGGCCATTATCTGAAGTCGCGGCTGCGCGGCGCGATGATCGACGAGCTTCGGCGTCAGGCGACGACGACGCGCGGCGCGATGCGTCGCCGCCGCCAGTATCACGAGGCGGTCAACACGCTGTCGCAGACCGAGGGCCAGGCCCCGGCCGACGAGGCGGTCGCCGAAAAGCTGGGCATCACGGTCGAACGGCTGCGCGCCGACTATAAGACCGCCGAGGCCGTTCGCATGGAAGCGATCGACGATGTCTATGCGGACGACCTGCCCTGGTTCGCCGACGACACGCCCGACGCCTTCGAGCAGCTGGCCGAAAGCGACCTGCGCGACGCGCTGATCGCCGCCATCTCCGCGCTCCCCGAGCGCGAGGCGATGGTGATCCAGCTTTATTATGTCGAGGAACTCAACCTGGAGGAAATCGGCCAGGTGCTGGGCGTCGGCGCCGCACGCGTCTGCCAGATCAAGAGCGCGGCGCATGCCCGCCTGAAAAAGGCCCTCGCCAGCCAGCGGTAAATCATTCCTCCCCTGCAAGGGGAGGAATGGGCGCCCATTCCCGACAGACTCCACATATACTAAGCGCGTCCCCGATGACCGGGGACGCCGATGCTCGCACGCCATGAACGCCATCTGATCGCCCGCTATCTGTGGCCGGGTGCGGGTGGGCGGCTGGTCCTTCTGGTGGCGGCGATCGGCTGCACCGGCGTCATGATCGGGGTCGCCGCGCTGGTGCTGGTCATCGCGGTGATGAACGGCGCGCAGACCAGGCTGGCCGACAGCGTCGCGCCGGTCGACGGGCATCTCAGCGTCACCCTGCCCGCCGACGCCCGACCGACCGAGGCGCAGGTCGCCGCTATGATCGCCCGCATCCCGGGCGTCATCCGCACCGAGCCGATCCGCGAGATCACCGCCGGTCTGTCGATCGACGGCCGGATCACGCCCATCACATTGCAGGGCCGCGATCCACGCACACTCTATAGACTTGTGCCGACGATGCGCTCGGCGCTGGCGCATAGTCCCGATCCCGCAAATGCGGTGGCGATCGGTCAGACTGCCGCGCTGCAACTGGGCCTGTTCCCCGGCGACCGGATCGCGATCGGCCGGGTCCTGCTCGGCCCCGACCGCACCCTGTCGCTCGACCTGACCCCGGCGCGGGTCGCGGCCTTTTATCCCGACGACGACAAGGGCGGCGATCGGGTGACGGTCTATGCCCCGCTCGATTCGCTGCCCCTCCTTCAGGACGACTCGGCCGTCACCCGCCGCGTCGCGGTGGTGTTGGCCGACGCCGCGCAAGAAGCGGCCGTGACGGCGGCGATTCGACGGCGGCTGGGTCCGGCCTATCCGATCATCAGCTGGCAACAGGCAAATCGCGCGCTGCTTGCCGCCCTCGTCACCGAAAAGATCGGCATGACGATCGCGGTCGGGCTGGTCACCCTGGTCGCGCTGTTCAACATCCTGTCGTCGATGACCCTGCTCGCACGGGCCAAGCGGCGCGAGATCGCGATCCTGCGCACCATGGGCGTGACGGCGCGCAGCATCATGCGGATCTTCGCCACCGTGGGCAGCATCATCGCATTGATCGGGGCGGGCATCGGCCTGTCGCTGGCCGCCGCCCTGTTGACCCAGCGGGCTGCGATCGTCGCGGCCGTCCGCCATCTGTCACCTGCGCGGCAGGCCGAATGGGACGTGTTCCTGTCGCTGCCGATCGGGATTTCGGCGCGCGAGCTGGCGGTGATCGCGTCGAGCGTGCTGGCGGGTGCGGTGCTGGCCAGCCTCTATCCCGCCTGGCGCGCGGGGCGGACCTCGCCTGCCCTGGTGCTGCGCGCGGATTGAGTCGATACGAGTAAACCCCGGCGGCATCGCTGCCGCCGGGGTTTGTCCTGCAAACCGGTCCGTGAGGATCTCTCGGCCGGTCGGCCCCGTCACCCGAGTGGGGGCGCGGTGCCGGGGCGCTCAGGATTCGGGAATTACTGTCCGAGCAGCTTGAGCACGCCCTGCTGCGACTGGTTGGCCTGGCTCAGCATCGCGGTCGAGGCCTGGCTCAGAATCTGAGCCTTGGCGAGCGCAGTGGTTTCGGCCGAGAAATCGGTGTCCTCGATGCGGCTGCGCGCGTCCGTCAGGTTGGTGACGTTCGAGGTCAGGTTGTTGACCGCCGACTGGAGCCGGTTCTGCGTGGCACCCAGGCCTGCGCGGATATTGGCGACCTTGCCGATGGCCGAGTCGAAATTCTCGAGCGTCGCCGTATCCTTGACCGAGCTGCTCGTCGGCGGGCTGACATTCGGGTCGCCCAGGACCATGACGTTGGTCATTTCGGTCGCCGCCGTCAGGTCGCTGAAATTCATGGTGATGGCATCGCTGGTGTTCGCACCCGCCTGAATCTGGACCGCGCCCGAATTGCCAGCCTGGCCGTTCAGCAGCTTCTGCCCGTTGAACTGGGTGTTGCGAAGGATCGTCGAAACCTGTGCCGCCAGGGCGTTCTGTTCCGAGGTGATGTTCGCCTTGTCGTTGGTCGAATAGATGCCGTTGGCCTTCTGCACCGCCAGTTCGCGCATCCGCTGGAGCATGTTGCTCACTTCCTGGAGCGCACCTTCGGCGGTCTGCGCCATCGAGATGCCGTCGTTGGAATTGCGGATGGCTTGGTTCATGCCGCGCACCTGCGCGGTCATCGACGCGGCGATGGCGAGGCCGGCGGCGTCGTCCTTCGCGGAATTGATACGCTTGCCGGTCGACAGGCGTTCCATTGATACGTTCAGCGCTTCCGATGCGGCGCCGTTGGCGCTCGACGCGCGTAACGCCGAAATATTACTGGCGATAACCGTCATGGTCGTTCTCCAAAGCCGGAGCTCTCCGCCGCCCCCAAGGCGAAGGTCGAGCTGCCAAGACGGGTAACGACCGCCTGGGACCAGACTTTAGAGAAAAGAGTCGTTTGGGCGCGTTTTTTCGGGCGGAGCCCCCCGGCACCCTATTATAAGGTACCGGGGGGTCCACCTTCCGCGACCGAGGGGATAACCGCGGTCGGCATTCGCCCAGGGCGATTAGCCGAGGAGCTTCAGCACGCCCTGCTGCGACTGGTTGGCCTGGCTCAGCATCGCGGTCGACGCCTGGCTCAGGATCTGCGCCTTGGCGAGCGCGGTGGTTTCTTCCGAGAAGTCCGTGTCCTGGATGCGGCTGCGCGCTTCGGACAGATTGGTCATGTTCGAAGTCGCGCTGTTGACCGCCGACTGGAGCCGATTCTGCGTGGCGCCCAGACCTGCGCGAACCTGCGAGACTTGGGCGATCGCCTTATCATAATCGACGAGGCCAGGGTCAGTAGCCGTCCCACCAGATGCCGGGTTCTGCCCCTTCAGAGCGCTCTTCGTCGTATCACTCGCATTGGCGAAATCTACGATGTTCGCCAATGCCGAGCCATTGTCCTGCGTTGGAGGACTAGCAGTCGAATCGCCAGCGGTGAAAGTCGCCGTCATGTCGGTCATCTTGATCGTGACGGTGTCGGACGTGGTCGCGCCAGTCTGAATGGTTACGTCATTGCCGTTGGTAGCCGCAGGCTTCGTGAACAGCGCCTTGTTGTTGAACTTGGTGTTGTTGACCACAGACGCGATTTGCGACGCCAACGTCGCCTGTTCGTTGACGATGTTCGCCTTGTCGGCGGTCGAATAAGTACTGTTCGACGACTGAACCTTCAGTTCGCGCATACGCTGGAGCATGTTACCGACTTCGTTCAGCGCGCCTTCCGCCGTCTGCGCCAGCGAGATGCCGTCATTCGCGTTGCGAATGCCCTGCGCCATGCCCTTGATCTGCGAGGTCATCGACGCCGAAATCGCCAGACCGGCGGCGTCGTCCTTTGCCGAGTTGATGCGCTGGCCGGTCGAGAGGCGCTCCATCGAGGTGCTCAGCGCGAGCGAGGCCGAGGTCGAAGCAGCGGTTGCCCGCATAGCACTGATATTGCTGGCAATAACGGTCATGTGATGTCTCCAAATCTGCCCGGCGATCCGTCTGTGTCCCCTCTGGACCACCGAGCCGCCGAGTGGAGTAACGGCCGCTTTCCGGCAGGCTTTAGCCGGTTCCATGCAAATTTTTGCCGGTGGGCTTGCCGGTTTTGCCGGAACGGTCGCGCGCGCGGCCGGGCGTCGCCCGCACACGTACGGGCGCGCGTCGCGCCCGGAAAAAACTTGCCGTTCGCGTTGCCGAATTAACCACGGTTTTACCAAACAGGGGCCATTGCGGAGTCACGAAAGGACTCCACGCCAGATGTCGTCGATTCACCCCTCCGCTGCGCTCGTTAAGCAGAAATACGCCCTGATTTCCGGGCTGCGGGCCCAGGGCATGGCCATTGCCGAGCAGGGCGCGGCCGCCCAGGCCGGGGACCTGTTCCTCGTCACCGACGGCGACGTGGTCGAGCATCCGGCGCGCACCATCGTCGTGTCCGACGGTCCGGTCCCCGCCATCATCCCGGCAATGGGCGGCCAACCGGCCAGCGTGACCTATTCCGCCGCCGAGTCGGGCGTCGGCAACAGCTTCGTCCGCGCGCTGCTGGCGGGCTCGGCCATGCCGACCGCCGCCGATCCGGAGAGCCTGGCACTGTTCACCTTGGCCGAGCGGGTCGCGCAGGCGGACATCACCGTCCTGATCAACGGCCCGACCGGCACCGGCAAGGAAGTCGTGGCCCGCGCCATCCATGCTCAGTCGGCCCGCGCCAACAAGCCCTTCGTCGCGATCAACTGCGCCGCGCTGCCTGAGTCGATGCTCGAGGCGCTGCTCTTCGGCCACCAGAAGGGCGCGTTCACCGGCGCGGCGCAGGCGGGCGAAGGTTTCTTCCGCGCGGCGGACGGCGGCACGCTGCTGCTCGACGAGATTGCCGAGATGCCGCTCCAGCTCCAGGCCAAGCTGCTCCGCGTGTTGCAGGAGCGCGAGGTGATCCCGCTCGGCGCGTCGATGCCGCAGTCGGTCGACGTCCGCGTCATCGCCTGCGCCAACCGCGACCTGCAGGCCGAAGTGGCCGCCGGCCGGTTCCGCGCCGACTTGTACTACCGCCTGTCGGTCTTCCCGCTGACCACCAAGGCGCTGGCCGAGCGTCGTATGGACATCCCCGCGCTTGCCGCGACGATGATCCTGCGTCACGCTGCGGGCCGCACCGCCATTCCGTGGCCGAGCGCGGCGGCGATCGACAAGCTGGCCATGCACAACTGGCCCGGCAATGTCCGCGAGCTGGAAAACGTCATCCAGCGCGCGCTGCTGTTTGCCGGCGGCGCGACGATCGAGCCCGAGCATATCGTGTTCGACCGTCCGATGGTCGCCAACGACCTGGACGACGAGCCGCTGACCGTGACGACCGCGGAAGCGACGCTCGGCAAGGTCGTACAGATGAGCGAGTTCGCCGCGATCCGCGAAATGCTGGCCGCATGCGGCGGCAACCGGGTCGAGACCGCCAAGCGCCTGGGCATTTCGGAGCGCACCCTGCGCTACCGTCTCGCCAAGGCACGCGAACAGGGCGAGGAGATCATCCGACCCTCTAGCCGGGCCGTGATGGCATGAGCGTCGGTGGTGTCGGCGGTGCGATGAGCGTCGACCGGGTGATGGCGCTTCGTGCGCAGATCCTGGAACGCAATCAGGCACTCAAGGCGGCAAGCCAGGCCGGTGCCAACCAGGCGGCACAGGCCGCCCAGACTCAGCCGGTCGCTTCCCCGACCAGCTTTGCCGATACGCTCGAGTCCGCGCTGAAGGGCGTGAACGAAGGCCAGCAGCAGGCCGCCCGCCTGTCCGAATCCTACGAACGCGGCGAAACGGTCGACATCGCCAAGGTGATGATGGCCCGCCAGCAGGCGTCGGTCGGGTTCGAGGCGACCCTGCAAGTCCGCAACAAACTCCTGTCCGCCTATAAGGACATCATGAGCATGCCGGTGTAAGATGAGCACTGCCCTCACCCCCGCATCCGCCAATCCCGCACCGGCCCTGCCGCCCTTGCCGGAAAAGTTCGCCAACCCGCTTCGCCAGATCAAGTCGGTGATGGCGCAGCCCGCCGTGCGCCGTTCCGCGCCGATGGCGATGCTGATCGGACTGATCGCCGCCGCCGCGCTCGCCTGGATGGCGCTGTCCAGCGCGCCGCAGAAGACGCTGTTCGACAATCTGTCGGACGCGGACAAGCAGGCGGTCACGACCGCGCTGTCGGCCGCGAACATCAAGAGCAAGATCAACGACGGCACCGGCGCGCTGACCGTGAACGAGGAGGATTACTCCAAGGCACGGATGCTGCTGGCGGGCCAGGGTCTGCCCAAGCAGGCGCCCGGCGGCTATGCGATCCTCGACCAGTTGCCGATGGGCGTCAGCCGCGCGGTCGAGGGCGAACGCCTTCGCCAGGCGCGCGAGAGCGAGTTGGCGCGGTCGATCGAGGAGATCGATGCGGTGGCCGAGGCGCGCGTGCACCTCGCCACGCCCGATGCCTCGCCCTTCATCCGCGACAAGTCCTCGCCGTCGGCCTCGGTGGTGCTCAAGCTCAATGCCGGACGCTCGCTGTCGGAATCGCAGGTCCAGTCGATCGTCAATCTCGTCGCCTCGTCGGTGCCGGGCATGAAGCCCGAGGACGTGACCGTGGTCGACCAGATGGGTGGCCTTCTGTCCAAGAAGGGCGCGGACGGCGCGACCGGCGACGATCGCCGCATCGATTTCCAGCGCCGCCTGGAGGAAAAGTACCGCACCCAGCTGATCCAGCTGCTGACCCCGCTGGTCGGTGCGGGCAACTTCACCGCCGAGGTGCAGACCGAGGTCAATCTGGACGAGACCAGCGCGACCCGCGAACGCTATGACAAGGACGGCGCGCTGCGTGCCGAAACCGGCAACTGGACCGGCAATCAGAAGGATCCGACCACCCCCGGCGGCATTCCCGGCGCGCTGTCCAACACGCCGCCGCCCGCCAGCACGCTGCAACAGCCGCAGCCCGCGAACGGCGCGAGCGGCAACCCGCCCGCCGATGGCAAGCCGGTCGCCGGTGGCCCGGGCGTGAACCCGGAAAAGCAGTCGGACGCCTTCCAGCGTGCCTATGACCTGAACAAGGAAGTGTCTGTGACCCGCGCTGCGCCGGGTTCGATCAAGCGGCTGACCGTTGCCGTCCTGCTGCGCGACCCCGCCACCGGCAAGCGCAGCCAGATGGAGATCAACCAGATTTCCGACCTGGTGAAGTCGGCGGTCGGCTTCGACCAGCAGCGCAACGACAATGTGACGGTGATCAGCCGCAAGTTCGCCGACGCCAATGTCGACGACAAGCGCGCCTGGTACGACAATAGCTGGCTGCCCATCGTGGCCCGCAATGCGACCGCGCTCGTGATCGCACTGCTGGTCCTGCTGCTCGGCGTGCGGCCGATGGTGAAGGCCATATCGAAGAAGAAGGACGCGGCCGACGCCGCCAAGGCACTGCCCATGGGTGCGGCCGATGGCGCGGGCGTGGGCAATGTCCTGCTCGGTGCCGATGGCCAGCCGGTGATGGGTCCCGACGGCCAGCCCGTGCGGATCGGTGCCGATGGCCAGCCCATGTGGGTCGGCGCGGACGGCCAGCCCATGGCGGGCATGATCGGCCAGCAGGCGCCTGCCGTGACGCTCGACGAGATCGAAGAGACCAACAATTTCAACGAGCGGATCACCAAGGTGCGTGGCTTCACCCGCGACAATCCGGCGCGCGCCGCGCTCGCCGTCCGTGACATGATCCGTTCGGAGGCGCAGCAGTAATGGCATCGGTCGAAGAGGGGCGCGTCTATTCGGGGGTCGAGCGCGCCGCCGTCCTGATGATGCTGGTCGGCGAGGAAGAAGCCGCCGCCATCCTCCAGAAGCTGGAACCCGATGAAGTGCGCGAGCTGGGCAAGGCGATGTATTCGATCGCCGATGTCAGCGAGCAGGATGTCGGCTTCGTGCTCGACGATTTTGTCGGCTGTGCCCGCGCCCGCGCCTCGATTGCCTTTCAGCCCAAGCCGATCGTCGAGAATGTGATGAACCGCGCGCTCGGCCCCGAGCGCGCGAGCAGCGTCCTGTCGCGCATCGTGCCCGCCGAGGCGCAGTGCGAGATCGAGATGCTCGGCTGGCTCGACCCGATCGACATCGCCAAGATCGTCGAGAAGGAACATCCGCAGATCGGCGCGGTCCTGATCGCCAATTGCGACCCCGCCGTGGCGGGCAAGGTGCTGGAGCTGCTGCCCGAGGTGATGCAGCCCGACATCCTGCACCGTGTCGCCCGGCTGGGTCCGGTGACGCCGCAGGCAATCGACACGCTGAACGGCGTGCTCAAGCGCTGGAGCGAAGGCGGCAGCGGCGGACAGGGCCTGGCCATGGGCGGATCGCGCGAAGCGGCCAAGATCCTGTCGAGCGCGCGCAAGGCAACCGAGCAGCGGGTCATGCCCAAGCTGTTCAAGATCGACCGCGACGTCGCCAAGCAGATCGAGGAAGCGCTGTTCATTTTCGACAACCTGCTCGACATGGACGACAAGAATCTCGGCACCCTCATCCGCAACGTCGATGGCGAAGTCCTCACCCGCGCGCTCAAGGGCGCGGACGAGGCGGCGCGCGAACGTTTCCTGGGCTGCATGTCGGCACGTGCGGCGGCCGGTATCCGCGACGAGATCGAATCGCGCGGTCCGATGAAGCTGTCCGAAGTGCTCGAAGCGCAGAAGTCGATGATCACCACCGCCCGCAACCTCGCCAAGGAAGGCACGATCATGATGGGCGGAGGCGAGGACGATTATGTCTGATTTCGTCGCTGGTTTCTCCGCGCGGCAAAATGCGGCGGCCGCCGCGCTGCAACAGGCGTTCGCACCGCCCGGCGGCTTTGCGCCCTCGGGCATGCCGGGCGTCAACATCGATCTGGGCTCGGGCCCGATCTCGTTCCGGCCGCAGGCACCGACCGGCGGCCTGGGCGCGACCTCGGCCGACAATGTCGCGCCCGGCCAGCCGCGCCATTTCCACCCCGCCAGCCGCGATCACGATCCGACCCAGGGCTGGGACCCCTTTGCCGCCTGCGAGGATGTCGCCGAACCGACGATCGATCCGCTCGCCGCCGCCCATGCATCGGGTCATGCCGAGGGTTATGCCGAGGGGCTGGCCGCCGCCCAGCGTCAGTTCCAGGCGCAGGCCGAGGCCGAGGCGCGCGACGGCCACATGGTCGCTTCCATCGCCGAAGCGCTGTCGGCGCGCATCGATCGCCAGGCCATGGCCGAACAGCTGCGCCAGACCGTGCTGATGCTGGTCGGCAAGCTGGTCGGTGAGATCGGCGTCGATGCCGACCGGCTGACCGGCCGGATCGAGGCGGCGATGGACATGCTGTCCGATGCCAAGGAAGCCGCGATGCTGCGCGTCCATCCCGATGACGTGGCGCTGCTGGCCGAGCGTCTGCCGCAGACCGTGTTCCCCGTCGGCGATCCGAATGTGGAGCGCGGCGGCTTCGTTCTCGAAAGCGCCTCGACCATTGTCGAGGATGGCCCCTCGCTGTGGCTCGACCAGCTCGCCGCCGCGATCGACAAGGTGCCCGTTCCCCAATGCTGAACCGTTTCACGACCGATTATCTGGAAACGCTGTCCCAGGCGGACTTCGCACCGCGCCCGGTCGTGGCGGGGCGGCTGGCCTCCTATGACGGCCTGCTGATGGAAGCGGTCGGGCTGTCGCTGCCGGTCGGCACGGTCTGTGCTATTGGAGAAAGGGGCGGCGAGAAGGACGGGCACTGCGTCGAGGCCGAGGTGATCGGTTTCCGCAACGGCCGCACGCTGATGATGAATCTGGGCGGCCCCGCCCCCCTGCTGCCGCGCGCCCCGGTGCGCCCGCTCGGCCCTCCGGGCGAGGCGGAAGTCGGTGCCGCTATGCTGGGCCGCGTGGTCGACGGGTCGGGCAAGCCGATCGACGGCCTGGGTCCCATTCGCGGTGCCAGCCACTGGCCGCTGGCGGGCAAGATGCAGTCGCCGCTCGACCGGGGCCGCGTGCTGGAGCCTATGGACGTGGGCGTGCGCGCGATCAACGGGCTGCTGACCATCGGTCAGGGCCAGCGTGTCGGCATCATGGCGGGATCGGGCGTCGGCAAGTCCGTGCTGCTGGGCATGATGGTGCGCGCGGCACGCGCCGACGTCATCGTCATCGGCCTGATCGGCGAGCGCAGCCGCGAAGTCGCCGACTTCCTGGAAACCAAGGTCGCAGGAGCGGCGCGCGCCCGCTCGGTCGTGGTCGCGGTGCCCGCCAACCATTCGCCGGTGTTGCGTATCCGGGGCGCCCTGCGCGCCACCGCCATTGCTGAGGCGTTCCGTGCCGAGGGCAAGAAGGTCCTGCTGATCATGGATTCGCTGACCCGTGTGGCGCACGCCGGGCGCGAGATCGGGCTGGCGCTGGGCGAACCCGCCTCGGCCCGTGGCTATCCGCCGTCCGCCATCGCGATGCTGCCCAACCTCATCGAGCGAGCGGGTGCCGATGCGCACGGGACCGGTTCGATCACCGCCATCTACACCGTGCTGGCGGACGGCGACGACGGCAACGATCCGGTCGTCGATTCGGCGCGGTCGATCCTGGACGGGCATATCGTGCTCAACCGCCATCTGGCCGAGCGCGGCGTCTATCCCGCCATCGATATCGGCCCCTCGGTCAGCCGCGTGATGACCGATATCGTCGGCCGCCCGCATGCGCAGGCGGCGCGGACGCTGCGCCGTCATCTGGCGACCTATGAGGAAAATCGCGATCTCGTCCTGATGGGCGCGTACCGCGCGGGCGCGGACCCGGCAATCGATGCCGCCATCGCCTGCCACCCGGCGGTGATGGAATATATCCGGCAGGACGCCGACGAGGTCGTGCCGCTCGACCATGCGGTCGAGGAACTGGTGGGCATTTTCGGCCAGCCGCTCGGCTGATCCGCATTTAAGGGGGGACATGAATGGCATCCCGGCAACAGACGATGCTGGCCCGGCTTCACCGGGTCCGCACGCTGCAACTCAATCTGACCATGGCCGATGAGGCGCGCGCGCAGGAGCGGGTCGCCTCCGAGCATCAGCTGTCGCAGCGTATCGGCCAGCTGATCGATGCGGTGACGCCGACCCCGGCAGTGACCGCGTCCGCCGCCTCGCTGATGGCGAATGCGCATTTTCGTAACCGCCTGCTCGAATCGGCCGATGCCGCGACGGCGCGCATCCAGGTGGCCGAACACCGCGCCGCGCAGGCGGGCGAACAGACCAAGGCCGCCAAGCGCGACCAGACCGCCGTCGAAAAGCTGATGGACCGCGCGCGCCTGGCCGCGATCCGCGCCGAGATGCGCGCGCTGGAGGATATGCCCGCCAGCGGCGGCGCGCGTCGCAATCGGCACGATCCTTGCTGACAGACTTGTCATGATGTCCTCCATCTCCTCGCTCACGCCCTCTGGCACCGCGTCCGCCCGCTCGGCAGCAGGGGGTGTTACCGGCGATCCGATGGCGTCCGCCTTCGCGATGCTCTTCGCGCTGATGCCCGGCATGGGCGATGCGGCGGGTTCGGGCAGCGCCGAGGGCTCGCCCAAGTCGGAAGGCGATACGGCCAAGGACGGCAACGCGACCGAAAAGGACGGCAAGGACGTGCCGAGCGACGCCGCCGCCTTGCCGGTGATGCCGTTCGCGATCCCGACCGTCGCGCTGGCCCCGCCCGAACCCGTCGCGTCGCCGGTCGCCGCATCGGGCGCTTCGCCCGCGCCGATCAACACGCTTCTGGCCGCCATGCCGACCCTGCCGGACGCCGGGCCCGCCCCGACGACCGCAGCGGTGGCAGACACGCCGATCAGCTTCGATCCGCTCAGGGGCACGATGCCCGTACCGCCCGCCATGACGCCGCCCGTTGCGGATGACGGCGCGCCCGAGCTGCCGATCTCGGACCGAACCGCTACGCCGCTGACGGTGACTCCGCCGACCGTTCCGGCCACGACGCCATCGTCTGCATCACCTGTGATGGTGATGCCAAAGGCGGGTTCGGCCATTCCGGCGACGCCCCGCCTCGATAGGTCCGTCGCGGTGATGCCTGGAGATGCGGTGCCCAGTGCCCCGGTGGCGACACAGGCGAATGCGTCCGCGTCCACGGTCGCGCGTGACACGGCGCCAGTCCTCCAGACCGCGCCAGCCCAGCAAGCCGCCGCGCCCATAACCGAGCAGATCGTCCGTGCCGCCGTGCCCGGCATCCCGCTGGCGATTCGCGCCGATGCCTTGCCGACCGCGATTCCGATCGAGGTCCCGGCTACCGACAGCGCATCCACCATGCCCATCCGGCCGGACACGCCCCTCCGCTTTGCGGTGACGAACGGGTCCGCACCGGTGGTCGCCCCCCTGCCGATCGAGGCCCCTGCCCCGATCATCCAGGCGGGCCAGAGCGCATCCGCCATCCAGCTTTTCGGGACCGCGATGCGCGGCGAGCAGAGCTTCGACCCGCGCGCCGATCGCCGCAAGGACGAAGCCGCGCTGTCGGTCGACCCCGCGACGCTGACCCGCGCCGATTCGCTGACCGCCGCGCCGGTCGTCGCGACGACGGGGGCCGATCAGGCCCCGCTCGACATGACGCAGCATCACTGGCCGCAGGGGATGATCGACCGCATCGACCGGATGCGCGAGGACGCCGCCACCGCCGATACTCGAATCCAGCTGTCGCCCGACGCGCTGGGCGGCATCGCGGTGAACCTGCGCCATGAGGACGGGGCGACGCATATCCACTTCACCGCCGATCAGGCGCAGACCGCGTCCCTGCTCGCCGACGCCCAGCCGACACTGGCGCGACTCGCCGAGGAGAAGGGGATGCGCCTGGGTCAGACGGCGGTCGATCTGGGCCAGTCGGGAATGGGCGGCGAGCGACAGGCGCCGCCGCGTCGCCCCGATCCCGTCATGCCGACCCGCCCCGCCTTTGCGGGCACCACCGCTTCCAGCGACGCCGGGGACCCGGCCGCCGCCTCCACCCGAATCGCCTGAGGACTGAACCATGAGTGACGCGAAGGAAACCGACGAAAAGGCGCCCAAGAAGAAGGGCAAGCTGGGCAAGATCATCGTGATGGTGGTCGGCGTGCTCGTCCTGCTGGGCGGGGGCGTGGGGGCCGGGCTGTATGCCGCCAATTCCGGCCTGATCGGCGGTGGCGGCCATGCCAAGGAAGACCATGGCGAGGCCGAGGCCGAGGCCAAGCATCCCGGCCCCAAGCTGGTGCCCAAGTCCGAGCAGAAGCGCGCCGGGGCCGAGGGTGAAGGCGGCGAGGGCGGCGAAGGCGGTCATGGCGGCGGCGAAGGCGGTGGCGAGGGCGGCCATGGCGAAGGCGGCGGCGAGGCCCATGAAAACAAGGGGATGCCGACCCCGGTGGGCGATGGCGGCGAACGCTATGCGTCCAACTATTACGAGCTGCCCAAGGACTTCACCTCGAACATGCGCGACTCGGTGCATATCATCCAGGTGGGGCTGGCCATTTCGACGCCCTATGACGACACGGTCATCAACAACCTGAAGACCAACGACCTGGCGGTCCGTTCGGCCATCCTGATGACCCTGGGCGACGCCAATGAGGAAATGGTGTTTTCCAGCGAGGGCAAGCGCCAGCTGCAACGCAAGCTGGTCGACTCGATCAACGAGATTCTGCGGCAGAAGGAGGGATTCGGAGGCGTCGCTAACGTCTACTTTACCAATTTTGTTGTTCAGTGAGGCATGGTTAACGCCGCCCCTCAGGTTGAACGCCGCGAACGCGGTCGTGAACAGACCGCCGATCACGGCGTGCTGGGCACGACCAAGCTCAATCCGTTCGGCGACCTGCATACGATGCAGCATCTGTCCGCGCGTCTCGCGCGGTCGCTGCGGGGGCTGTTCGAATCCCTTCTGCGTGAGGAACTGCGCTGCTGGGCGGAGCCGCTGGTCGTCCAGCGCTTCGCCGATTACCGGGCCGAGCGTGGCGACGGCCTGAGCGCATGGCTGCCCATGGCGATGACCTCGCCCAGCGGCATCACCTCCGACGCCCAGGCGCTGATCGTCATCGACGGCGCATTCAGCCTGGCGATGATCGACCTGCTGTTCGGCGGCACCGGGGCCGTGCCCGACGTCCTGCCGCCCGAATTCTCGCCCGCCGCCGAGGCGATGGTGAGCCAGCTCGGCGACATGATGGCCGCGCCGCTTCGCGGTGCCTGGGAATCGCTGGCCCGGATCGACTTTCGCGCCGGTCACCCCGAAGCATCGCCCGCCATGCTGTCGGGCATCGAGGGCGACGACGCGATGATCGTCACCCGCTTCGGCATCGACGGCCGCAACCGCCGTCCGACGATGATCGACATCCTCTACCCCGTCAGCGCGTTGAAGCCGCACGGCTCCGCTTTGACCGGCAAGGTCGTCGACAAGCAGGCCGAGGTCGATCCCACCTGGCGCGGCGACCTGACCCGCGCGGTGATGACGGTGCGCTTCCCGGTCCGCTCGGTCCTGGCCGAACCCGTCGTGTCGCTCAGCCGCCTGATGGAGCTGAAGATCGGCGACGTGATCCCGATCAGTTTCGGCCCGGAAGTGCCGGTGATGGTCGGCGGCGACCTGCTCGGCATGGGCACGGTCGGCACCGCGAATGGCCGCGCCGCCGTCCAGCTTACCTCGCTCAACCGGTCCATCGAAGGACTGGCCCGCGCTCACGAAGGATTCGAAGAATGAACGATATGGCCGGGGGCTTCCCCGTCGATACGTCGGTCGCGGCCAATTTCCGGCTGCTTCAGGATGTCGACGTCAAGCTGACCGTGGAGATCGGCTCGACTCAGCTGTCGCTGCGGGAGCTGCTGGCGCTGTCCGAATCGAGCGTGATCGAGCTGGACCGTCAGGCCAACGAGCTGCTCGACGTGCTGGTCAACGGCACGCTGATCGGGCGCGGCGAAGTGGTGACGGTCGGCGACCGGTTCGGCGTGCGCCTGACCGAGCTGGTCAACCCCGACAAGCGCGGCTGATCCAAAGATGCTCTGGTCCTATATCCTGAAGCTGGTCATCCTGCTGCCGCTGATCTGCGGCCTGATGATCGGTTGCCTCTATCTCTGGCGCCGTCTGGAAAGCCGGATGCCGGGTCGCCCCGCCACGCGGCTGATCCATGTCCGCGAGACGATGATGATCTCGCCCGGCCTGCGCCTGGCGGTCATCGAGTTCGAGGGGCGCAACCTGCTCGTCTCGGTCGGGCGCGGCGGCGTCCAGCTGGTCGACAAGGTCGAGGGCAATGGGACCACGCCTGCGGCGCCGAACCCCGCGCCGCCGACGCCGACCACTCCGCGCCGCCCCGATTTCGTCTCGCGCTTCGCACCCAAGACGTTCGACCAATGAGCATTTCCGTAACTCGCCGGGGCACCGGCCCCGCGCTGATCCGCGCGCAGGCCCCCGCCCTGGGCCGTGACATGCCGAAGCGCAGCCTGAAGCCCTTGTGGATCCTGCTCGCCCTGCTGCTGGCGCTGGTCATCGCGATGCCCGCCTTCGCCCAGGCCGCGCCTGCCGCGGCTCCGGCGGCGGCTCCCGCACCGGGCGTCGGCGATGCCGTGGACCGCGCGCTGGGCCAGTTGGGCGGCGGCGCCAATGGCGGCTCGGGCTCGCTGAGCCTGTCGCTCCAGGTCCTGATCATCATGGGCCTGCTGACGATCCTGCCGGGGATCATCCTGATGATGACCAGCTTTACCCGGATCGTCATCGTGCTCGCCATCCTGCGCCAGGCGCTGGGCCTGCAACAGACGCCGCCGAACCAGGTGCTGATCGGCCTGTCGGTCTTCCTGTCGCTGTTCATCATGGCCCCGACGATCAGCCAGATGAACACCAACGCGATCGAACCCTATGCGCAGGGCCGCCTGCCCGGCACCGAGATGATCAAGGCGGCCGGCGCGCCGCTCCACGCCTTCATGGCCAAGCAGACGCGGGTGAAGGACGTGACGATGTTCGCCGAAATGGCGAAGTCCGGCCCCTATGCCAGCCCCAACGACATTCCCTATGCCGTGCTGCTGCCCGCCTTCGTCACGTCGGAGTTGAAGACCGCGTTCCAGATCGGCTTCCTGATCTTCCTGCCCTTCATCGTCATCGACCTGGTCGTCGCCACCGTGCTGATGGCACTGGGCATGATGATGCTGTCGCCGTCGATCATATCCCTGCCCTTCAAGCTTCTGCTCTTCGTGCTGGTCGATGGCTGGGCGCTGACCATGGGCAGCCTGGCGAACAGTTTCGCGACGTAGGGGATGGAGCGGCCCGCATTCCTCCCCTGGAAGGGGAGGTGGCAGGCCGAAGGCCTGACGGAGGGGTGTCGTGCCCTCGAGAGGGGGACACCCCTCCGACGCGCTACGCGCCCCACCTCCCCTTCCAGGGGAGGAATGGATTGTGCTCCAACGCCGAGCGACAGGCCTTCGTTAACCATTTTCGCCGATAATTCGCATCAGCCTGAGCGACGCCGAAGGCGACGGAAAACACCCCATTCGGGACCAAAGACCGCATCATGGACGCCCAATATTTCCTGACGCTGGCCAACCAGAGCATGTGGGTGCTGGCGCTCGCCGCCGCGCCGATCCTGGTGCCCGTGCTCGTCTCGGGCCTGGTGATCGGCATGATCCAGGCCGCGACCTCGATCAACGAACAGACCCTGTCGTTCGTCCCCAAGCTGATCGTCGTCGCCGTCTCGATCCTGATCTTCGGCAGCCTGATCGTCGGATTGCTCAGCGACTTCATGGTCAGCATGTTCGAGCGCATTCCCGATCTCGTGAAGTAACCATGCTCGGCTTCGGCCTCTCGATCGAGCCGCAGGCTTGGGCGATCCTGTTCCTGATGATCCGCATCGGGTCCGCCTTCATCACCGCGCCCGTGTTCGGCGCGGTGTCGATCCCCCTGCCCGTGCGGGTCAGCCTGGCCGGTGCGATCGCCTTTCTGGTGAACTCGGTCCATCCGGTCGTGCCGCCGCCCGTCATCTTCTCGGTCCCCACCATCATGTCGGTCGCGGCCGAGGCGATCGTCGGCCTGGCGCTGGGCCTGATCCTTCAGATCGCCTTTACCGCCCCACTGGTCGCCAGCGAGCTGATCGGCGGGTCGATGGGGCTCAACTTCGCCACGACCGTCGATCCGCTGAACGGCCGGTCGAGCCAGGCGCTGGGCCAGTTCTTCACCGTCATGCTGACGCTGTTGTTTCTGTCGGTCGACGGCCACCTCGTCCTCGTCGAGACGATCGTCAAAAGCTATGAGGCGATGCCACCCGGACAGGCCTGGATGGCCCCGGCGCAGTTCAAGGCGATCGCGCTGTTCGGCGGCTATGCCTTTCTGGCCGGGCTGCTGCTGGCGCTGCCGGTCGGTTTCCTGCTGCTCTGCCTGAACCTCGTCATGGGCATGATGAGCCGCGCCGCGCCCTCGCTCAACCTCTTCTCGGTGGGCATGCCCGCCGCGCTGACCATCGGCGTCATCACCATCGCCGTCGCCTTCCCGGCGATGGGCGACTATATGCTCGTCATCATCCGCGAGGCGCTGGCCGCCACCGAGACATTGGTGATCGGCTGATGTCGGAGGGCGGCGAAAAGACAGAAGCCCCAACCCAAAAGCGCCGCGACAAAGCGCGCGAGGACGGGCAGATCCTGCGCAGCCGCGACCTGGCGGCGGCCCTGGTGATGATGGCGGGTATCGCCTGGCTGATGTTCGCGGGCCCCACCTTGCTGGGCGCGTGCAAGGCGGTGATGGCGACGAGCTTTCAATTCACCCATGCCGATGTCGAGGATTTCGAGCCGTTCCGCCCCTTGCTGGAGGCGGGGGGCAAGCTGTGGCCCTCGCTCGCCTCACTGTTCGCGGTCACGATCGTCGCGACCATCGCGTCGCAGGCGGGCCTCGGCTCGCTCCAGTTCAATCCCAAGGCGATGGCGCCCAAGCCGTCCAAGCTGAATCCCGCCTCGGGCCTGAAGCGCATCTTCGGCGCGCATGGCTGGATCGAACTCGGCAAGTCGCTGCTCAAGGTCGTGCTGCTCGGCGCGCTGGGCGCCTATATGCTGTGGAAATCGTCCCGCACGACCTTGGGGCTGGCGCAGTCGGACCTGAACGGCGCGATCGGATCGCTGGGCGGCACCTTCATCACCATCCTGCTGGTCATGGGCTTCGGCCTGATCCTGATCGCCGGGTTCGACGTGCCGATCCAGATCATCCAGCTCTTCTCCAAGCTCAAGATGACCAAGCAGGAGGTCAAGGACGAGCATAAGGAAAGCGAAGGCAACCCGGAGGCCAAGGCGCATATCCGTGGCAAGCAGCGCGAGATGTCGCGCCGGGCGGTGCGCGCGGCGGTACAGGAGGCGCATGTCATCCTGACCAACCCGACCCATTTCGCCGTCGCCCTGCGTTACGACCGGGGGCAGGACGAGGTTCCGGTGGTGGTCGCCAAGGGACGCGGCGCGACCGCGCTGGCCATTCGCGAACTGGCGGCCGAGCTGGATACGCCGGTGCTGGAATATCCGCAGCTCGCCCGCGCCGTCTATTACACCAGCCGCGAGGGCCAGGAGGTGCGCGCCGACCTGTACCAGGCGATCGCCGTCGTGCTCGCCTTCGTCTTCGGCCTCAATGCGGGGGCGGGCGGTACGTCGCAGCCGCCGGTCGAGGTGCCGGTGGGCGCCCGCTTCGACGAGAACGGCGTCGAGCAGCCATGAGGCGTCTCGCTCCCCGTCATTCGTCGCATCACCCTAAAGCCCGGCGGCTGGCGGCCGTTAAGCATGGCAAGCGCGCGCCGGAGTATCGTCGATGACCACCGTTTCCTCGAGCACATCGTCCAATACCACGACGACCTCCTCCAGCTCGACGAGCTCGACCAATGCGGCGCAGAATGCGACGAAGACCGCCGCCCAGCAGCTGTTCAACTCGTTGCAGGCGGGTTCGGGCATTGACCTGTCGACGGTCGTCCCCTCGCTGATCGAGGCGCAGTTCGCCGCCAAGACCGCGGCGCTCAAGGCGCAGTCGGACACGCTGACCGCAAAGATTTCGGGTGTGTCGTCGATCAAGAGCGCGATCACCGATTTCGCCTCCGCGCTGGCCTCGCTGGCGAGCGGGGGAACGCTGGCGACTCAGGCGACCAGCTCCGATCCGTCGACCATGAGCGTGACGACGGCCGCGGGCGCCAAGCTGGCGGGCATGTCCAAGTCGATCACCGTCAATGCGCTGGCCAGTGCGCAGGTCTCCTCGACCAAGGCGTCCTTTTCCAAGACGGCCTCGCTGGGCACCGGCAGCCTGTCGATCAAGGTCGGATCGAAGGATGCCGTGTCGGTGTCGTTCGGCGCCAACGACTCGACGCCCGACCTGCTGGCGGCCAAGATCAATGCCGCCAATACCGGCATCACCGCATCGGTCGTCACCGATGCCAGCGGCAATGCCTTCCTGTCCTTCACCGGGACCAGCGGCAAGGACAACAGCTTCACCATCACCGCGACCGAAGGCGATACGGCGGGGCTCGCCCGGCTGAACGTCGGCAACGGCGCGACCGGCACCGCGACATCGTCGACCGCCGCCAATGCCAGCATCACGATGGACGGCGTCACCGTCGAGCGGGCCAGCAATACCATCAACGACCTGGTGCCCGGCGTGAACATGACCCTGTCCGCGGTATCGACCAAGCCGCTGACGCTGACCGGCTCCAGCCCCAGCGCGGCGCTCAGCACCGTCGTGTCCAACTTCGTCTCGACCTTCAACGACAATATGACCGCCTTGAACAAGGCGATCGACCCGATCACGGGCGATCTGCGCGCCGATCCCGCCGCGCGTTCGCTGGCCCAGTCGATGCGCTCGCTGACCACCACCAAGCTGGTACCCGGCAGCGACGTCGATCTCGGCCCCAAGACGCTGGCCGACCTGGGCGTCAGGACCGAGAAGGACGGCACGCTGACCATCGACCAGACGCAGCTGTCCAAGGCGCTGTCGACCTATCCCGGTTCCGTCGAGAAGATGTTCCAGGCCAGCGGCGACAATTTGATCGGCCTGTCGGCGCGGATGAACAGCATCCAGCTGTCGGCGACCAGCAGCGTCTATGGCCTGACCGCGTCGTACAGCAACCTGACACAGGCGCAGAAGGACCTGGCGGATCAACAGAGCCGCCTGTCCGACAATCGCGAACGGGCCAGCGACGCGCTGACCGCGCGCTTCGCGGCGATGAACAGCCGCGTGTCGGCCTATAAATCGGCACAGGGTCTCATGGATCAGCAGGTCAAGATGTGGACGAAGAGCAACTGATATGACCTATGCCTCCGCCCTTCTGACCGATCCTGCCGCCGTCTATCGCCAGATCGACGTGGTCGGTCGCACCGCCATGGCCGACGGCCCTGCGCTGGTGCAGCTGCTCTACGAGGAACTGATCTCCGCGCTCCGTTCCGCCGCTTGGGCGACCGAGCATGGCCAGCTCGCGCGCAAGAGCGAGCGGGTGACGCGCGCCACCGCCATCCTGTTCGCGCTGGAGGCTGGCCTGGATTTCGAGAATGGCGGCGAGATGTCGATCACCTTCGCCCGCCTCTATGGCGGCGCGCGCAAGCAGATCGTCGACGCCTCGCTGGGCCAGGACGCGCAGATCTTCCGCAACGTCGCGGCCAGCATCGCCGATATCGCGGAGGCATGGGAAACCGTGCGCAAGATGAACGCGCCGAAGAAGGGTAATTGAATCGGGCCGCGAATCGCCGCCCTCCGTTCGCGCTGAGCGAAGTCGAAGCGCACGTTACGCGCTATGTTACCCTTGGCCTTGGCCTTCGACTACGCTCAGGCTGAACGGAGCATTGGGCTGATCCCGTCTTACCGCCGGAACCAGTGTTTCCGGACGAAGTAGATGACGATCCCCGCCGCGATCAGCGCGCAGGCGCCCAGGATCGCATCGAACGCCCAAGGCTCCTCGGCATAGGGCAGGTTCTTGACGTTCATCCCGTAAAGCCCGGTGATGAAGGTCAGCGGCAGGAACACCATCGCCACGATCGAGATGACCAGCGCGCGATTGTCGATCTGCTCCGCCCGCATGTCGGTCAGCGTTTCGTGGACCAGCGCGGCGCGTTCTCGGATCGACTCCAGCTCCTCGGCCATGCGCGCCGCGCGGTCGGCGGCGGCAGACAGGTGCAGCCGGTCGTCATCGGCCAGCCAGTCGCCGGGCAGCGCCGCCAACTTCTCCAGCGCGGCGCGCTGCGGGTTGAGGAAACGACGGTAACCGATCGCGGCGACGCGCACCCGGCTGACCGTGCGGCGCAGCTGGAAGACGCGGTGTTCGTCCAGCTGCTCCTCGCAACTGTCCAGCTCGTCGCCCAGACTTGCCACATCGGGATCGAGATCGTTGGTGATGGCCGTGGCGAAGGCGGTGATCAGGTCGCCCGGATCGGCGATGGTGCCGCCCTCCACCTCCTTGCGCACCGTATCGACCGCCAGCAGCGGGCGGCGGGTGACCGAATAGACGCGGCCCTTCATCGCCCAGATCCGCACCGAGGCGAGCATGTCCGATCCGTCGAGCGGCGCGCTGCTGCGCCCACGCAGGTTCAGGAACGCCCCCTCGCCCACCGCCTCGCAGCGCGGGCGTGTTTCGGCGGCGGTCAGCGCGTCGATGACGTAATCGGCCAGATGTGCCGAATCGCGCAGCCAGCGCTGCGCCACCGCGTCATTGGTCTCCAGATGCACCCAGACCAGCCGTGCCTTGGCCTCCACCGCCGCGCGGATCGGGATCGCCTCGGCCTTGCCGCCGTCGATGCTGTAGGCGAAGCCGGTCATGCGCTGTGGTCCATGCTCAGGTCGACGATCTGCCCCTCGCCCGGCTCGACCGGGAGCGCGTCGCTTTCGATCCGGACCGCATCGGCGCGGGCCCGGTCGAGGATCGCGGGCGGCACATCGGCGCGGTGATAGACCCGGTCGGCCGCCGCCAGCGCGCGCGCTTGGCGCAGGGTCAGGTCGTCGGGGTCGGTCGAGGTCAGGACGAACGCCTCGACCCGGGCGGCGGGGCGGGCCGCGCCGGCCAGCCAGCCCGCGACATCCGTATGGCCCGCCAGCGGGTCGAGCGCGCCGCCGGGCGACAGCGCCGCGCCGATGGCCCGCCGCCGCTGCGCGCCATCAGGAAAGCGCGCACGCAGGCCCGCGCGCGCCGCATAGAGACCTTCGGCAAGCGCCCCCAGTCCGGCGGGCAGGATCGTCTCCAGCCGCTGGCGCAGCGCCGCCGCGAGTCCCGCCGACACGCCGCCGGTGCCGATCGCGACGATCACCGGCCCGCGTTCGACGATGGCGGGCAGCGTGAAGTCGCACGCGGCGGGACGGTCGACCGCGTTGACCAGCACGCCCCGCGCCTTCAGCCGCGCGATGGCGGCTTGCGCTTCGTCCTCATCCTCGATGGCGACGATGGCGAGCGCGGCTTGGGCATCCTGCCCGACGACCAGCGCCCCGGCGCGTTCGAGCAGGCGGCGCTTGGCCTCGGCGGGTTCGCCCTCGCCCAGCAGGATCACCGGGCGACCGCCCAGCCGGACGAACAGCGGCAGGCTGGCAAGGCTCACCTATTCCTCCCCAAGCTATGCTTGGGGAGGGGGACCGCCGCGAAGCGGTGGTGGAGGGGCGGATGTCCCCGGCCTGAAGCGGCATTTCCGCTGCACAAAATGCGGTCAGCGCCCCCGAATGGTTGTGCCTGACTGGACCAGTCGCACGAATATNAGTCCTTTGCCGACTCGGGAACCTATTTGCGGATACCGCTCAAACTCTTCTATCCGACCGATCGACGCCCTGCGGGCGCGGTCCCCCTCCCCATCAAAGATGGGGAGGAATGGGGCGGCAGGCATCACTTCTTCAGCCACTCCGGCACGCGCTCGGCGGCGATGATCGTCTCGGCGGCGATGCGGTCGGCAACGACGGCGAAGCGGTCGCCCTCGACCATGACTTCGGGCACCAGCGGGCGGCTATTATAGGTCGACGCCATGGTCGCGCCATATGCACCCGCCGTGCGGAACACGGCGAGGTCGCCCGACTTCACCGCGTCGATCTCGCGGTTCATGCCGAAGGTATCGCCCGTCTCGCACACCGGGCCTGCGATATTCGCCATCATCGTCTCGCCGGTCGGCTTCACCGCGACGAAGTCGTGATGCGCGTCGTAGAGCGCGGGCCGCATCAGGTCGTTCATCGCCGCATCGACGATGACGTATGGATTGGCGACGCCGGGCTTCACCCAGACGACTTCGGTCGCCAGCACCCCGGCATTGCCCGCGATCACCCGGCCCGGCTCGAACATCAGTTCGACATCCCAGTCCTTCGTCACGCGCGCGACCATCTCGCCATAAGCGGCAGGCGCGGGCATGACGTCGCCCGGCTTGTACGGCACGCCCAGGCCACCGCCCAGGTCGACGCGGCTGATCCGGTGCCCCGCCCCGCGCAGCTCGGCGACCAACTCGCCAACGCGCTTATAGGCGGCCTCCAGCGGCGCGAGATCGCCCAGCTGGCTGCCGATGTGGCAGGCGACGCCCTTCAGGTCGATGCCGGGCAGACCCGCCAGCCGATCGAACATGCCGAGCGCCTGGTCGATCGGCACGCCGAACTTGTTCTCCTTCCGACCGGTCGAGATCTTGGCATGGGTGCCCGCATCCACGTCCGGGTTCACGCGCAGCGTGGCGGGCGCGACGAGGCCGCGTGCGTGGGCCAGCTCGGCGAGGACCGCGCCCTCTTCTTCCAGCTCCAGGTTGAACTGGCCGATCCCGGCCTCCAGTGCCGCGACCAGCTCTCGCTTCGTCTTGCCGACGCCGGAGAAGACGATGTCCTCGGCCTTCATGCCCGCCGCCAGCGCGCGGCGCATCTCGCCGACCGAGACGACGTCTGCGCCATAGCCTTCATCGGCCAGCACGCGAAGCACGGCGATGTTCGGGTTCGCCTTGATCGCATAGGCCAGATGTACGCGCGGCAGGGCGCTCAGCCCCTCGCGGAACACCTGCGCATGACGGCGGAAGGTCGAGGCGGAGTAGATATAGACCGGCGTGCCGACTTCGGCGGCGATCCGGGATACGGGCACGTCCTCCACATGGAGTTCGCCGTTCGAAAAGTGAAAATGGTCCATCAGCGGGGGGGCAAATCAAATTCGTCCGAACGCC
Source organism: Sphingomonas sp. Leaf257 (assembly GCF_001422185.1). Lineage (NCBI taxonomy): Bacteria > Pseudomonadati > Pseudomonadota > Alphaproteobacteria > Sphingomonadales > Sphingomonadaceae > Sphingomonas > Sphingomonas sp. Leaf257. Next base: position 141,702 of record NZ_LMMH01000003.1, read on the forward strand.
GATCCTGCGACTGGGTCATCAGTTCGTCGGAGCGTTGCGGGCGTTGTTGGGGGGTGGCCGTCAGCAGTTGCTGCGGCGTCGGGGTCGCGGTCGCGCCGCGCGGTGCGACCGGCAGGCTCTCGCCCTTGGCCGGTTGCAGCCGGTTGGCCGCGCCACAGCCGGTCAGCGCCAGCGCGACCAGCAGGGCGATGGCGGGCTTCATGCCCGCAATCCCCGCGCAGTCGCGATCGCGGCGCGGACATTGGCGGGCGCGGTGCCGCCAAAGCTGACCCGGCTGGCGACCGAGGCATCGACCGACAGCACGTCATAGATGCTCTCGTTGATCCGCGCGTCGATGCCGGTCAGGTCGTCGATCGACAGCTGGTGCAGCATCACGCCCTTCTCCTCGGCGAGCTTCACCGCGCGGCCGGTGATGTGATGCGCCTCGCGGAAGGGGATGCCGCCGACACGGACCAGCCAGTCGGCCAGATCGGTCGCGGTCGAGAAGCCCGCCTCCGCCACCGCGCGCATACGTTCGGTGCGGAAGGTCGCGCTCTGCACCATGCCGGTCATCGCCGCGATCGACAGCACCAGCAGGTCGTGCGCCTCGAACACCGGCGGCTTGTCGTCCTGCATGTCCTTGGAATAGGCGAGCGGCAGGCCCTTCATCGTGACCATCAGGCTGGTCATGCAGCCCATGATCCGCCCCGCATGGCCGCGCACCAGCTCGGCCGCGTCGGGGTTGCGCTTCTGCGGCATGATCGAGCTGCCGGTCGACCATTGGTCGGACAGCGCAACGAAGCCGAAGGGCTGCGACGCCCAGAGCACGAACTCCTCGGCCAGCCGCGACAGATGCAGCGAGCAGTTGGTCGCCGCCTGCAGATAGTCGATCGCGAAGTCCCGGTCGCTGACCGCATCGAGCGAGTTGCGCGTCGGCTCGTCGAAGCCCAGCGCTTGCGCCGTCATGTGGCGGTCGACCGGAAAGCCCGTCCCCGCCAGCGCCGCCGAACCCAACGGGCACTGGTTCATCCGCGCCCGCGCCGCGACGAAGCGGCTGGCGTCGCGCACGATCATCTCGTGATAGGCCATCAGGTGATGGCCCAACGTCACCGGCTGCGCCGACTGGAGGTGCGTGAAGCCCGGCATCACGCTGTCGGCATGGTCCTCGGCCCGCGTCAGCAACGCGTTCCGCAACGCGCCGAGCGCCGCCAGCGTCTCGTCGATCGCATCGCGTACCCATAGGCGGAAATCGGTCGCCACCTGGTCGTTGCGCGACCGCGCGGTGTGCAGACGCCCCGCGACCGGGCCGATCAGCGCGGCCAGCTTTGCCTCGGTCTGCATATGGATGTCTTCGAGGGTCAGGTCCTCGGACACGCCGTTGGCGGCATAATCCTCGGCGACCTGGTCCAGCCCGGCGGAAATCGTCGCGGCGTCCTCGGCCGAAACGATGCCCTGTTTGCCCAGCATCGCGACATGCGCTTTCGACCCGGCGATGTCCTGTTTCCACAATCGCTTGTCGAAGGGGATGGACGCGTTTATCTCGCGCATCACCGCGGCGGGACCTTCTGCGAAGCGCCCGCCCCACATTGCGTTGGAGCCGCCCATGTCGTCGCGTACCGTGATCGCCTGTCTCCTGGGGCTGATGGTCGCCGGGTGCGATAAGCAAAGCCCCGCCCCGGAGCAAGCCGCCAACACCTCCAGCGGAGAAGTTTCGAGCGGCGAAGTCACCAGCGGCGAGGCGTCCGGCGCATCGGCCATAGAGGCGCCCAAGCCCACGGGCGCGGTCGACCGCAGCCACAAGGGCGAGGCCGCGCCGCTGCTGCCCTTCACCGCCATGGACGGCAAATCGACCAGCCTCGCCGATTTCCGGGGGCGGCCGGTGCTGGTCAACCTCTGGGCGACCTGGTGCGGGCCGTGCGTCGCGGAAATGCCGACCCTCGCCGCCACCGCCCAGCGGCTGAAGGGCAAGGTCGCGGTGATCGCGGTCGCCCAGGACGACATGGCCAAGGTCAAGCCGTTCCTGGCGGGCAGGAAGCTGGACACGCTGCCCATCTATCTCGACCCGAAGCTGACCCTGAGCGTCCATTACAAGGCCAATCTGCCGACCACGATCCTCTATGGCGCGGACGGCAAGGAGATCTGGCGCGTGACCGGCGGGTTCGACTGGGCCGGGGCGGAAGCGACCAAGCTGCTCGCCGAAGCGAAGTAAGCCGGACGCCCCCATGAAAAAGTCCCGCCCGGGGTGAACCGGACGGGACAGGCTGGGGTAAAATGGTTTGAACCGGGGGCGGCGCTCGACCGCCCCCTTTTCGCATCAGAACTCCGCCGTCAGGCCGATGAACACGGTGCGCCCCACCGCGTCGTACATGCCAGGATAGGTGTTGCCGTTGCCGAACGCGGCCAGCAGGCCCTGCGCGATGATCGGCGGATCCCGGTCGAACAGGTTGTTCACGCCGGCGCGGAAGACGATGCCGTCCTGCACCTTGGCCGTGCCCGCCAGATCGAAGTAATTGTACGTCTTGATCCGGCTGTTGAAGATCGACGGCGTGTTCGCGAAGTTCGGGTCGGTCGAATTGTTGGTCAGCTTGGTCGGGCCGATATAGCGCCAGTTGAGCGAGATCGATCCGACCTTGGCCGCATCGGTCCAAGTGAAGCGCGACTGGTGCCGCCATTCCGGCATGGGCTGGCCACAGGTCGGGCCGAAATAGCCAACGCAGTCGAAGGAGCCGAGGCCGGGCACCGGCTCGTTCACCATCTTGCGGTTCCAGGTGCCCTGGAAATCGACGGCGAGCGAACCCGCGCCGCCCAGCGGCTGGGAATAGCTGAGGCCGAAATCGACGCCCGAGGTGCGCAGCGAGCCGGTATTCTGCGTCGTCGAGACGATATAGCCCTGGTCGCCGAAGATGATGCCGCCGCGCGGATCACGCTTGAACAGGTTGCAGAAGAACGGATTGCCGGTCGCGATGCACTGGCTGATCGTCTGGGGAACCGAGATCGAACCGATATAGTCCCGCACCCGGATGTCGAAATAATCGACCGTCAGCGACAGGCGGCGCAGGAAGGTCGGGGTGAAGACGATGCCCGCCGTATAGGTATCAGCGGTTTCGGGGCGAAGCGCGGGATTGCCGCCGAACTGCGCGGTGCAGGTTTCCGCCGGACAGTCGGTGATGCGGCCATATTGCGCCTGGGTCACGCCGGTGCGGGCGCACTGGGCGAAGGTCGCGGTCGGCGTCGCGGTGGCGCAGGGGTCCTGTGCGCTGACGTTGCCGTTGAACTGCGGCCCGAACAGCTCGGACACATTGGCGGCACGGATCGCGCGGTTATAGCTGCCGCGCAGGCGGATATCGCTGCTCGGCGCCCAGGACAGCTCGGCCTTGTAGGTCGAGACGATCTTGGACAGGTTGGAATAGTCCGATCCGCGATAGCCCGCGTTCAGCGCCAGTTCCTTGACGAAGGGCTTGTTCTGGATCAGCGGCACTTCGATTTCCGCGAACACCTCGTTCACGTCGAAACGGCCCTGGGTTTCCTTGGTGCCCTTTTGCAGCGCCAGCGCGTCGGCCTTGAACTCCAGGCTCTCGTACCGATGCTCGACGCCGAGCACCACGCCGATGCCGTCGTCCGACCAAGGCGACTTGACGCCGTACGTGCCCAGGTCCGCGCTGATGTTGCCGCTGAGCACCGTTTCGCGGTCGACGCCGCGGGTCGAGGTCGGCGCATAGATATAGCCGAACGCCGCGTCCGAAATGCCGTTATAGCGGAAGATGTCGAGCGGCACGCACTGCGGGTCGCTGCCGTCGATCACCGACTTGCAGGTCGGGGTACCGTTGACGTTGACGACCTGGATGCCACGATTGGCACGCGACGGGTCGATGTCGTTCTCATAGGTCTCGTTGTAGAGAACCGTCGAGAACAGCGCGTTGGCGTCATAGCGGATGCCCGGCGCGATCTCACCGCGCACGCCGCCGGTGACGCGGAAATCGGTGTGGCGCAGGTCGTCGCGACGCGGACGGGCGTTCCCGGCCACCGGACGATAGCCGATATAGGCCTGTTGCGTCGCATTGGTGCCATAGGCATTGCCGCACAGGATCTGGCCCTGCTGCGCGCTCAGGAACGGATTGTCGCAGTTGATCGAGTAGGTATAGCCCTGGAACAGCGCGGACGGGGCGACCTGTGAATTGGTATGGTCGTCCATGAACATGAAGCTGCCATAGACTTCGATGGCAGGCGAAATTTCATATTTGGCAAAGGCGCCCGCCGTGTAGCGTGTGTCGTTGCGCTGGAAATAGTTCAGCGGCGCATAATTGTAGCGGAAGCTGGAGTCATAGGGCACCCAGGTCCGGTTGCCGTCGCGGGTGTTGTTGAACCGGCCCGCATCGGCGTTCGGCCCGGTGATCGGGTCGAACAGGCCGTACTGGTTGTTGCTGGAGCCACCACAAGTCAGCGTCGAATTGCCCGTCCCCGCCGGATCGAAGGCGCAGGACGACACGTCGCGGTCGCCCTGCAGCACCGGCTTGGTGTCGCGATAGCCGAAATAGGCAGTGACGTTACCGCGACCGTCGGGGAAGTTGGTGCCGAACGCGACGTTCACGTCCAGCTTCTGCCCGTCCAAGATCATCGGCTGGGCCAGGCGATAATTGGCCTGGCTCTGCACGCCGCGCGCGAACGCGTTGTCATTCTGGTGCTGGGCAAAACCGTACTGGATATCCGTGCGCACGCCGTCCAGGTCGTCACGCAGGATGAAGTTGACGACACCCGAAATCGCGTCCGAGCCATAGACCGCCGACGCGCCGCCGGTGACGACGTCGACCCGCTTGATGAGCGCGGCGGGGATGAAGTTCAGGTCGTTGGCCTGCACCGGCAGCATGCGCTGGCCGTTGACGAGCACGAGGTTCCGGTTGCTGCCCAGGTTGCGCAGGTTGACGCGCGCGGTGCCGTCCGACCCGTTGGAGCCATTCTCGTTCGCGTCCGGCGTCACCTGCGGCAGGCGGTTCAGCACGTTTTCGACCTGGATCGCGCCCTGAAGGCGGATTTCGGTCGCATCGACGACCGTCAGCGGGCTGTTGCTGGTGAAATTGGGACGCTGGAGGCGAGTGCCGGTGACGACGATACCCTCGCCTTCGACGGCAGGATTGCCATCCGAAACCTGTGCCGCATCGGGCGGGCAGGGCTGGTCCGGCAGGCAGCGTGTATCCTCGCTTTGGCCAGCAGCCTTCTTCACCTGCGCCTGAACCGGCGAAACCGAAAGCAACGCGATAGCAATCGCGCCAGCCGAACAGGCCAGCCGCGTGTAATTTCCATTCATCGATGGACCCCTCTTGATCTTATTCTTGCTACATGACCAAAAAACTACCTTTCGTCAAATATAATATACTTTCTTCAAATTAGTGGCAGAGGCGCTTGTGATCGTGCCCCGGCAACCGATCGCCGCATGCTGCGTTGCACAATCAGTCGAATTTCGCGCAGCCGTTATGCGCGCTCCGCTCCGAGCGTTACGGGAGATGCTGAAGCCGATGATGCAGGCCAACCGTCGAGAACTGGTCGCGGCGCTTGCCGTTCTGGGTCTGACCCCGACCGCCGCCGCCCGTGTCGCCGCGCAAGGGAGCGGCGGAGGCGCGTCGCTGGGCGCCCCCAAGCCCTTTTCCTGGGCCGCATTGCAAGCCCAGGCCGAGGCGCTGGCGCGGCAGCCTTACCGAGCGCCGGCCAAGGTCGCGGCGGCCGAAGCCATCGGCTATGACGCGGTCGGCACCATCCGCTACCGCGACGACCGGACACTGGCCGGGGGCATTCGGCTGTTCCCGCTGGGGCGTTATGCGCCCATCCCGGTCGGCATCCACATTGTCGAGAATGGCCAGGCCCGCGCCGTGCCCTTCTCCCCCTCGCTATTCACCGCCGAAGCGGGCCACGCGCCGCCGCTGGGCATTGCCGGGTTCCGCGCGATGACGGCGGACGGGAAGAGCGACTGGCTGGCCTTTCAGGGTGCCTCCTATTTCCGCACGGCGGGTGCGCAGGACCAATATGGCCTGTCGGCGCGGGGCATCGCGATCGACACCGGCATCGACGGGCGCGAGGAATTCCCCGCCTTCACCGATTTCTGGATCGAGCGGACGGGGGCGCAGGGCTATACCGTTTATGCGCTGCTCGACGGACCGAGCGTCAGCGGCGCGTACCGGATCGAGTCGACCAAGGGTACAAGCGGCGTCGAGCAGCGCGTGTCCGCCGTCCTGTTCTTCCGCCGAGACGTGGAACGGCTTGGCATCGCGCCCGCGACCAGCATGTTCTGGTATGGCGAAGGCAATCGCGCCGCCGCGCGCGACTGGCGGCCTGAAATCCATGATTCGGACGGGCTGGCGCTGCTGACCGGCGCAGGCGAGCGGCTGTGGCGACCTTTGGTCAATCCACCGCGCCCGACCCTCGACAGCTTCGCCGACACCAATCCGCGCGGTTTCGGCCTGCTCCAGCGCGACCGGAACTTCGATCATTATCAGGATGACGGGGCCTTTTACGACCGTCGCGCGAATCTGTGGGTGCAGCCGCAGGGCGATTGGGGGCGTGGGCAGGTGATGCTCTATGCCTTTCCCACCGCGAGCGAGACGGTCGACAATATCGTCGCCTTCTGGAACCCCGCCGACGCGCCCAGAGCGGGGCAGAAGCGGCAGTTCGACTATCGCCTGAGCTGGGGCTCCACCGACCTGACGGTCGTGCCGGGCATCGCCCATGCGGTCGACAGCTGGACGGGCGATGCCGGTCGACCGGGTGCCGAGCCGACACCGGGCGCACGCAAGCTGGTCGTCGATTTCACCGGCCCCGCCCTGGCCGGGCTAGACCGGCAGAGCGGCGTCACAGCCGCCATCTCCGTGGCGCGCGGCAGGTTGCTGGCCCAGGCCGCCTATCCGGTCGTCGGCCAGTCGAACCGCTGGCGCGTGACCGCCGATATCGCGCCCGAAGGACCGCCCAATGGAGGGGGCCCCGCCGATGTCCGCCTCTATCTGAAGCAGCAGGCCAGGGCGCTGAGCGAGACGGTGTTGATGCCCGTCTTCCTGCCATGACCGACAGCCCCGCGATGATGCCGCCGCCCGCGCCGCTGACCATGGCGGTGCAGCGGTTCGACGGCCTGCCGCCGCCGCACTCGGCGCCCGAGCCGCGCGAGGGCGTTAACCTGTCGCCCGACGATATCCTGACGCGCCGCCTGCTCTTGGTACTCCTCACCGGATTGCTGGCCACGGCCGCCTCCGCCTCGGTCAAGGAGGCGTTGCTCAGCGACGGGTTCGAATTGCTCGACGGGCTGTTGCTGCTGCTGTTCTTTCCGCTGTTCGCCTGGATCTCGTTCGGGTTCGTGACGGCGGCGATCGGCTTCGTGCTGCTGATCTCGCGCGCGCATCCCGGCATCACCCCCGCGCCCAAGGGCGCCGCGCCACCGAGCGCGCGGACGGCGGTGCTGGTGCCGGTGCATAACGAGGATGTCGACGCGGTATTCGACCGGATCGCCCGCATGGCCGTGATGATCGACCGCGCGGGCGCCGCCGACCGCTTTGCCTTTTTCGTGCTGTCCGATTCGGGCGAGGCCGCCGAAACAGAGGAACGCGCCGCCTGGGAACGCCTGGCCCCCCGGCTGCGCGTGCCGCTCCATTATCGCCGCCGGACCGAGAATAAGGGCCGCAAGCCGGGCAATGTCGCCGAGTGGATCCGCAATTACGGCGGCGGATACGACTTCATGCTGATGCTCGACGCCGACAGCCTGATGGGCGGCGACACGATCGTCGGCATGGCGCAGATCATGGAGCAGCGCCCCTCGATCGCGCTGTTGCAGACAGTACCGATGATCATCGGCGCGACGACCTTCTTCCAACGCTGGATGCAGTTCGCCAGCCGCTTCTACGGGCCGATCTCGACCGCCGGGCTGGTCTGGTGGTCGGGGTCGGAGTCGACCTTCTGGGGGCATAACGCGCTGATCCGGATCAAGGCCTTTGCCGAGAGTTGCGGCCTGCCTGATTTGCCCGGACGCCCGCCTTTCGGCGGTACGATCATGAGCCACGACATGGTCGAGGCGGCGCTGCTCCGGCGGCGCGGCTGGCGGCTGCACATGCTGATGGTCGAGGACAGTTTCGAAGAGTTTCCGCCGACCCTGATCGACCAGGCGGTGCGCGACCGGCGCTGGGCGCAGGGCAATATCCAGCATCTGAAACTGCTGGGCGCGAGCGGTTTCCACTGGATCAGCCGGTTGCAGCTGCTGATCGGCGCCACCGCCTATCTGATGTCGCCCGCCTGGCTGATCCTGATCGCCACATCGATCGCGCAGAGCCTGTCCGACGATGCCGCGACGGTTCATGCCGTCACTTCGGCGCGGGTGCTGGCGGTGACGCTGGTGCTGCTGTTCGGGCCGAAGATCCTCAGCATGATCTGGGCGATGGCGGACCGCGACCGCCGGGCAAGCTATGGCGGGGTGCGCGGCATCCTGTCCTCGGTCGCGCTCGACGTGCCGCTGTCGATCCTGACCGCGCCGGTGATCGCGCTGACCCAGACGATCGACCTGATCAACATCGTGCGCGGCAAGCCTTCGGGCTGGAACCCGCAGAGCCGGGTGCGCGATGGCCTCGCAGCGGCGGACGCGATGCCGCGCTATCGCTGGCATCTGGGGGTCGGCGCGGTGTTGGTGGTCGTGTCGTTCCTGAACCCGATGCTGGGGGCATGGCTGTCACCGGTGACCCTGGGGCTGTTGCTGTCGCCCTGGCTGGCGATGGAGACGGCGAAAGTCCGGCCGGGCGAGCGACTGGCGAAGAAGGGCGTGTTCGCGGTGCCGGGGTCGGAGGTGGCGGAGCCGGTTCGGCCTTTGGCCTTGGCGTGAAGCCCTTGGGCTTCGACTTCGCTTAGCCTGAACGGGGTTTTGGGAAGATATCTATTTACAACAACCGTTCAGCCTGAGCGAAGTCGAAGGCCACGCCCCACCCTATCAATCATCCTCATCCTCGAACCCCACCAGCGCCAAGGCCCGCGCCTTCATCTGCCGCGTCTCGCACCAATGGACCAACGCCTCCTCGCGCCCATGCGTCACCCAGACCTCGCGCGGGGCGATCTCGGTCAGCGTCTGGGTCAGTTCGTCCCAATCGGCATGGTCGGACAGGATCAGCGGCAGCTCGACATTCTTCTGCCGCGCGCGCTGACGCACCCGCATCCAGCCGCTGGCCATCGCCGTGATCGGATCGGGCAGCCGCCGCGACCAGCGATCGTTGAGCGCCCCCGGCGGGCACATCACGACATGCCCGGCCATCTCCGCCTTGGGCGTGTCCGCGACCATGCGCAGCTCGCCCAGCTCGACGCCCAGTTCCTGATAGAGCGCGCATAGCCGCGCCAAAGCGCCGTGCAGATAGATGGGCGCCTCATGCCCGCGCACGCGAAGTTCGGCGATCACCCGCTGCGCCTTGCCCAGCGCATAGGCGCCGACCAGCACGCAGCGCGTCGGATTGGCGTGGAGGCGCGCGATCAGCTTGTCGATCTCGTCACCGGTCTCGGGATGACGGAACACGGGCAGCGCGAAGGTCGCCTCGGTAACGAAGACGTCGCACTTTACCGGCTCGAAGGGCGTGCAGGTCGGGTCGGCGCGGCGCTTATAGTCGCCCGACACCACCACCCGCTCGCCGCGATAATCGAGCACGATCTGCGCCGATCCCAGCACATGGCCCGCGGGCACGAAGCTGACGTCCACCTCGCCCAGCCGGATCGTCTCGCCATAGCCGACGCCGATGCCGTTCTGCGGGCCGTAGCGCGCCGCCATGATCGCCAGCGTATCAGGCGTCGCCCAGACGGTGCCATGGCCGCCGCGCGCATGGTCGGCATGGCCATGGGTCACCAGCGCCTTGGCCTCGGGTTCGGACGGATCGACCCACACATCGGCGGGGGCCACGTAAATCCCATGTTTATGGGGCTGTATCCAGTCGCCGAGCTTGACCATGATACCTATATCCTTCGGGATGCCCCCCGGTTCCCTCCCCTCCGCCCTGACCGACTGGTTCGCCGCCAAGGGCTGGTCGCCACGCACCCATCAGCTGGCGATGCTGGAGGAAGCCCGCGCGGGCCGCCACGCGCTGCTGGTCGCGACGACGGGCGCGGGCAAGACGCTGGCGGGGTTCCTGCCGACGCTGACCGAGCTGATCGAAGCCCCGAGCGAGGGGCTGCACACGCTCTACGTCTCGCCGCTGAAAGCATTGGCGGTCGACATCCGCCGCAACCTCGTCACGCCGATCGAGGAGATGGGCCTCGACATAAGGGTCGAGACGCGCACCGGCGATACTTCGTCGGACAAGAAGGCACGGCAGCGGGTGAAGCCGCCGCAGATCCTGCTGACCACACCGGAATCGCTGTCGCTGCTGCTCAGCTACCCGGATGCCGCAACGATGTTCGCCGGGTTGAAAACCATCGTGGTCGACGAGGTCCACGCCTTCGCCACGGGCAAGCGCGGCGACTTGCTGTCCCTGTGCATGGCGCGGTTGCAGCGTCTGTCCCCCGATCTGCGCCGCGTCGCGCTGTCGGCGACGGTGGCGGACCCAGACGGCTATCGTGCCTGGCTCGCGCCCGATGGCGATATCGATGCGGTCGGCCTCGTCACCGGCGAGCCCGGCGCGCCGCCGGATATCTCGATCCTGCTGCCCGAGGATCGCGTGCCCTGGGCGGGCCATTCGGGCCGCTACGCCGCCGCGCAGGTCATGCGGGTGATCGAGGCGAACCGGACCACCATCCTCTTCTGCAACACGCGCAGCTTGGCCGAGCTGATCTTCCAGGATTTGTGGAAGGCCAATGACAAGAGCCTGCCGATCGGCGTCCATCACGGCTCGCTCTCGCTGGAAGCCCGCCAGAAGGTGGAAGCCGCGATGGCGGACGGCAAGCTCCGCGCGCTGGTCGCGACCGCCAGCCTGGACCTGGGCGTCGACTGGGGCGATGTCGATTGCGTGATCCAGATGGGAGCCCCCAAGGGCTCGTCGCGGCTGCTCCAGCGGATCGGCCGCGCCAATCACCGGCTGGACGAATCGAGCCGTGCGATCCTGGTCCCCGGCAACCGCTTCGAATATCTGGAAGCGCGCGCCGCGCTCGATGCGGTGGAGGCGGGCGAGCTGGACCCCGACATCTTCCGCCAGGGCGCGCTCGACGTGCTGGCGCAGCATGTCATGGCCTGCGCCTGTGCCGCGCCGTTCGAGCAGGGCGCGCTGCTGGACGAAATCCGCTCGGCCATGCCCTATTCGGCGCTGGACGACGAGACGTTCGACCGGGTGCTGCGCTTCATCGCGGACGGCGGCTATGCCTTGCGCGCCTATGACAAGTTCAAGCGGCTGGTCCAGCAATCGGACGGTCTTTGGCGGGTCACCCATCCGCAATTCGTCGCGCAGCATCGCCTGAACGCCGGGATCATCGTCGAGGCGACGATGCTGAAGGTGCGCTTCCGTAACGGCCGTCAGCTCGGCCGCGTCGAGGAGGGATTTGCCGCGACACTGGCGCCGGGCGACACCTTCTTCTTCGCCGGTTTGAGCCTGGAGGTGGAATCGATCGACGGCGAGGATTTGATCGTCCGCGCCACTTCTCGCCCCGCCCGCATCCCGACCTATGGCGGCAGCCGGATGCCGCTGTCGACCAGCCTCGCCGACCGGGTACGGGAGTTCCTGGCCGACCGGCGTGCATGGGACCGTTTTCCCCCGGACGTGCATGACTGGCTGGAGATGCAGGACCGCCGCTCGGTCCTGCCCCGCCCCGGCCAGTTGCTGGTCGAGACCTTCCCGCGCGAGGGGCGGCATTACATGGTCGCCTACAGCTTCGAGGGGTGGAATGCGCACCAGTCGCTGGGGATGCTGATCACCCGGCGGATGGAGGCGCAGGGGCTGAAACCGCTGGGTTTCGTGGCCAGCGACTATGCGCTGGCATGCTATGGGCTGGAAAAGGTGACGGACCCCGCCAGCCTGTTCTCGCCCGACATCCTGGAGAACGAGTTCGTCGATTGGGTGCAGCAATCGCACCTTCTGAAACGGGCATTCCGCGAGGTCGCGGTGATCGGCGGGCTGGTCGACCGCCAACATCCCGGCAAGCGCAAGACCGGGCGGCAGGTGACCTTTTCGACCGACCTGATCTACGACGTGCTGCGCAAATACGAACCCGGCCATCTGCTGCTTCAGGCGGCGTGGGACGATGCGCGGGCGCGGATGACCGATGTCGGGCGGCTGGCGAACCTGCTCGACCGGGCGGGGGGCACGATGCTGCATGTCGATCTGGAGCGGGTCAGCCCGCTGGCGGTGCCGGTGCTGGTGCTGATCGGGCGCGAGAAGGTGTCGACAGGGAGCGCGGATGACGATCTGTTGATCGAGGCGGAGGCGCTGGCGGCGGAGGCGATGGGGGAGTGATTCCCTTGGCCTTCGACTTCGCCTCTGGCCGCTCCCCTCCCGCAGGCGGGAGGGGATGGGGGAGGGCACGGGGTCTCACAGAGACCAGCCCCCGTGGCTCTTGCCCCTCCCCAACCCCTCCCCCTGCCGGGAGAGGGGCTTGAAGAAGAAAGGGGCTTAAGCAGGAAGGGCCACAATTCGATCACCCTGATCGCATCAAAAATGTTGCATTGCCCATCCCTACCACGCAAATCTGATATCGTGCTCCGCCAGTATGAACTCGTCGACCGCGTGCTCGACTATGACCCCCAGGCCGATGAGGCGCTGCTCAATCGCGCCTATGTCTTCTCGATGAAGGCGCATGGCAGCCAGAAGCGTGCCTCGGGCGATCCCTATTTCAGCCATCCGATCGAGGTGGCCGGCATCCTGACCGACCTGCATCTGGATGACGAGACGATCGCCACCGCCATCCTGCACGACACGATCGAGGACACGGTCGCCACCTATGACGAGATCGAGCGGCTGTTCGGTCCCAATGTCGCGCGCCTGGTCGACGGCGTCACCAAGCTGTCCAAGATCGAGGCACAGACCGAAAGCGAGCGTGCGGCCGAAAACCTGCGCAAGTTCCTGCTCGCCATGTCGGACGATATCCGCGTCCTGCTGGTGAAGCTGGCCGACCGCCTCCACAATATGCGCACGCTCCATCACATCGCGAAGCCGGAAAAGCGCCGCCGCATCGCGAAGGAGACGATGGACATCTATGCCCCGCTCGCCGAGCGGATCGGCATGTACGAGTTCATGAAGGAGATGCAGATGCTCTCCTTCCAGCAGCTCGAACCCGAAGCCTATGAATCGATCACGCTGCGGCTGGCCCAGATGAAGGAAGGCGGCGGCGACCGGATTTCCAAGATCGCCTCGGGCCTGAAGCTGTTGATGTCGCGCGGCGGCGTGGATGCCGACGTGACGGGGCGCGAAAAGTCCGCCTTCTCGATCTTCCGCAAGATGAACGAGCGGCATATCAGCTTCGAGCAGCTGTCCGACGTCATGGCCTTCCGCGCGATCGTGCCGACCGAGGAGGATTGCTACCGCGCGCTGGGGCTGATCCATCGCCGCTGGCCGATGGTGCCGGGGCGGTTCAAGGATTATATCTCGACGCCCAAGCGCAACGGCTATCGCTCGCTCCACACCAGCGTCATTCATGCCGACAATGCCCGCATCGAGATTCAGATTCGCACCCCCGAAATGCATGCCGAGGCCGATTTCGGCCTGGCCGCGCACTGGACCTACAAGCAGGCGACGCGCCACGACGCGCAAGTCAGCTGGATTCGTGACCTGGTCGAAATCCTCGATACCTCGGACAGCCCCGAAGAGCTGATCGAGCATACGAAGATGGCGATGTATCAGGATCGCATCTTCGCCTTCACCCCCAAGGGCGAACTGATCCAGCTGCCGAAAGGCGCGACGCCGATCGACTTCGCCTATGCCGTGCATACCGATCTGGGTGACCAGGCGGTGGGCGCCAAGCTGAACGGGCGGGTCGTGCCGCTGTCGACCGTCATCTCGAACGGCGACCAGGTGCAGATATTGCGCTCGGCCGGACAGACGCCGCAGGCCAACTGGCTGAACCTGGCGATCACCGGCAAGGCGCTGGCCGCGATCCGCCGCCACCTGCGCCATGCCGAGCGCACCGAACAGGTCAGCCTGGGCAGCAAGCTGTACGAGGATATCGTCCGCCGCCTGCCCGCCCAGATCGGGCCGGACGCACTGACCCATGCGCTGCAACGGTTGAAGATGCCCGACGAGGCGCATCTGATGATCGCGATCGCGCGCCGTACGGTGTCGGATGCCGCGGTCATGGAGGCGCTGATGCCGGGATCGGCCGGGGCGGACGTCGCCGCCCTCCCGCCGCAGTCGAGCGCCATCTCAATCAAGGGGCTGACGCCGGGCGTCGCCTATGACCTGGCGCAATGCTGTCACCCGGTGCCGGGCGACCGCATCGTCGGCCTGCGCCGCCCCGATGCGGGGATCGAGGTCCATGCGATCCAATGCCCGGTGCTGGCCGAACTGGCCGACCGGACCGACGAGGAAACCGACTGGGTCGACGTCTCCTGGGGCGACGAGAGCGAGGGCGCGACGGCGCGTATCTCGGTCATGGTCAAGAACGAACCCGGTGCGCTGGGCATCCTGGCGACGATCATCGGCCAGCATAAGGCCAACATCATCAACGTCCGTCTGGATACGCGCGACACGCGGTTCCACACCAACCTGATCGATGTCGAGGTGCACGACCTGCAACATCTGATGCGCCTGATCGCAGCATTGCGCGCGGCGGATGTGGTGAGTTTGGTGGAGCGGGTCTGAGTTCGCGGAAACGCGGGGGAATGTAAGCGGCACCGACTGCGCCTGACTCGCTTACTTTATCCTCCCCTTGCAGGGGAGGAAGGTATGCCCGGAACGTCGTGTAGAGCAGGCCGGCCTCTGCGGCGGGGCCAGACACCTCCGCGTCTCCGCGTCTCCGCGCGAACCAATTCTTCCTGTTCCCCGGCGAAGGCCGGGGCCCAGTTGCGGTGAATGATCGAAGACGCAGAGCAGGTGCCTCCCCCGCACCGCTTCGCGCGCCATCGGTGGCGTGGAAACTGGACCCCGGCCTTCGCCGGGGCACGGCACGGTGCCAACGGAATCCTGACAGCAAAATGACGCGTCCGTAACAAAAAGCTGGAACCCGCGCCCGTCACGCGCTTTGAAAAGCGCGAACAGGGAGTCCGTCACCGATGCGTTTCGCCACCGCCGCCGCCATGCTCGCGCTCGTCGCCGCCCCCGTCGCGGCCCAGACCACCCGCTCCATCTCCGCATCCGACAAGGCGCAGGGGGCACAGGCCAATCCGCAGCTCGTGGCGCAATATGGCGGTCGCTACACCGGCCCGCAGGCTGCGTTCGTCGAGCGGGTCGGCAAGCGCGTCGCGGTCCAGTCGGGCCTGTCGAACGCGCAAGGGGACTTCACCGTCACCACGCTCAACTCACCGGTCGAGAACGCCTTCGCCATCCCCGGCGGCTATATCTATGTCACCCGCCAGCTGCTTGCGCTGATGAATTCGGAGGCCGAGCTGGCCTCGGTCTTGGGCCATGAGGTCGGCCATGTCGCCGCGCGCCATTCGCAGAGCCGCAACACCCGCTCGACCATCGGTTCGATCCTGGCGGCGGGTGCGGGCCTGCTGACCGGCAGCAATATCGCCAGCCAGGTCGTCGGCACCGGCGCGCAGCTCTACACGCTGAAATATGGCCGCGATCAGGAATATCAGGCCGATGGCCTCGGCATCCGCTACATGACGGCGGCCGGATACGACCCTTATGCCTCGGCCGACATGCTCGCTTCGCTGGCGGCGTCGAGCAACCTGGCCGCGCGGACCTCGGGCAGGAACGCCAATGCCGTCCCCACCTGGGCCTCGACTCATCCCAACAGCGCGGACCGCGTGCGCCGCGCCGCCGCGCTCGCCAAGCAGACCGGCCGCCCCGAAACCACCCCGCCGCAGGACACCGCCTATCTGCGGATGCTCGACGGCATGCCTTATGGCGACGATCCCAAGGAAGGCATTGTCGACGGCCAGACCTTCCGCCATCCCGGCCTCAAGCTGAAATTCACCGCCCCCAATGGCTATGCCATCGCCAATGGCAGCGATGCGGTGACGGTGGTCGGCCAGGGCGGGCAGGCCGAGATGCGCCTCGCCCAAGGAAGCGACCTTGGCCAGGCGATCACCCAGCGCTTCGGGCAGCTCGGCACCGGCACCCCCTCGGGCCAGCTTCAGAACGGCACGGCGAACGGCGTTCCCTATGCCTATGTCACCACCCGCGCCGCCGCCAACAACCGCGCGGTCGATGCCACGGTGGTCGCCTACCGCTTCCCCTCGGCCACCTATACCTTCACGCTGGTCACGCCCGCTGGCTCGGGCATCGGGCCGTTCCAGCCGCTGCTCGCCTCGGTCGCCCCGCTCTCCACCGCCGAGGCGAACGGCATTCGCGGCAAGAAGATCAGCATCGTGACGGTTCGTCAGGGCGACACGATCGACAGCCTGGCGGCACGCATGGCCTTTCCCGATTACAAGCGCGAACGCTTCGTGACGCTGAACGGCCTCGACCCGGAACAAGCGCTGGCACCGGGTCGTTTGGTCAAGTTGGTCGTGAATGGGTGACGGACGGCTTCGACGCCGCGAGGGTCCGGCCCCATAAGCGGCAACGGTCGTGATTGCCCTGTCGTGTTCGTCCGACAAGAAGCGCGGTGCAGCAGGTAGCGACGCTACCTGCAAGACGTGCGACGCAGGCGGCGGGCGCGACAGGGCAACCGCTGTGCGGAGGGCCGATTTTGCCCCAGTGCGGCGTCGCGAGCCAAAATGGCTTGGGGTCACGATGCGCAAGCATCGCTCCACTCCTCGCTTCTTGCCCTGAACCAAAATCGGCTCCGTCACGACCATTGCCGTTTATGGGGCCGGACCTTAAACCGGCGGCGTCATGAAGCGCCCTGCCCTGTCCGTCGTCGTCCCCTGCTATAACGAAGCCGCTTGCCTGGATGTGCTCCACGCGCGCATCTCGGGTGCGGCGCGCGCGGCGGTGGGCGAGGATTATGAGATCGTCTTGATCAACGACGGCTCGAAGGATGACAGCTGGCCGGTGATGCAGCGGCTGGCCGCCGCCGATCCGCATCTGGTGGCGATCAACCTGTCGCGCAACCACGGCCACCAGCTGGCCCTGACCGCAGGGCTAGACCTGTGCGCGGGCGAGCAGATTCTGATCATCGACGCCGATCTTCAGGACCCGCCCGAACTCCTCACCGACATGCGCGCGACCATGGCGGCGCAAGGGGCGGACGTGGTCTATGCCGTCCGCCGCAAGCGCGCCGGGGAAACGCTGTTCAAAAAGGCGACGGCGGCGCTCTTCTACCGGATGCTCGACCGGCTGACCGATACGCCGATCCCGCTCGACACCGGCGATTTCCGCCTGATGAGCCGCCGCGCGCTCGACGCGCTGCAATCGCTTCCCGAACAGGCGCGCTTCATTCGCGGCATGGTCGCCTGGGTCGGCTTTCGCCAGGTCCCCTTCCCCTATGACCGCGCCGAGCGTCATGCGGGCGAGACCCATTATCCGCTGGGCAAGATGATCGCGCTCGCCTTCGACGCGGTGACGGGGTTCTCCACCGCGCCGCTTCGCTGGGCCAGCCATATCGGCCTTGCGCTGACCGCGGCGTCGTTGTTGCTGATCGTCTATATCGCGATCGGCTGGCTGACCGGCTCGGCGGTGCAGGGCTGGACCTCGACCATGCTCGTCACCGTCATCCTGGGCGCGGTGCAGATGTTCGTGCTGGGCATGATCGGCGAATATCTGGGGCGGCTCTATATCGAGTCGAAGCGGCGACCGCTCTATCTCGTCGCCGATGTGGCGGGGCCGGTGCAGGGCCATGCGCGGCTGGGCTATAGCGCACATGAGGGGGCGAAAGACCCGGCCTGACCGCTATCGACTCGGCCAGGTCCAGCGCGGACGCTGGACATCCTCGACCAGCGTCTCGCCCAGTTCCTTGTACAGGCGGATGCCGCGTGCCTCCGGGCTGCGCTCCAGCGCGTCGACCAGTTGGGCGGCGTGCGACACGGTGATGATCTGGCACCGCGCCGAGGCCCTGACGATCAACCGGGCGAGCGGGGCGAGCAGATCCGGGTGCAGGCTCGCCTCGGGTTCGTTCAGGATCATCAGTTCCGGGGGACGCGGCGACAGGAGCGCGGCGGCGAGCAGGATGTAGCGCGGCGTCCCGTCGGACAGCTCGGCCACCGAAAGCGGGCGCAGCAGGCCATATTGCCGCATCATCACCTCGAACCGCTCGCCGACCTGCAACGTCGCGCCGTCAAAGGCATCGGCGATGGTGTCGGCCAGCGCATCGCCCTCGCCGATCTCGAAGATGGTCTGGATCGCCGCGCCGACATCGCCGCCGTCACCCGCCAGGACCGGGGTGAAGGTCCCCACCTGTGGCCGTCGCGCGGGCGCGTCGCGGTCGGTGCGCAGATCGTCATAAAAGCGCCAGCCGCGCATCCGCTCGCGCAAGGCCAGCAGCTTCAGTCCGTCGCCGCCATCGGCCCAGTGGGTGACCATCGAGTCGAACGACTCCATCGCCCGCCCGTCCGCGCGCCAGGTGCCATCCGCGGCCCGGCGTACCCGCGCATGATCGCCGCGTCGATCCGCGATCAGGTTGGCCCGCCCGATGGCGGGACCCATCCAGAGCGCCTCCACCTTGATCTCGGGGTCATGCATGAACCGCGTCGAGCCCGGGATGGGCAGGCCCAGGTCGATGGCATAGCCATAATCGGCGGATGAAAATCCCAGTTTCAGGCTGACCGGCCCGTCGCGCCGCGTCCCCTGCACCGGTACATCGCCGCTCTTCATCCCCCGGCTGAACTTTTCAGGGCCCGCCCATAAGGTCGAGTTCAGCCCGCCTTCCGCCGCCAGCGAGGCGATCACCCGGCCTTGCGCGACGTCGGACAGCAGCCGTAGCGCGCGGTAGAGGCTCGACTTCCCGCTGCCGTTCGCGCCGGTGACGATGGTCAGCGGGGCGAGCGGGATTACCACGTCGCGTAGCGAGCGATATCCGGAGATGGCCAGGGTTTCGATCACGGGGTCAGGTTATGACGGGCGCTTGCGGCTGTCGATGGCGCTTGGCGGGGGAGGGCGTGGCCTTCGACTTCGCTCAGGCCGAACGGGGGTTTGTATGAGGCCCCACTCCGAACCTCCGTTCAGCCTGAGCCCTTCGGCTGGCTGGCGAGCCAGCCGCTCAGGATAAATTTCGGCGCAAAGCGCCGAAGTCGAAGGCAAAGGGATTCCTGCCCCCCTGCCCCTCCACCACCGCTTCGCGGCGGCCCCCCTCCCCAAGCACAGCTTGGGGAGGAATTGGTGCGCAAATCCTCCCCAATTCCGATGGGAGGGGAGCCGCCCGGTGCAGTCGGGAGCGTAGGGCAAGGCCCAACGAAAAAGGGCCCGGAGTTTCCCCCGAGCCCTTGTCCGTGATCCGAAGATAAGGATCAGTCGCGATCGCCGGTCAGGAAGGCCGGAGCGGCGAATTCGGGCGAACCGCCCTGCTCGCCACCTTCGCGACGGGGACGGTCGCCACGGTCGCGACGCGGGCCGCTGCGGCCTTCGCCGCCACGATCACCACCACGCTCGCCGCCACGGTCACCACCATCGCGGCGCGGACCGCGACCGCCTTCACGGGGACCACGATCGCCGCGCGGTTCACGCGGTTCGCGGGCCGGACGATTGTCCTCTAGCTCGGCACCGGTTTCCTGGTCGACGACGCGCATCGACAGGCGGACCTTGCCGCGCGGATCGATCTCGAGGACCTTGACCTTGACTTCCTGGCCTTCGGTCAGGACGTCCGAGACCTTCTCGACGCGCTCGTTCTTGATCTCCGAGACGTGGACCAGACCGTCCTTGCCGCCCATGAAGTTCACGAACGCGCCGAAATCGACCAGGTTGACGACCTTGCCGTTGTAGATCTTGCCGACCTCGGCCTCTTCGACGATGCCCTTGATCCAGTTCATCGCAGCTTCGATCTGCGAACCATCCGACGAGCTGATCTTGATCACGCCCTCGTCGTCGATGTCGACCTTGGCGCCGGTGGTGGCGACGATCTCGCGGATCACCTTGCCGCCGGTGCCGATGACGTCGCGGATCTTCGACTTGTCGATCGTCATCGTCTCGATGCGCGGGGCATGGGCCGACAGCTCGGTGCGGGTCTCGCCCAGCGCCTTGTTCATCTCGCCCAGGATGTGCGCACGGCCTTCCTTGGCCTGCGCCAGCGCGACCTTCATGATCTCCTCGGTGATACCGGCGATCTTGATGTCCATCTGGAGCGAGGTGATGCCCTCGGAGGTGCCGGCGACCTTGAAGTCCATGTCGCCCAGGTGATCCTCGTCACCCAGGATATCCGACAGGACGGCGAAATCCTTGCCTTCCAGGATCAGGCCCATGGCGATGCCCGAGACCGGGCGCTTCAGCGGAACGCCCGCATCCATCAGCGACAGCGAGCCGCCGCAGACGGTGGCCATCGACGACGAGCCGTTCGACTCGGTGATGTCGCTGGTCACGCGGATGGTGTAGGGGAATTCCTCCTTCGACGGCAGCACCGGGTGCAGCGCACGCCAGGCCAGCTTGCCATGGCCGATCTCGCGACGGCCCGGCGCGCCGAAGCGGCCCACTTCGCCGACCGAATAGGGCGGGAAGTTATAGTGCAGCATGAAGTGCTGGTAGGACAGGCCGTTCAGACCGTCGATCATCTGCTCCGCGTCGCGAGTGCCCAGCGTCGTGGTCGCGATCGTCTGAGTCTCGCCGCGCGTGAACAGCGCCGAGCCGTGCGAACGCGGCAGGAAGTGAACTTCCGCCTCGATCGGACGGATCTGGGTGGTCGAGCGACCGTCGATGCGGCGGCCGTCCTTCAGGATCGCGGTGCGGACGATCTCGGCTTCCAGCTTCTTGACCAGCTTGGCGGCGACCAGCTGCTCCTGTGGGCTACGGTCGGTCATGGCGGCCTTCGCCTTGGCGCGGGCCTCGCCCAGCGCGGTCTGGCGCTGCTGCTTGTCGGTCAGCTTGTAGGCCGCCGTGATGTCCTTGCCGACCAGCTTCTTCAGCTCGGCCTTGACCGCCTTCTGGTCGTCGCCGACCTTCAGCTCCCACGGATCCTTCGCGGCCTGCTCGGCCAGGTCGATGATCGCGTCGATGATCTGCTGCGATGCCTTGTGGGCGAACATGACGGCGCCCAGCATCACTTCCTCGGACAGCTCCTTGGCTTCCGACTCGACCATCATCACCGCGTCGTGGGTGGCGGCGACGACCAGGTCCAGGTCACCGGCCAGCGCCTCGGCGTCGGTCGGGTTCAGCTGATACTCGCCATCGACATAACCGACGCGTGCCGCGCCGATCGGGCCCATGAAGGGCACGCCCGAGATGGTGAGCGCGGCCGACGCGGCGACCAGCGCCAGGATGTCCGGCTCGTTCTCGCCGTCATAGGAGAGCACCTGGCAGATGCAGTTGATCTCGTTGTAGAAACCTTCGGGGAACAGCGGGCGGATCGGACGATCGATCAAGCGGCTGATCAGCGTCTCACGCTCGGTCGCGCCGCGCTCGCGCTTGAAGAAACCGCCGGGGATACGGCCCGCCGACGAGAACTTTTCCTGATAGTGAACGGTGAGCGGGAAGAAGTCCTGCCCTTCCTTCACATTCTTCGCGGCCGTCACGGCGCACAGCACCACCGTCTCGCCCAGCGTCGCGATCACCGCGCCGTCGGCCTGACGGGCCACCTTGCCGGTTTCGAGGGTCAGCGTCTTGCCGCCCCACTCGATGGCCACTTTCTTGGTATTGAACATGGAATATCCTTCACTCCGACGGGCCTATCCCGCCGGGGCCTATGGGTTGAGCCAAGATTGGCTCTGGAGGTCGACCGAATTGCCGATCCTCCGATCCTACCCGCGCAGTTCGACGGGTTTCATGACATAAGGGCTTTGGGGATGCGCATGAGCGCCATCCGGTCGGCCGGGTGCTCTATACACCAGCCGATAAAAAAAGGGCACCCCGTGAGGGATGCCCTTTTTCATGGCTTTCGCCCGAGGCTTACTTGCGCAGGCCGAGCTTGGCGATCAGCGCCAGATAGCGGTCGCCATCCTTGTGACGCAGATAGTCGAGCAGCGAGCGGCGCTTGTTGACCAGCATCAGCAGGCCGCGACGCGAATGGTTGTCCTTCGCGTGGGTCTTGAAGTGCTCGGTCAGGTTCTGAATACGCTGGGTCAGGATCGCGACCTGGACTTCGGGCGAACCCGTGTCACCCTCGGCGCGGGCATGATCCTTGATGATTTCCTGGCGGCGTTCAGCGGTGATCGACATCGTGATCCTTTCTTAATCGAGGTTGAAACCACGAACGACCCGGACTTGTGCGTCCAGCGCCTCCACCAGCGCCACCGGGATATCCCCCAGCATCGCGAAATATTGGCCATCGTCCACGGCAATCCCGGCCAGCACACGCCCCTGACGGAGCGCCCCTGCCTGGTCGGGGTCGAGAGCAAGAGCCGGGATGTCGTCCAGCCCCGCCCTCAGCGGCAGGAGTATCTGTTCAAGGGTGCGCGCCTGCCCCATTTCGTTCAATTTGTCCAGCGATATCGCCGGGGCCAGGGTGAACGGCCCCGCCTTGGTCCGGCGGAGCATGGTGACATGGCCGACGGTGCCGAGCGCGAGCGCGATGTCGCGCGCGAGGGAGCGGATATAGGTGCCCTTCGAGACGTGCGCGGTGAGGGTAACTTCTTCTAGTCCTCCCTGAGCTTGCTCGGGGAGGGGGACCGCGCCCGCAGGGCGTGGTGGAGGGGCATCGCCGGTCCGTCCCGCCCCTCCACCATCGCTGCCGCGATGGTCCCCCTCCCCAAGCGAGCTTGGGGAGGATTGGAGCGAATGAATCGTCACCGCGCGACTCGCCAGCACCACCTCTTCCCCGGCGCGCGCCAGGTCGTAGGCCCGCTCGCCATCGACCTTCAGCGCGGAATAGGCGGGCGGGATCTGGTCGATCGGACCGGTGAAGCGTGGCAGCACCGCCTCCAGCGCGGCGCGGGTGGGCCGCACGTCGCTGGTCGCCACCACCTCGCCCTCGGCGTCCAGCGTCGACGTCTGCTCGCCGAAATGGATGGTGAAGTCATACACCTTGTCGCTGTCGAGCATCCGCCCGGCGAGTTTGGTCGCCTCGCCCACCGCGATCGGCAGCACGCCCGTCGCCAGCGGATCGAGCGTGCCGCCATGGCCGACCTTGATGCCCTTGCCATAACCGCCCTGGCGCAAGCACCGCTTGACCGCGCTCACCCCTTGCGTCGATCCCAGCCCCAGCGGCTTGTCGAGTATGATCCATCCATGCATCGCCAAGGCGTTAGTCGGGCTTGGCCCCTATCTCAAGGACGGCGCCTCAAGCACCGCCCCACCCGCCAGCGCCTCGCCGAAATGGCGGCGGCAGAGCGCGATATAGCGGTCATTGCCGCCGATCTCGGTTTGCGCGCCCTCGGCGATCGCCTTGCCCTGACTATCGACGCGCAGGTTCATCGTCGCCTTCGCGCCGCAGACGCAGACCGATTTGATCTCGCTGAGCGCATCGGCCAGCGCCAGCAGCCGCGCCGAACCGGGGAAGAGCTGTCCCTTGAAGTCGGTGCGCAGGCCATAGCAGAGCACCGGAATACGATGCCGGTCGGCCAGTCGCGCGAGTTGGTCGACCTGTTCGGGCGTCAGGAACTGCGCCTCGTCGACCAGAACGCACGCCAGCGGCGTCTGCCCGTGCCGGTCGAGCGCGCATGCCTCCAGATCGGTGCCCATGTGAAACGGCGTCGCGGGCTGCGACAGGCCGATGCGCGAGGCGATGGTGCCATAGGCGAAGCGGTCGTCGATCGCGGCGGTGAACAGCATCGTGTTCATCCCCCGCTCGCGATAGTTGAAATCGGCCTGCAGCAGCATGGTCGATTTCCCCGCATTCATGCTGGCATAATAGAAATAGAGCTTGGCCATGCGCCGCCCTTATCGGAAGGGGGCGGCCATTTCGAGCATGAGGTGGGTGGGTTGAGAATCGCATATCTCGTGACGGTCGCGGTCGCGACGCTGGCGGGCATGGCTTCAGCGAGCGGCACCGGCGCGATCGGCTATACCATCGCCCCCGCTTATGCCCGTGTCGAGGCCAAGGTCGGCTTTTTCGGCCTGGGCAGCAAGACCGCGCGGTTCCCCCATACGGAGGGGCATGTCGTGCTATCCGATCGCGATGCGAAGGCCGTAACGCTGGACGTGCGGATCGATACCCGGACACTGGAGGCGGGCGATGCGCTCACCCGCTCGCGATTGCGGGGCGCCGACTTTTTCGATGTCGAGCATTATCCGCACGTGACTTTCCATGCGACCGGCATGACTCGCACCGGGCCGCATAGCGCGACGGTGGCGGGCATGATCTCCGCGCGGGATGTCACGCGCCCGGCGATGCTCGCGGTCGACTTCTCGCAGCCCTTCGCCGCGATGACGGGGCGCGAGCCGGTGCATATCGCCGCGACGACGCGGATCGACCGGCGGGATTTCGGGATGACGGCCTATCCGTTGATCGTCGGGCGACAGGTGACGATCGCCATCGACGCGGATTTGATGCCGGGGCACGAGTAACGCCGTCCCACACGCCCGTTCAGCCTGAGCGAAGTCGAAGGCCAAGGGAATCCCCTCGTTTGAGGTTCGCGCAGAGGCGCGGAGGACGCAGAGGGGGTTCGTGAAGTGCCCCCCTATCGCACCACCCCGGCGAAGGCCGGGGTCTGTTTGGGGACCCACGACAGCGCAAGGCATTTGCCTCCCCCGCCTTGGCACAATGCCCCATCGACGCTCAAGATACTGGACCCCGGCCTTCGTCGGGGTGGAGCACGCTATTGAATGCGGGGCCTTCTTCTCTGCGTTCTTCGCGCCTCTGCGCGAACCAAAGACCTTCGCGACTTCGTGGCTTCGCGTGAACCCTATTTTCGACGGTCACAGCATGGCCTTCGACTTCGCTCAGGCTGAACGGCGGGTGGGAGTTAGGCAAGCAGGAAAGCGATCACGCCTCCCCCGCGTCCCCCTCCGCCAGATCCTGCGACACCTTGGGCGAGCGCAGCAGCGAATCGATATGGCTCCCCTCGTCAAAGCTCTCGTCCGCCAGGAACTTCAGCTTGGCGGCGTATTTCATCTTCACCCGGTGGGCGACCTCGCGCTGGAGATAGGCGGTGTTGGTGCGCAGCGCCTTGATCACCACCTCCTCGTCCTTGCCCAGCAACGGCTTCACGAAGACGGTTGCGTGGCGCAGGTCGGGCGACATGCGGACTTCGGTCACGCTGACCATGTGCTTGGCCAGCGTCTCGTCATGCACATCGCCGCGCGCGAGGATTTCGGACAGGATGTGGCGAACCTGCTCGCCGACGCGCAGCAGGCGGACCGAGGGTTCGGCGGGGTTTTTGGACTGGACCATGTCAGTTTCTTCTCAAACGAAAATCGCGGCCGCCATACGGGCGACCGCGATCCATTCCGGCATGAAGCGTGGGCGGCAGGACCTGTCCCGCCGCCCCGCGATCATCAGAGCGAACGCTCGCGCAGTTCGACCTCGAAGGTTTCGAGATAGTCACCCGCCTTGATGTCGGTGAAGTTCTGCGTGAACGTCACACCACATTCCAGACCGGCGCGAACCTCGGCGACATCGTCCTTGAACCGGCGGAGCGAGTTGATCTCGCCCTGGTAGATGATGACGTCGTTGCGCGTGATGCGCGCCTTGAGCGCCTTGCGGATGACACCCTCGGTGACCAGCAGACCGGCGGCCTTGCCGATCTTGCCCGCCGAGAAGACCTCGCGGATTTCGGCGCGGCCGACGACCGTTTCGAACGCCTCGGGGCCCAGCTCACCGGCCATGCCCGCCCGGATCTCGTCGATCAGGTCATAGATGACGTCGTAATATTTCAACGCCACCTTGTTCCGCTCGGCGATCTCGCGCGCCTTGGCGTTGGCACGGACGTTGAAGCCGATGATCGGCGCGCCGGAGGCGGCCGCCAGCGTCACGTCCGACTCGGTGATGCCACCGACGCCCGAGTGCAGGATGCGCGCCTTGATCAGATCCGACTGGATCTTGTTGATCGACGCCACGATCGCCTCGACGGTACCCTGCGTATCCGCCTTCACGACCAGCGGATATTCCTTGGCCTGGTTCGCCTTCAGCGCCGAGAACATTGACTCCAGGCTGGCAGGGGCCGAGGTCGTGCGCTTCTGGAGCACCACGCTCTGGCGATATTCGGCGACCTCACGGGCACGCGCCTCGTTCTCGACGACCTGCAACAGGTCGCCCGCCTGGGGCACGCCCGACAGACCGAGGACCTCGACCGGCATCGCAGGACCAGCCTGCTTCACCTGACGGCCCTTGTCGTCGACCAGCGCACGGACCTTGCCGCTTTCCGCGCCGACGACGAAAACGTCGCCGACCTTCAGCGTGCCGCGCGTGACGAGCACGGTCGCGACCGGACCACGGCCCTTGTCGAGCTTGGCCTCGACCACGCTGCCCTCGGCGGCGCGGTCGGGGTTGGCGGTCAGTTCGAGCAGTTCGGCCTGAAGCTGGATCTTCTCGATCAGCGTATCCAGACCGATCTTCTTGAGCGCCGAAACCTCGACGTCCTGGGTTTCACCGCCCATGTCCTCGACCTGCACGTCATGCTCGAGCAGACGCTCGCGGACGCGCTGGGCATTGGCGTCGTGCTTGTCGATCTTGTTGATCGCCACGATCATCGGCTTGCCCGCCGCCTTGGTGTGGTTGATCGCCTCGATCGTCTGCGGCATCAGCCCGTCATCGGCCGCCACCACCAGCACCACGATATCCGTGACGTCGGCGCCGCGGGCCCGCATCTGGGTAAAGGCCTCGTGGCCCGGCGTGTCGAGGAAGGTGACCTTCGACTTGTCCTTCAGCGTGACCTGATAGGCGCCGATATGCTGGGTGATGCCACCGGCCTCACCGCGCACCACGTCGGTCCCGCGCAGCGCGTCGAGCAGCGAGGTCTTGCCATGATCGACATGGCCCATGATCGTCACGACCGGCGGACGCGGCTGAAGGCTCTCGGCCGCATCCTCGGTGGTGTCGAGCGCCAGATCGATGTCGCTGTCGGAGACGCGGACGATGTTGTGGCCGAATTCGGTCACCAGCAGCTCGGCCGTGTCCTGGTCGATGGTCTGCGTCATGGTGACGGGCATGCCCATCTTGAACAGCGCCTTCACCAGATCCGCGCCCTTTTCGGCCATACGGTTGGCCAGTTCCTGGACGGTGATCGCCTCGGGCACCTGCACGTCGCGGACCTGCTTGACCTGCGGCTCGCGCGGGCCGCCAAAGCCACGCTTTTCCTTCTCGCGGGCACGCTTCAGCGCCGCGAGCGAACGGGCACGCGCGCCGTCCTCGTTCAGGGCACGCGTCACGGTCAGCTTGCCGCCGCGACGCTCGTCACCCTTGCGGTCGCGCTGCTGCGGACGGCCCGGAGGCGCGTTGCGCGGCGTCGGCTGGCCCGAGGGCATCGAACGCGGGGCGCCGCCCGACGGAGCGGAGGCGGTGGTGTTGCTCGGCGCGCTGGCGGCAGGCGCCGCCGCTGCGGCGGGCGCAGGTGCGGGCTTGGGCGCAGGCTTCGGGATTTCCGGACGCTGCACCGGCGAGAAGCGGCGCGGCGCGGGCATCGAGGGATCGCGACCCAGGATCGGCGGCGTCGGCACCACCGGCGCAGGCGCCGGGGTCGGAGCGGGCGCAGGCGCCGGCTTTGCCGCAACCGGAGCAGGCGCGGGCGTCGGCGCAGGAGCCGGGGTCGGGGCGGGTGCCTCGACCTTGGGGGCTTCCACCTTGGGCTCGGGCGCCGGGATCACCGGACGCTCGACCGGACGGAACATGCGCGGCTGAACCGAAATGGTCGGCGCGGCAGGCGCCTCTGCCTGTACGGGGGCCTGCACGGGCGCTTCGGCGACCGGCGCAGGGGCCGGCTCAGCCGCAGGCTGAGGCTCGGGCGCCGCTTCGGGGGCCGGTTCCGGCGCAGGCGGCGGGGCAGCGGCAGCCTCGGCGGCGGCACGCGCACGTTCCTCGGCGCGGACACGCTCGTCCTCGGCGCGCTGCTGACGCTCGGCGTCCTCGCGGCGACGAATCTCTTCCTGCATGGCGAGGCGCTGTTCCTCGGCCTCACGCAGCAGACGGGCCTGACGCTCCTGCGCCGTCTCGTTCGACGGAACGGGGCGCGGCGGGGCGACCGGCGCCGCCGCCACGGGGGCGGCCGGAGCCGGGGCCGGAGTCGGCGCAGGGGCGGCCGCCTCGGGCGCTCCACCCTGCGGGCCCAGGACGCGACGGCGCTTCGTCTCGACGATCACGGTGTTGGACCGGCCGTGGCTGAAGCTCTGCTTCACCTTGCCGGTCTCGACCGTGCGCTTCAGCCCCAGGGGCTGGCGCATTCCGAGTTTCGGCTTGTCGTTGTCGGTCTCGCTCACTCAAAATCCTCGTGTACGGTCACGGCCGTTCGGTCACCGGTAATGTCGGACGCCGATGCGCCTTGCGAGGCCGTTTCGCAAGGCGTTGCCACAGGGTCGGGTCCGATAAAATGCAGCCAGCGGTCGAGCGCTTCGCTCACCCGCTTTGCCGCGTTACGATCTGTCAGGCCGATGTGTACCACATTTTCGCGGCCCAACGCCATTGACAATATGGGGCGTGTGGCGGGCAGTGCCAACCCCTTGAGATCAGAACCTTCGCGATCCGACCCCACGCGCCACGCCTGCGCCAGCTTGCGACAGCCATCGTCGCCCGCATCGGACGCATGATAGAGCGCGTGCAGCTGGCCCGAACGGGCCGCCGTCGCGATCTTGTCCGATCCGGTCAGCAGCATGCCCGAACGCGACTCGAGTCCCAGCCGGTCGAGCGCGTTCCGCTCCAAAGCGGATGCGATCAGATCGGGCAGGTCGTCGGGAATACTGAACTCGCCCGTCTTGAACGCGCGCGCCAGTGCCCCCTTCAACTTGCCCTTGGCGATGGCCGTTTCCAGTTCGCCGCGAGTCACGCCGATCCAGCCGCCCCGGCCCGGCGCCTTGGCGCGGACATCGGGCAGCACCCGCCCATCGGGCGCAAGCGCCAGACGGATCAGGTGCGGGCGTGCGTCATGCTCGCCCGACAGGATGCAGCGGCGGACCGGCCCGTCGATCGAGTCGCGGGCCGCCTTCGCGGACTCTCTGGGACTCCGGCCCTTCCTGGCCGGAGCGCTGTTTACGCCGCCGCGCTCATTGTCCCGGTTCCGCATGCGCGTCTCCCCGGGCGTTGGAGGCAGGGGCATCACGGTCGGCGATCAGCTGACCGCCGGCCCCGTAATTTTCGGTCGAAACCTCCTCGATCACGATCTGGACGGCGGCCGGGTTCTTGCCCAGCCGCTCCACCAGCGAACGAGTCACGTCGGCGACGATCTCGGCCTTTTGCTGCTTGGAGGCGGTGCCCGCCAGACGGATCGAGACGAACGGCATCAGGCTTCGTCGCCCTCCGCCTGCTCTTCACCGGCGTCTGCGGCAGGCTCTTCCTCATCGGTGAACCAGTGCGCACGCGCGGCCATGATGATCTCGTTGCCCTGCTCATCGCTCAGGCCATATTCGGCCAGGATGCCGCCCTTGGGGGCGGGACGCGGGGTGTCATCACCACGACGACGCGGCTCGGCGCGCTTCTTCTCGACCAGCTCGTCGGTCGCCAGATCGGCAAGATCGTCAAGCGTCTTGATGCCCGCCTTGCCGAGCGTGACCAGCATCGCCTCGGTCAGATACGGCATCTCGGCCAGCGCGTCGTCGACGCCCAGGCCACGGCGTTCATCACGCGCAGCCTGTTCGCGGCGATCCAGCGCTTCCTGCGCGCGGCTCTGCAGCTCCTGCGCCAGATCCTCGTCGAAGCCCTCGATCGCGGCCAGCTCGTCCAGCTCGACATAGGCGACCTCTTCCAGCGCGCCGAAGCCCTCGGCGACCAGCAGCTGGGCCAGCGTCTCGTCCACGTCCAGCTCGTTCTGGAACAGCTCGGAATTCGCGACGAATTCCTTCTGACGCTTCTCGGAGGCGTCGGCCTCGGTCAGGATGTCGATCGCCTTGGCGGTCAGCTGGCTGGCCAGACGGACATTCTGGCCGCGACGGCCGATGGCGAGGCTGAGCTGATCGTCGGGGACGACGACCTCGATCCGGTCCTCTTCCTCGTCGATCACGACGCGGCTGACATTCGCGGGCTGAAGCGCGTTCACCACGAAGGTCGCGGTATCGGGCGACCAGGGGATGATGTCGATCTTTTCGCCCTGCATTTCCTGCACGACCGCCTGGACGCGGCTGCCCTTCATGCCGACGCAGGCGCCGACCGGGTCGATCGACGAGTCGTGGCTGATCACGCCGATCTTGGCGCGGCTGCCCGGATCGCGCGCGGCGGCCTTGATCTCGATGATGCCGTCATAGATTTCGGGCACTTCCTGCGCGAACAGCTTCTTCATGAAGTCCGGGTGCGCGCGGCTCAGGAAGATCTGGGGCCCGCGGTTCTCGCGGCGGACGTTCAGGATCAGCGAGCGGATGCGGTCGTTCACGCGGACGACTTCGCGCGGAATCTGCTGGTCGCGACGGATCACGCCCTCGGCGCGGCCCAGATCGACGACGATATGACCGAACTCGACGCGCTTGACGACGCCGGTGATGATCTCGCCCTGGCGATCCTTGAACTCGTCATACTGACGGTCGCGCTCGGCGTCGCGGACCTTCTGGAAGATGACCTGCTTGGCGGCCTGTGCCGCGATGCGGCCGAATTCGATCGGGGGCAGCGGGTCGACGATGAAGTCGCCGATCGCGGCACCCTTTTGCAGCTTCTCGGCACCCTTCAGGTCGATCTGCTTGTAATAGTCGTCGACCTGCTCGACCACCTCGACGACGCGCCACAGACGCAGGTCGCCCGAGTTGGGATCGAGCTTCGCACGGATGTCGTTCTCGGCACCGTAGCGGGCACGGGCGGCGCGCTGGATCGCGTCCTCCATCGCCTCGATCACGATACCCTTGTCGATCATCTTTTCCGAGGCGACCGCATTCGCGATCGCGATCAGTTCCGCCTTGTTGGCGGAAATGGCGGTAGCCATCAGTGCCGTCCTTCCGTGGTGGCGCCGTCCTGTTCGGGCGCATCCTGATAATAAACCTCTTCCGCGCCATCGAGGGACAGCGGCACCGTCGCGGCGATCAGCCGATCGGTCATGACGAGCTTGGCGTCCTCAATCGCGGTGAAGGGCAGTTCGTGGCGAACCTCTTCTCCGTCGACGATGACGACAGTCTCGCCCTCGACCCCGGCCAGATCGCCCTTGAACTGCTTGCGACCGTTCAGCTTCTCGGCCAGCGTGATCCGCGCTTCATGCCCCGCCCAGTCGGCGAAGTCCTTCAGCCGGGTCAGCGGGCGGTCGATACCGGGCGAGGACACCTCCAGCCGGTACGCATGGTCGATCGGGTCGCGGCCCTCGGCCTCCAGCGCGTCCATCACGTCCGAGATGCGGCGCGACAGGTCGGCGCAGTCGTCGATGTTCAGCTGGCGCGTATCGGGACGCTCGGCCATCACCTGCAGCGTGGGATCCGACGTGCCGCCATACATCTTCACGCGCACGAGCTCGAAACCGAGCGCCTTGGCCTCGGGTTCGATGAGTTGCGTCAGAAGGGCGATGTCCGCCATGAAAGCTCCAGATGTGCCGGATCGGTGCCGCGGAACCGGTCCCGCAGCCTCTTTCACCCGACGATGTAAGAGAATGCGGCAGTCTATACGCGCAACGCTCTTGCGAAACAAGCATCGATATCGAAACGTTAGCCGGTGCAATCAGGGCCGCGCTCGGCCCGAGACGGGAGAGACGATGATGAAACTGCCGCTGTTCGCTGCCTTGCCGGTGGCGCTGATCGCCTGCTCGGGCAATGGCCCCGGTCCCAGCGAAACGGGCAACACGTCCCCGGTCACGGTGACGCCCGGCGGCACGCCCTCCCCCTCCCCGTCCGCCACTGCCAGCCCGCCCGCGACGGTGGTGAACGGACAGCCCTTCGGCCGGACGGTCATCGCCGATTTCGACGCGCCCTGGGCGATGACCTTCCTGCCCGACCGGCGCATGCTGGTGACCGAGAAGGACGGCCGGATGCTGCTCGTCGGCGCGGATGGCCAGGCGCGCCAGACGGTCGCGCGGATCGCGGTCGATTCGGCGGGCCAGGGCGGCCTGATGGACGTGGTCCTCGCCCCCGACTTCGCGCAGAGCGGCCGTGTCTATTTCAGCTATTCGGCCGCGGCGGACGGCGGCAAGCGGGTCGTGCTGGCGCGGGGGCGTTTGCAGGAAGCGAACGGCGCCGCGCAGCTGACGGGTATCGAGACCCTCTGGGCGGCCACCCCCGCCGTCACCGGCGATGGTCATTACTCGGGTCGCATCGCCTTCTCGCCCGACGGCCAATATCTGTTCTTCACCGCCGGCGACCGCCAGAAATTCACGCCGGCGCAGGACCCCAAGGCCACGCTCGGCAAGGTGCTGCGCCTGACCCCGGACGGCCAGCCCGCGCCGGGCAATCCGCTGGCGGCGCAAGGTTTCGACCCGGCCGTCTGGTCCTATGGCCATCGCAACCTGCTGGGCATCGCCTTCGATGGTGCGGGCAATCTGTGGCAGCAGGAAATGGGCCCCAAGGGCGGCGACGAGCTGAACCTGATCCTGCCGGGCCGCAACTATGGCTGGCCCAACGCCTCCAACGGATCGCATTATGACGGGCGCGACATTCCCGATCACCGCGCGGGCGACGGGTACGAAGCCCCCAAGGTCTGGTGGAACCCGGTGATCTCGCCGGGCGGGCTGATGATCTATTCGGGCTCGCTCTTCCCGCAATGGCGCGGCGACGCCTTTATCGGCGGATTGTCGAGCAAGGCGCTGATCCGCGTCGACCTGAGCGGCACCAGTGCCACCAAGGGTGACCAGTGGGACATGGGCGCCCGCATCCGTGAGGTCGAGCAGGGACCGGACGGCGCCATCTATGTGCTGGAGGATGGCGGTGATTCGCAAGGCAGGCTCATCAAGCTGACCCCAGCCTGACACCCCCTCGCCGCCCCGACATAAGTCCTGGAAAATAGGACCAATGTGCCGGGGCGGTATGGTCAGGTCCGATGATAGGTCTTGACCTGACCCGGCCTGCGCGCCGATCCTATGGCAAAGACGGGCGATCGGAGTTCGCTCCACCATAGGAGACGAAAACCAGATGATGCGATCGACGCAGCCCATGCCGCCCGAGCGGGGGCCTGCCATCGAGGCGCATTCGCGCGATTCGCGTCTATCGCGCGGGCTGTCGGGCACCAATCTGGAGCGGGCGGGGGATTATAATCTGCGCACCGTCTTGCAGGTCATCCGCCTGCACCGCGAAACGACGCGGATCGCGATCGCCAATCAGACCGGGCTGACCCCGCCGACCATCGCCAACATCACCGGGCGGCTGATCGAGATGGGGCTGATCCGCACCGCCGGGCGGCTGCATCGCGGGCGCGGGCAGCCCGCGCTCAAGATCGAGCTGTGCCCCGACGGTGCATTCGGCATCGGCCTGACCATCGACCGTGACCATCTGGCCATCGCGATCCTCGACCTGTCCGGCACGGTGCGCGCGCGGGCGACCCGCGAGATCGCCTTTGCGACGCCGGACGACGTACTGACCTTTATCGGCGATACGTTGGAACCCGCGCTGGCCGAGGGACAGGTGGACCGTTCGCGCGTGCTGGGCGTCGGCGTGGCGATGCCGGACGGCGTCGACCGCTCGCTGCCCAACCAGACGCGCGGCTATGACGCCTGGAACGGGGTCGACACGGCGGCGTTGCTCGCGCCGCTGCTGCCCTGGCCGATGTACCGCGACAATGATGCCGCCGCCGCCGCCTTGGGCGAGGCGCAGCACGACCATGATTTCGCCTGCCCCAGTTTCTTCTACCTGCTGATCACCGCCGGGCTCGGCGGCGGGCTGGTCATCGACCGGACCTATCATCGCGGCGCGCATCGCCGATCGGGCGAGATCGGGCTGATTCCCGACCCCACGGCGGGACGGCCCGGTGCGATCGTGCAGGATACGGTGTCGCTGGCGGGGCTGGAGGTGCGGCTGAAGGCGGCGGGCTACCGCCTCGATTCGCCCGAGACGCTGGGTGACGGCGACGACCCGATGCTGTGCGCGGTCATCGACCAGTGGATCGAGGATTCGATCGCCGCGCTGCTCCAGCCCATCGTGGCGGTGACGACTTTGTTCGACCCCCATGCGATCCTGATCGGCGGGCGCCTGCCCGACTGGCTGCTCCAGCGACTGACCCAGGGATTGAGCGAAGCGCTGGCCGGGATCGAACTGCCCGCCCGCCCCGCCATCCGTCCCGCCCGCCGCGCGCAGGACGCCCCCGCCGTCGGTGCGGCGATGCTGCCCTTCATGGACCGGCTGTTGCCCTCCGACTCCATCCTGATCCAGGCGGGGCGCTAAGGCCCCCCTCCTCCGTTCAGGCTGAACGGAGGGCGGGAAGCTGACATAGAGGCCAAAAGAAAAGGCCCGCCTCCCATGGGGAAGCGGGCCTGTCAGGCGTTCGACGGTCGGGGCGATCAGCCCGCCATGTCTTCCAGCTCGCGACCGCGCGTCTCGTTGACCATGGCGCGGACGAAGAAGAACGATACCGCCGCGAAGAAGGCGTAGCCGAAATAGGTCACGCTCAGGCCCGGCGACACGGCGAGCGCGGGGAAGCTGACCGAGATGGCGGCATTGGCGATCCACTGGGCAAAGCCCGAGACGGCCAGGCCGGACCCGCGAATCTGGTTCGGGAACATCTCGCCCAGCATGACCCACATCACGGGGCCCCAGCTGGCGTTGAAGAAGATGACGTACAAGTTCGCCGCGACCAGCGCGATCACGCCGTTGTTGCCGGGCAGCGACACCGCGCCGTCGGCACCGGTGACGGCGGTCGAGAAGGCATAGGCGACGATCGCCAGCGTCACCGCCATGCCCGCCGAGCCGATCAGCAGCAACGGCTTGCGGCCGATCTTGTCGACGGTCGCGATGGTGAACAGGCAGGCCGCGATCGACAGCACGCCCGACAGGATGTTGGTCTGGAGCGCGTAATCCTCGGAGAAGCCGACCGCTTCCCACAAAGTCGCGCCATAATAGAAGACGACGTTGATGCCCACGAGCTGTTGGAACACGGCCAGGCCGATACCCGCCCACAGGATCGGGCGGATCTTGCCGGTCGTCTTGTCGACCAGGTCCGACAGCTTGGGCTTGTGCTTGTCGCTGGCTAGCGAACCACGGATTTCGGCCACCTTGCGGGTCGCCTCGGCCTCGCCGAACAGCTTGGTCAGGACCGTATGCGCCTCGGCATCGCGGCCCTTGGCGACCAGGAAGCGCGGGCTTTCCGGGATGATCGAGAGGGCGGCGAAATAGACCGCCGCCGGGATCGCCTGAAGCCAGAACATCCAGCGCCAGGCCGGGAAGCCCAGCCAGAATTCGGCGGTCGAACCACCGGCATAGCGGGCCAGTGCGAAGTTGGCGACGAACGCACCCGTCAGGCCGGTGATGATCATCACCTGCTGCACGCTCGACAATCGGCCGCGAATCGAGGCCGGGGTCACTTCGGAGATATAGACGGGCGAGATGACGCTGGCCGCGCCGACGCCCAGGCCGCCGATGATGCGCGCCAGGATGAAGATCGCCGAGCTGCCGGCGGCGCCCGCCAGGATCGCGCTGACCAGGAAGAGCGCGGCGGCCAGCATCATGACGTTGCGGCGGCCGATCGCATCGGCCAGGCGGCCCGCACCGAACGCACCGATCGCCGAGCCGACCAGGATCGCGCCGACATTGACGCCGACGCCCAGACGGCCGAGGTCGAACGCGGCCTCCAGCCCCTTCTGGGTGCCGTTGATGACGCCCGAGTCATAGCCGAACATGAAACCGCCGATGGTCGCGACAACGACGATCGCGGCGATGAAACCATGATTGACGCGTGCGGCGTCCAATCCCCTTGTGTCGGTCACTTCCGGCCCTCTCCTGATCCGTGCGTGGCGTCTTGGCCTATCCGCACGGCAATGTCCTGTCACCGGCGCGATTCACCGCCAGCCATAATGGTAACGCTATCTTAAAACATCGCGCCGTCAAGCGGGTGCGTACACGGTTCGTCCCGCTTCGCGACCCGCCATCAGAATCCGCGCGGCCTGCGCCGGGGTGCGGCGTCCGACTGACGGCGGATCAGGCTGTAATCCAGCATGCGGTGCGCGGGCGGCTCGGCATTTTTCTGGCGGATGACGGTCGCCATCATCTCCACCGCCGCCCGCGCCATGTCGGCGATCGGTTGGTGAATGGTGGTCAGCTCGGGCCAGATCGTCGTCGACAGCGTGGTGTCGTCGAAGCCGCAGACGGTCAGGTCGCTCGGCACGTCGAGGCCCCGGCGATGCGCCACCGCCACCGTCGCCGCCGCCATGTCGTCGTTCGACGCCAGGATCGCGGTCGGCGGCTCGGCCAGGTCGAGCAGCCGCTCGGCCGCATCCAGACCCGAGCGATAGGTATAGAGACCCGGCGCGACCAGTTCCTCGTCGAACGGCACGCCCACCGCCTCCAGCGCGGCGCGGAACCCCTCGTAACGGCGGGCGCTGGCGGTCAGGTTGGGATTGCCGCAGATGAAGCCGATCCGGCGGTGGCCCAGGGTCATGACATGACGCGTCATTTCCTCGGCGGCCGCGCGGTCGTCGATCTGCACCGCCATCGCCGATTCGGGCATCTCCTGCGGCGCGACGCCGGTCGCCACGACCACGGCGGGCACCCGCGCCTCGCGCAGCAGGGCCAGCACGGCCTCCGCCTCGCACAAGGGCGGCGGCAGGATCACGCCGTCGATCCCACCCGCGATCAGATGGCGCGCAACCTCGACCTCATGGTCGCCGATCTCGCATTTCTCCACGACCATCTGCACATCCAGCCGCGACGCCTGGTCCAGTGTGCCGAGCAGGAACTCGCTGAGGAACCCCTGGCTGGGATTGCTGTAGAGCATGCCGATGCGGATCTGCGCCGCGCCCGCCAGGCTGCGCGCCGCCGGGTTGGGCGCGTAGTTGAGCTGCGCGATCGCCGCCTCCACCTTTTCGCGGGTGGCGGGGCGGACATTGGCCTCGTTGTTGATGACGCGCGAGACGGTCATCAGCGACACACCGGCGGCGCGCGCGACATCGCTGATCGTGGGAGCGCTGCTACCGCGGCGCGAGGTCCTGATGCTCATAACGTTTACGCTTCCACTTTTCGGACGCGATACGCAATGCTTTGAGGGGCGAAAGATGACAGACGCGGCAGTCGGCGCTCTTGCGGACCGGGCCGCCCGCCGCTAAAGGCCGCGCCAGCATCAAGAGTCGGGCCGTCGCCCGGCACCAACCTGCCTCCCGGCAAGGTGGTGCCTTTCCGGATGGAGAGGGATGTGGCCGAACCGGCAACAACGGGACGAACCGCCACTTTCCTCATCCGACTCGTCATAGGTACCAAGGATTTGTGATGAGCGCGGTGGTTCCCCAACATTCTGCCCCCCAGCAATTTGCCAGCGACAATTATGCGGGCATCTGTCCCGAGGCCTGGGCCGCGATGGCCGAGGCGAACCAGGGCTATGTCCCGGCCTATGGCGAGGACCCCTATACCGACCGCGCTGCCGACGCGTTCCGCACCCTGTTCCAGACCAAGTGCGAGGTCTTCTTCGCCTTCAACGGCACGGCGGCCAACTCGCTGGCGCTGGCGGCGCTCTGCCAGAGCTATCACAGCGTCATCTGCTCGGCCTCCGCGCATGTCGAGACCGACGAGTGCGGCGCGCCCGAATTCTTTTCCAACGGATCGAAGCTGCTGGTCGCGCAGACCGAGGACGGCAAGCTGACCCCCGACGCGGTGCGCGCGCTCGCCACCGGCCGGTCGGACATCCACTTTCCCAAGCCGCGCGCGGTGACTATCACCCAGCCGACCGAGACGGGGCAGGTCTATACGCTGGCCGAGATCCACGCGCTGTCGGCGGTGTGCCGCGAGCTGGGGCTGCGGCTGCACATGGACGGCGCGCGCTTCGCCAACGCCTGTGCCGCACTGGGCTGCTCGCCCGCCGACATGACGTGGCGCGCAGGCGTCGATGTCCTCTGCTTCGGCGGCACCAAGAACGGCATGGCGGTCGGCGAGGCCATCCTGTTCTTCGACCCCGTGCTGGCGGAGGATTTCGACTATCGCTGCAAACAGGCGGGGCAGCTGGCGTCCAAGATGCGCTACCTCGCCGCGCCGTGGATCGGGATGCTCGACACCGGCGCATGGCTGACCAATGCCGCGCATGCCAATGCCTGTGCGCAAGCGTTGGCGGCGCGGGTCGCGGGACTGCCCGGCATCGAACCGATGTTCCCGGTCGAGGCGAACGCCGTCTTCCTCAGTGCCCCGCCTGCTGTGCTCGACGGCCTGCGTGCGCGGGGGTGGCGTTTCTACACCTTCATCGGCGGCGGTGCGCGGTTCATGTTCGCCTGGGACGCCGATCCCGCGCGGGTCGACCAGCTGGGCGACGACATCGCAGCGGTCGCGGCGGAGGCGTTGCAGGCGGCGTAGCGCGTATGCTCTTCCTCCCCTTACCGGGGAGGAATGAGTTATTGGTCCTCCGCCGTCAGACGATCGAGCCACGCCTGCGCCTGTTTGGGCTCCCCCACCGCCTCGGGCCCGACCGGCCCGCGCGAGGCGAGAAATTCGGCATGGAGCGCGAAGGGCGGCAGGCCGAGTTGCTCCCGGGCTTCATCGATCTCCTCGCCCATCTCGGTCAGCTGCGCCACCACCGGCGCCGCCGCCGCGCGGGCCACCCGGTCCTTGCGATGGTCGAACAATCCCCATTTGCCCGCCGCCGTGGTCCGCAGCGCGGCGATCAACGCCTCGCGATACTCGCCTTCCATGTCTTCGCGATGCGCGTCGAGCCGCGCCAGTCGATCACCCTTGGCCATGGCATGGCCTTACGATCCGCCCGCCGGGTCGGCAATCGCTCGCGCCGCTTCGATCAGCCGCCGCGGTCGAGTTCGATCTCGACCCGGCGGTTGCGTGCGCGGCCGTCGCTGTCGTCGCTGCCATCGGGCTTGGCGTTGGGCGCGACGGGGCGGGTTTCGCCGAGTGCGATTACCCGCATCCGGCTACGATCCAAGCCCTTGCGCGCCAGATAGTCGCGCACCGCCTCGGCCCGTTTACGCGACATGATGCGATTGGCCTCGTCATCGCCCTCGCTGTCCGAATGGCCGCGCAGGGTCAGGCTGCCGCCGCGCACCGCCGGATCGGCGGCGAGCCGGTCGAGCATCGCCTTGGCCTCGCCATTCAGGCCCCCGCCGCCCTGAGGGAAACCGATAGTGGTCGGGCTGGCACCGGCATCGGCCGTAACGGTATCCGACTGCGCGACGGTCTTGCCCGGAGACGGTGCCGGGACGGGCAGTTCGATCGAAGCACCGCTGGCCCCGGCCTGGCGCGCGACATCGCCGCCGCCGCTGCACCCGGCCAGTGCACAGGCGAGCCCGGCCGTCATGTTCCAGGCCCCCAATCGCAGTCGCATCACGCTACCCCATCATCCGGCCGATCCCCCCGGCCGGTCCGCCCTTTGTCGCGGACCATAGGCAGCGCGATGTTGCAGCGCAAATCGGCTTTAGGGTCAGGGTCGGTCCGATATGAGCCAGCGCCCTTAGGCCACCTCGCCCTCGGGCGGGGCGACGCCGCGTTGCTCGCTCAGGATGCGCCAGCCCGCCAGGAACAGCGCGGCGACGACCGGGCCGACGACGATGCCGCTCAGCCCCAGCAGGTCGATGCCGCCCAGCGTCGTCAGCAGCACGATCCAGTCGGGCAGCCCGGTGTCGCGCCCGACCAGAATGGGCCGCAGGATATTGTCGGCAAGGCCGATGACTAGCACGCCCGAGGCGACGACCACCGCTCCCTGCCAGATCGCGCCGGTCGCGAGCAGATAGATGGCCACCGGCCCCCAGATGATCGCCGGACCGATGGCGGGCAGCAGCGCCGCGATCGCCATCAGCACACCCCACAGCAGAGCGGCGGGTACCCCGACGATCCAGAAGGTGATCGCCCCCAGAGCGCCCTGCACCAGCCCGACGATGACCGAACCCTTGATGGTGGCGCGCACCACCGCGACGAAGGTATCGACCAGCCGCGTCGCGACACCCCGGTCCAGCGGCAGCGCACGGACGAAGGCCGGTCCCAGTCGCTCGCCGTCGCGGATCAGGAAGAAGGCGACGTACAGGCCGACGCCGAAGGCCAGCGCAAAGGCAAAGGCGTTGCGCCCGATCGACAGCGCCTGGGACGCGATCTGGCTGACGCTGCTGCTCAGCGTGCGCGAGATGCGGGATTGCAGTCCCTCGACGCTGTCGATGCCCCAATTGTCCATCGCCTGGCGCAGGCGGGTGGGCAGCGCATCGCGGACCTGCTGGAAATATTGCGCGAAATCGATCTGGCCGCTGCGCACCTTCAGATAGACGCCCGACGCCTGATCGACGACCATGCTGCCGATCAACAGGGTCGGCACCACCACCGCAAAGGTGATGATCAGCATGGTCAGCCCGGCGGCCAGATTGCGCCGCCCGCCGGTCTTGGTCAGCAGCCACTGGAACAGCGACCGGAACAGGATCGCCGCCAGCCCCGCCCAGAGCAGGGCCGCGAGAAAGCCCGACACCACCGCCAGCATCCCGATGGTGATCAGCGCGAGGAACAGGATGAATCCCCCGCGTTCGATCTTCTGGCGATCGATGGTCATGCTGCTGTCCCCTTTTTCATCGCGGCGTAACCGTCACGGCGACGCAACGGTTCCGTAATCTGGGTTAATGGGGCGACGGGGGTGTCATGGATTTGAGCATGCGAGCCGCATGCCCCCGCTCCGTTCAGCCTGAGCGAAGTCGAAGGCCATGCGCTCGTTCACCAAGCGGATGGCAACCGGGCTCCCTTGGCCTTCGACTTCGCTCAGGCTGAACGGATGGTGGGAATGGTGTCATTCCTCCCCTGCAAGGGGAGGTGGCAGGCCGAAGGCCTGACGGAGGGGTGTCACCGCCCGCGATGACACCCCTCCGCAATCTTACTCCGCCGCGACCGCCTCGACGCTGTCGTCGAGCGGATGCGCCAGGCGGGTCAGCATTTCCTTAGGGACAACCTGCCAGAAATGTCCGGCCACCCGGTCCCAATCCTCGAGCAGGCCCTTCGACCATTTGCTGTCGGTCCGCGCCGCATGTTCCTCGACCAGGCCGCGCAGCACGCCTTCCCAATGTGCGGAGGCGAGACGCTGCCACACGATGTTCTCGGGGTTGGCGCGGCGAGGGAAACGCTCCTCGGGGTCGTAGATGAAGGCCATGCCGCCGGTCATGCCCGCGCCGAAGTTCGCGCCGACCTCACCCAACACCACGGCGGTGCCGCCGGTCATGTACTCGCAGCCATTGGCGCCGCAGCCCTCGACCACCACGACCGCGCCCGAGTTGCGGACCGCGAAACGCTCGC
This sequence comes from Sphingomonas sp. Leaf257, assembly GCF_001422185.1. Classification (NCBI taxonomy): domain Bacteria; kingdom Pseudomonadati; phylum Pseudomonadota; class Alphaproteobacteria; order Sphingomonadales; family Sphingomonadaceae; genus Sphingomonas; species Sphingomonas sp. Leaf257. The sequence continues at coordinate 183,098 of NZ_LMMH01000003.1, forward strand.
CCGCCTGGCCCGCCGCGAACAGACGGCCCGAGGTCGCGCCGTAGAGCACCGTGTTGCCGATGATCGTGTTCTTCTGGCTGGCCAGCGGCGAGCTGACCGCAGGGCGCACGATGATGGTGCCGCCCGACAGGCCCTTGCCGACATAGTCGTTGGCGTCGCCGAACACTTCCAGCGTGATGCCCTTGCACAGGAACGCGCCCAGCGACTGGCCCGCGCTCCCTCGCAAGCGCACGGTGACGTGCCCGTCGGCCAGCTTGCTCATCCCGAACTTGCGGGTGATCTCCGACGACAGCCGCGTACCGACCGCACGGTGCGTGTTGCGCACCGAATAGGTCAGCTGCATCTTCTCGCCGCGCGAGAACACGGCGCTCGCGTCCTTGATGATCTGTGCATCCAGGCTGTCGGGCACTTCGTTGCGGAAGGTCGACAGGCTGAACCGCCGCTCGGCATCGGTCGCATCGACCTTGGCCAGCACCGGGTTGAGATCGAGATCGTCGAGATGCTCGGCACCCCGGCTGACCTGACGCAGCAGCTCGGTGCGCCCGATCACCTCGTCCAGCGAACGCACGCCCAGACGCGCCAGGATGTCGCGGACCTCCTCGGCGATGAAGGTCATCAGGTTGATGACCTTTTCCGGCGTGCCGGTGAACTTGGCGCGAAGCCGCTCGTCCTGCACGCAGACGCCCACCGGGCAGGTGTTGCTATGGCACTGGCGCACCATGATGCAGCCCATCGCCACGAGGCTGAGCGTGCCGATGCCGAATTCCTCCGCGCCCAGGATCGCCGCGATCACGATGTCGCGCCCGGTCTTCAGGCCGCCGTCCGCGCGCAAACGGATGCGACCGCGCAGGCCGTTCAGGGTCAGCGTCTGGTTGACCTCCGACAGGCCCATTTCCCACGGCGTCCCGGCATATTTGATCGAGGTCTGGGGCGACGCGCCCGTGCCGCCGACATGGCCCGACACCAGGATGACGTCGGCATGCGCCTTGGCCACGCCCGCCGCGACCGTGCCGATGCCAGCGGACGACACCAGCTTCACGCAGACGCGCGCCCGCGGGTTGATCTGCTTGCAGTCATAGATGAGCTGCGCCAGATCCTCGATCGAATAGATGTCGTGGTGCGGCGGCGGCGAGATCAGCGTCACGCCCGGCGTCGCATGGCGCAGCTTGGCGATGAACTCGGTCACCTTGAAGCCGGGCAGCTGCCCGCCCTCGCCGGGCTTGGCGCCCTGGGCCACCTTGATCTCGATCTCGTCACAGGCGTTCAGATATTCCGCCGTCACGCCGAAGCGACCGCTCGCGATCTGCTTGATCGTCGAGTTGGCGTTGTCGCCATTGTCGTAGGGCTGGTAGCGCAGCTTGTCCTCCCCGCCCTCGCCCGACACGGCCTTCGCGCCGATCCGGTTCATCGCGATCGCCAGCGTCTCATGCGCTTCCGGGCTCAGCGCGCCCAGCGACATGCCCGGCGTCACGAAGCGCTTGCGGATTTCGGTGATCGCCTCGACCTGATCGACCGGCACGCCCTCGTTCGGGAAGTTGAACTGGAGCAGGTCGCGCAAATAGACCGGCGGCAGGTCGCCGACCCCGCGTGCGAATTGCAGATAGGTCGAATAGCTGTCGGTCGCGACCGCCGTCTGCAACAGGTGCATCAACTGCGCCGAATAGGCATGCGTCTCGCCGCCGTCGCGCTGGCGATAGAAGCCGCCGATCGGCAGCGTCGCGACATGCTGGTCCCAGGCCGCTTCGTGGCGGACCATCGCCGAGTAATGGAGCGAGTTGTAACCCTCGCCCGAAATCTTGGCGGGCATGCCCGGGAACAGGTCGTTGACCAGCGCGCGCGACAGGCCGACCGCTTCGAAGTTGTAGCCGCCGCGATAGCTGGAAATCACTGCGATCCCCATCTTCGCCATGATCTTGAGCAGGCCATCCTCGATCGCGGTGCGATGGTTGGTCAGGCACTGTTCGATGCTCATGTCGCCGAACAGGCCACGGCCATGGCGGTCGACGATCGCGGCTTCGGCCAGATAGGCATTCACCGTGGTGGCGCCGACGCCGATCAGCACCGCATAATAATGGGTGTCGAGGCATTCGGCCGAGCGCACGTTGATCGACGCATAGCTGCGCAGGCCCCGGCGGACGAGATGCGTGTGCACCGCCGCCGCCGCCAACACGCCCGCGATCGCGACACGGCCCTCGGAGACATGCTCGTCGGTCAGGAACAGCTCGGACCGGCCCTCGCGCACCGCCTGTTCGGCCTGGTTGCGGATGCGCTGGATCGCGGCGCGCAGACGGTCGGGACCGCCATCGGCCTCGAAGGTGCAGTCGATCTCCGCGGCCGAACGGCCGAAATGCGCCTTCAGACGGTGCCAGTCGGCACCGGTCAGCACCGGGGATGGCAGGACAAGCACGCGCTCGCGCCGATCCTCGGTGTCGAGGATGTTGGCGAGATTGCCGAACCGGGTCTTGAGCGACATCACATAACGCTCACGCAGCGAGTCGATCGGCGGGTTCGTGACTTGGCTGAAATTCTGGCGGAAGAACTGGCTGATCAGGCGCGGCTTGTCGGAGATGACCGCCAGCGGCGTGTCGTCGCCCATCGAGCCGATGGCTTCCTTGCCCCCCTCGGCCATGGGCGACAGGATCAGCTCCATATCTTCCATGGTCTGCCCTGCCGCGACCTGACGGCGCAGCATTTCCGCGCGCGGCATGCGCACCAGCGCTTCCTCTTCGGACGGCGCGGGCAGTTGGTCCATGGTCAGGAACTCGCCGATCATCGCGGCATAGTCCTGCTCGCCCGAGATCTGGTCCTTGATCGCGCGATCGTCGTACAGCTTGCCCTCGGCCAGATCGACGGCGATCATCTGCCCCGGCCCCAACCGGCCCTTGGCGGTCACGGTGGCCTCGGGCACCACGACCATGCCGCTTTCCGAACCGACGATCAGCAGGCCATCGGCGGTCAGCGTGTAGCGAAGCGGGCGCAGCGCGTTGCGGTCCATGCCCGCCACCGCCCAGCGGCCATCGGTCATCGCCAGCGCGGCCGGACCATCCCACGGCTCCATCACGGAGGCGAGATACTGGTACATGTCGGCATGCGCCTTGGGCGCGTCGAGGTCCTTCTGCCACGCCTCGGGCACCAGCATCAGCTTGGCGGTCGGCGCGTCGCGGCCCGACCGGCAGATCGCCTCGAACACCGCGTCGAGCGCGGCGGTATCGGACGCGCCCGCCGGGATCACCGGCTTGATGTCCTCCGAATTGTCGCCGAACGCGATACTGGCCATCCGGATCTCGTGGCTGAGCATCCAGTTCTTGTTGCCGCGGATCGTGTTGATCTCGCCGTTATGCGCCAGGCAGCGGAAGGGCTGCGCCAGCCACCATTGCGGGAAGGTGTTGGTCGAATAACGCTGGTGGAAGATCGCCACGCGGCTCTCGAACCGGTGATCCTGCAGGTCGGGATAGAAGACCGACAGGCTCTCGGCGAGGAACAGCCCCTTGTAGATGATCGAGCGGCAGGACAGCGAACAGATATAGAAGCCGCTGATCTGCGCCGCGATCACGCGCTTTTCGATGCGGCGGCGGATCAGATACAGGTTCTTCTCGAACTCGGCGGCATCGACCTCGTCGGGCATAGGCCCGGCGATCATGATCTGCTCGATCTCGGGGCGCGTCGCCTGCGCCTTCATGCCGATGACCGACACGTCGACCGGCACCTGGCGCCAGCCATAGATGGTATAGCCCGCCTCGATGATGACGCTCTCGACGATGGTGCGGCAGGTTTCCTGCGCGCCCAGATCGGTGCGCGGCATGAAGACCATGCCGACCGCGAGGCGGTTGGGCAGAACCTTGTGGCCCGACGCGGCGATCGCATCGTCGAAGAAGCGGTGCGGCAGGTCGACATGCAGGCCAGCACCGTCGCCGGTCTTGCCGTCCGCATCCACCGCGCCGCGATGCCACACGGCCTTCAGCGCGTCGATCGCCGACTGGACGACGCGGCGCGAGGGCTGGCCATCGGTGGCCGCGACCATGCCGACGCCGCACGCATCACCCTCGAACTCGGGGCGGTACATGCCATGCTCGGCGAGATATTGGCGCTGATCGGTCATCACTTCTTATCCTGCTTGGTCGCGGCGGGAGCCTGGGTCTTGGCCAGGGCCTCGATGCGGGCGCGAATCTTGGGGAAAGCGGCCATGCCCGCGTCGCGGCCCATCCCCTTGCCGAACTCGGCCAGACGCTGCTGCAACTGCGGCTGCAAGGCGAGCAGATGCTGCCCGGCCTGCGTATTGTAAAAGGCGACGATCGCTTTCAGATCTTCCTCGGAAAAGCTCCGGCGATATTCTTCCGCCGCCGCCTCGCGAATTTCGGGATAGCGGGACCGCATGGCCGCCAGCATTTCCTCGCTCACGATCGCGCGGACCTTGGCCTGCCCCTCCGGGGTCGCCAAGACCTGCTTGATCCCGGCCGGCGCATCGGACGAGGTCTGCATCACGCCCAGCACATTACCTGTCACGAGCGGCATCAAACTCGCGAACTGGAAATCCAGCAGCCGGTCGATGTTCATCTTGTCGACCAGAGCACGGGCGGTTTCAATCCGCCCCCCTGCATCGGGGGTGGCCTCGGTCGGGCCCGTCTGCGCCGCGACCGGCGCAGCGAGCAGCAGCGCCAGCGGGACGAGCGCGCGCATCACGCCGCTTGCCTTTCGCGCGACGCGGTCTTGGCCCGCGCCTTCAGCCACTGGTGCATCGCCTTGGCGACGTCACGACCGTCGCGGATCGCCCACACCACCAGCGACGCCCCGCGCACGATGTCCCCGGCGGCGAATACGCCGTCCAGGCTGGTCATCAGCGTGCGACCATCGACCAGCACCGTACCCCAGCGGCTGACGCCCAGCTCGGCGGTCCCGAACAGGCTCGGCAGATCCTCGGCATCGAAGCCCAGCGCCTTGATGACCATGTCCGCTTCCAGCAGATGATCGGCACCCGGCTCGGCCTCCGGCGCGCGGCGCCCCGAAGCATCCGGCGCGCCGAGGCGCATCTTGGCGGCGCGCACGCCGGTCACCGTCTCGCCGCCCTCGAAGCCGAGCGGGGCGGACAGCCAGACGAACTCGGCACCCTCTTCCTCGGCATTGGCGACTTCGCGTTGCGAGCCCGGCATATTGGCCCGGTCGCGGCGATAGAGGCACTTCACCGACTTGGCACCCTGGCGGATCGCGGTACGGACGCAGTCCATCGCGGTGTCGCCGCCGCCGATCACGACGACATTCTTTCCCTCGGCATTGAGCGAGCCGTTCTCGAACGCCTCGACCGTGTCGCCAAAGCTCTTGCGGTTGGAGGCGGTCAGATAGTCGAGCGCGGCGATCACGCCGTTCGCGCCCGCTCCGTCCACCTCGACATTGCGCGCCTTGTACACGCCGGTGGCGATCAGCACCGCGTCATGGCGACGGCGCAGCTCCTCGAGCGTCGCGTCCTCACCGACCGCAAAGCCTTCGTGGAAAACGATGCCGCCGGCCTTCAACCGCTCGACCCGGCGCATGACGACGGGCTTTTCCAACTTGAAACCGGGAATGCCATAGGTCAGCAGCCCGCCCGCCCGGTCGTGTCGGTCATAGACATGGACCTCATAACCCGAGACGCGCAGATATTCGGCGGCGGTCAGGCCTGCAGGCCCCGCGCCGATCACCGCGACCGACTGGCCGCGCGCGGGTCCGGGGACCAACGGCTCGACCCAGCCCTCTTCCCAGGCAGTGTCGGTGATGAACTTTTCGACCGAGCCGATCGTGACCGCGCCGTGGCCCGAAAACTCGATGACGCAATTGCCCTCACACAGCCGATCCTGCGGGCAGATGCGGCCGCAAATCTCGGGCATGGTCGAGGTGGCGTTGGACAGCTCATAGGCTTCGCGCAACCGCCCCTCGGCGGTCAGGCGCAGCCAGTCGGGGATATGGTTGTGCAGCGGACAGTGCACCGAGCAATAGGGCACGCCGCATTGCGAGCAGCGCCCCGCCTGGTCCTCTGCCGCCGGGGGCGCATAGCGCTCGGCGATCTCGCGGAAATCCTCCGCGCGGGTCTCCGCAGCCCGCTTGGCCGGATAGGCCTGATCGCGGCCTACAAACTTCAGCATAGAATCGTTCGCCATATGCGCCTCCGAAGATGCGGATATTGCGCAGACGACCGTATGTCACCTCGAAATCGACATATATGTCAGCATAGCTTACTAATTAAAATGGGTTTTACGCTGCCGGACCCCTTTATTGCGAGCAACCCGCAATAAAAAAGGACCGCTTCGGTATTAATGCTGCGCTCAGTGCATGGTCAGTAGCGCCAGCGCGATGCTGCCCGCCACGATTCGGTACCATGCAAAGGGGCCGAAACCGTGCCGCCCGACGATTCCGACGAACCAGCGCACGACCAGCAGCGCGACGATGAAGGCGACGACGAAGCCGACCGCGATCTCGATCGGGCCGACGCTGTTTCCGGCACGCATGGCATCCATATGCCCGGCCGTCTCGACGACGCTCGCGCCCAACATGGTAGGAATGGCGAGGAAGAAGCTGAACTCCGCCGCCGTGCGCCGCTCGACGCCCAGGGTCAGCGCGCCCAGGATCGTCGCACCCGAGCGGCTGACGCCGGGGATCATCGCCAGGCACTGGAGGAAACCGACGCCCAGCGCCGTCCTCGCCGGGACCGCCGCGATGCCACGCGTCGTGCCGGGCTTCACCACCCGCTCGATCACCAGGATCGCGATGCCACCGACGATCAGCGCGACCGCCACGACCTTGGGCTGGAGCAGCAGCGCCTCGATATGCTTCTTGGCCAGCACGCCGATGACGGCGGCGGGGATGAAGGCGATCAGCAGGTTGCGCACGAAGCGGACCGAACCGGGATCGCGCTTGAACAGCCCGACCAGGACGGTCCAGAAGGTCCGCCAATAGAGGACGACCACCGCCAGAATCGCGCCCAGCTGGATGACGATGTTGAACATCTGCCACCGCGCATCGTCATAGCCGAGCAGAGCGCCCGCCAGGATCAGATGGCCGGTGGAGGACACCGGCAGGAATTCGGTGACACCCTCGACAATCCCCAGGATGATGGCGGCAATCAGATCGTTCACGCGAGTCCCCACAAGCAAAGGCAGCCCCGCCGCCATAAGGCGACGGGGCTGTCCGCGAAACGATAAAGACTGTCAGCTTGGGACGGTTCAGGCCGCCAGCGTCTCCGCGCGCCGCCCAAACCGGCCCGCCTTGCGGAAACGGATCAGATATTCGGGCGCGACGGTCGCCAGCGGGGCGGCCTCGATGCCCAGCGCAGCCAGACCCGGCGCACCGGCGGCGGCGACATTGTCCTGCTGCAGCATCAGCCACTGGTCCCAGCTGATCGGCGAGCCCGGCAGGCGGGCGAGCAGCGCGCCCGCAAAGTCGGGGATTTCCACGAAGTTGGGCTTGCGACCCAGCGCCTGGGCGATCCACCGGAGCAGCTCGCCCATCGACAGCACGTCCGGGCCACCCAGCTCATAGGTAAGACCGCCATGCGATTCGGGATCGCGCAGCGCGTTGGCGACCGCTTCGCCGACATCGCCCGCAAAGACCGGCTGGAACTTCACGCCCGAACGCAGGACCGGGACGATCGGCGCGCCCATCATGCCCGCGAAGCGATTCACGAACTGATCCTCGCGCCCGAACACGATCGAGGGGCGCAGGATGGTGGCGTTCGGGAAGGCCGCGCGCACCGCCTCTTCGCCCTGCCCCTTGGACCGGGCATAGGCCGCCGCACCATTCGCGTCCGCGCCGATCGCCGACACATGGACCAGCGCCCCGGCACCGGCGTTGCGCGCGGCTTCCGCCACGGCGCGCGCGCCGTCGACATGGATGCGCTGCATATTGCCGCCCATCACACCGACCAGATTGACGACCGCATCGGCGCCTTCGACCGCGCGTGCGACCGTCTCCGGCCGGGCGATATCCGCGGCCACGAACTGCGTCTGGCCCAGCCCGCCCTGAGTACGCAGGAAATAAGCCTGGCGCGGATCGCGCTGCGCCACTCGGACGCGCGTACCGTCCCGCATCAGTTCGCGTGCGACATAGCGGCCCAGAAAGCCCCCGCCGCCGATCAGCGTCACCAGCTTGTTCGTCATGACCGTCCCTATTCGCCAGATTTTTTGTGCACCGCCCCTTTGCCTCGCAAAAAAGCCGTTGACAAGGATTCGAACCCTACCCTAAAGGCGCAGGCCTACCCCGTGCCCAGATGGCGGAATTGGTAGACGCACCAGCTTCAGGTGCTGGCGATCGCAAGGTCGTGGAGGTTCGAGTCCTCTTCTGGGCACCATTCCTTCCCCAGGCTTCCAAGCCTCGGGACTGGCGGAAAACCAAGACTTTCTACCAACGTCACCGTGCGACAGCGCGATGACGAAGTCTTGGCCTCTCCCGCCGCCATAGGGCGCCGAGGCGCGCCCACTCATCCCCTTACAAAGCCGACGCGCCGGTCTTTCGGGTCAGGCGATTAATATCCCTTCGCGGACCCCGCTGGATTGTGCATGTGCGAAAGACGGATCGGCTTCGACCGCTTCGCCGACGATCAGCATGGCGGGATCATGCGCGCTGATCGCCTCGACCAGAAAGGCCAGCGAGGATAGCCGACCCCGGATGATTCGCTCATTGGGCAGCGAGGCGTTGACCACGACCAGCACCGGCGTGTCGGGGCTGCGCCCGGCGGCGACCAGTTGCTGGGCCACGGTCGCGGCGGCGGCGCGGCCCATATAGATGGCCAGCGTCGAATCGGTCGCGGCCAGCGCTGGCCAGTCGAGGTCGAGCGTCGCGCCCGCCTGCGCATGGGCCGTGACCAGGGTCAGGCGACGCGCCACGCCGCGCAGCGTCAGGCTGGTCCCCGCCGAGGCGACGGCCGCGCTGGCGGCAGTGATGCCGGGGCAGATTCGTACCGTCACGCCCGCCGCGCGGCAGGCGGTCACTTCCTCCGCCGTGCGACCGAAGATCGCAGGGTCGCCACCTTTCAACCGGACGACGCGCTTGCCCTTCAGCGCCGCCGCGACGATCAGCGAGTCTATGGTCCGCTGATCCTTGGAATGACGGCCCGAGCGTTTGCCGACGCTGATCCGCTCGGCGCGGGGGCCGATCAGGTCCAGGATGCCGGGGCCGACCAGCGCGTCGTAGAACACGATATCGGCCGCCGCGATCAGCCGCTCGGCCTTGCGGGTCAGCAGATCGGGATCGCCTGGCCCTGCCCCGACCAGCCAGACCGAACCGGCGGGAAATTCGTCATGCGGCATGGATAGTCTCCTCGGCGAGCAGGCGGGCGAGCGCGGGGCGGCAGGATCCGCAATTGGTGCCCGCGCCCAGAGCGGCCCCGATCCCGGCGACATCGGCCAGCCGCTGGTCGCGGATCGCCGCGACGATGGTGCGCATCCCGATATCGAAACAGGCGCAGACGATCGCACCGCGATCCGCCTGCACCCCCGGCGCGCGTCCGGCGAGCAGGGTCGGTGCGGCCTCCGCCTCGGCCAACTGGCCGATCAGCCAGTCACGGCTGGGCAATTCGCCGCTTTCGGTCACGAACAGCGCGGCGATCAGCCGGCCGCCCGACAGGATCGCGATTCGCCTGGTGCCGCGCGCCGCGTCGATCGCCTCGACGCGCTCGCCAGCGGGCAGGCACGACTCCAGCTTCACCGGATCGCCATCGCCCGCCAGTTCCCACAGGCTGCCCGCCGGAACCGCGACGCGCGTCGCCCAGAGGCAGGAGGGACGCCGCACCGGCTCGCCCGCGAGGATCAGGAAACCGCGCCAGCGCGTCGCCACTGCCGCCAGCCTCGCCGGGGTTTGCTTGAAGCCCGGCTGGCCCGACACCGGATCGACCAGCGGACGCGGCAGCAGGCCGGTTCGCCCGCCGCTGGAGGTGCGGTCGGTCCAGTGGATCGGGGTGAAGATCTCGCCCCGCCGCTGCGCAGGCGTCACGCGCACGCGGTAGAGGCTGTCGCCCTGCGGCGTCGCCACCCGCGCCAGTCCGCCATCGGTGACGCCCAATCCGGCGGCATCATCGGGATGCACCTCGACCAAAGGCTCTTCGCGGTGGCGGGCCAGCTTGGGCGCAAGGCCGGTGCGGGTCATGCTATGCCACTGGTCGCGATAGCGTCCGGTGTTGAGCGTCAGCCGCCAGGCGGCGAGCGGTCCGGAAATTGCCTTTTGCACGACCGTCACCAGCCGCGCCCGGCCATCGGCGGTGGAGAAGCGGCCATCGGCAAAGGGGGTGCCGCCCCAGCGGAACGGCGTCATCGCGTCATACTCCGCATTGCCCGCGCTCGACAGACCGGGCAGCGCGAACAGGCGCGCGCCGTCATTCTCATAGGCCGACAGACGGCAATGCTCGCGCCAGATCTCGGCGGGGCGGTCATAGGCGAAGGCGGTCTTCCACCCCATGCGGCGGCCAACCTCCTTGACGATCCACCAGTCGGGCTGCGCCTCGCCGGGCAGCGGAAAGAGCGCGCGCTGGCGGCTGATCGTGCGGTCGCTATTGGTCACGGTCCCGTCCTTCTCGCCCCAGGCGGCGGCGGGCAGGCGGACATGGGCATAGGCCGAGGTGTCGGTGTCGGCGATCACGTCGCTGACCACGACGAAGGGGCAGGCGGCCAGCGCCTCGCGCACGCGGCCCGCATCGGGCATCGACACGGCGGGATTGGTCGCCATCACCCAGAGTGCCTTGATCCGCCCCTCACCCAAGGCGCGGAAGAGGTCGACGGCCTTCAGGCCAGGCTGTTCGGCGATGGTCGGCGCGGCCCAGAAACGCTGGACACGGGCGCGGTTGTCGGGCGCGAAGTCCATATGCGCGGCCAGCGTGGAGGCCAGCCCGCCCACTTCGCGCCCGCCCATGGCGTTCGGCTGACCCGTGATCGAAAAGGGCTGCGCGCCGGGCTTGCCGATGCGCCCCGTCGCGAGATGAACGTTCAGGATCGCATTGACCTGATCGGTCCCGCTCAGCGACTGGTTCACCCCCTGGCTGAACAGGGTGACGGTGCGCGGGGTGGCGGCGAACAGTTCGTAGAAGCGGCGCAGGTCGGCCGGGGGCAGGTCGCAGGTCCTGGCGACCGACCAGAGATCGCTCCCCTCGCCCACCCGCTCCCAGAAATCGGCCGGAACCGACAGATGATCGGCAAGGAACCCCGCGTCGAGCGCCCCCGCCTCGCGGCACCAGGCGAGCAGGCCGTTCATCAGCGCCACGTCGCTGCCGGGACGCAGCGGCAGATGCAGGTCGGCTTCCTCCGCCGTCTCGGTGCGGCGCGGATCGATGACGACCAGCTTGGCACCCGCATCACACCGGGCGCGGATACGCTGATAGACGATGGGGTGGCACCAGGCGGTGTTGCTGCCGACCAGCACGATCAGGTCGGCGGCGTCGATGTCTTCATAAGATGCGGGCACCACGTCCTCGCCGAACGCGCGGGTGTGGCCCGCCACCGCGCTCGACATGCAGAGGCGCGAATTGGTGTCGATATTCGCCGAGCCGATGAATCCCTTCATCAGCTTGTTGGCGACATAATAGTCTTCGGTCAGCAACTGACCGGAGACGTAGAAGGCGACGCTGTCGGGACCATGTTGCGCGATGGTGTCGCGGAAGCGTTTCGCCACCAAATCCAGCGCCTTGTCCCACGAGGCGCGGCGCTTGCCGATCATCGGGGTGAGCAGGCGACCTTCGAGACCGACCGTCTCGCCCAGATGCGTGCCCTTGGAACAGAGCCTGCCGCGATTGGCGGGGTGGTCGGGGTCGCCCTCGATCCGGACGGCACGCTCGCCGGTGACGGTCGCGCGGATGCCGCAACCGACGCCGCAATAGGCGCAGGTGGTGCGGATCGCGTTCATGCGTTGCCCCTCCCCTTCAGGCCTTTGGCGGGCTCGGTCCGATGCCGTGGCGCGACGAGGCGGTGGAGGCCGCGCTGGTTGGACAGGAGCCGAGAAGTCGGGCAATCGGGTAGCAGGATCGAGACGCGNGGGCAGGGGGTGGCATCATTGGTGGGAACCCCGATCAGAACAGGCGCTTGGACTCGGCAAAGTCCCGGAGCGAGGGATGCGCGCGCGCCATGTCGGTAGCCGGATAGAGCAGCCCTTGGGCGATCACGTTTTGTGCAAAAGCCGGGCTCGCCAGAGCCACCACGGCCACACCGGCCGCCTTCGCGCAGCTGACCATGTTGCTGGCGGTGTTCGGTCTCGTCTCGCAGCCCGCCATGGCCGACGTCGGGCAGGAGATGAACAGCCCCTCCCCTGAAGGGGAGGGGGGAAAGCAGCCTCATGCTCACGCCGCCGCCTTCAGGGTGCTGGCGCGGCAGATCAGCACGCGGCCGCCGCTGATCTTCACCGGCACGGTCGGCGTGCAGCCCTTGTCCTCGCCCAGCGCCTCGCCGGTGCTGAGCGAGATGCGCCAATTGTGCAGCGGACACGCCACCGCGCCGCCATGGACGATGCCCTGGCTCAGCCGCCCATGCTTGTGCGGGCAGCGGTCGAGCAGCGCGAAGACCTTGTTCTCGCCGGTGCGGAAGACGGCGATGTCGTGGCCGCCCTCGACCTGCACGGTGCGGCTACCGCGTACCGGGATCTCATTCACCCAGCCGATATCGAGCCATTCGCCGATCATGCCATCTCTCCAACAGGTTGGAAGCGCGCCATCGGCGCATGGATTTCGCGTTCCTCGCCCGCGACGCGCGCGGCCCAGGGATCGTCCTGCGAGAAGCTCTGCGAATAGAAGAAGCGGCGGGCGAGTTCGGCGCGCGCCTCTTCGTCGGGCAACAGCCGCGACTGGATATAGGCCAGGCCCACACGTTCGATCCACGGCGCCGTCCGCTCCAGATAGCGCGCCTCCTCGCGATAGAGCTGGACGAAGGCGGCGCACATCTCCATCGCCTCCGCCTCGGTCGCGACCTTGCAAAGGAGGTCGGTCGCGCGGACCTTGATCCCGCCATTGCCGCCGACATGGAGTTCGTACCCCGAGTCCACGCAGACCACGCCGAAGTCCTTGATCGTCGCCTCGGCACAGTTGCGCGGGCAGCCCGACACCGCGATCTTGAACTTGTGCGGCATCCACGAGCCCCAGGTCGCCCGCTCCAGCTTGACGCCCAGCCCGGTCGAGTCCTGCGTGCCGAAGCGGCACCATTCGGAGCCGACACAGGTCTTCACCGTCCGCAGCGACTTGCCGTACGCATGGCCGCTGACCATCCCGGCCGCGTTCAGATCGGCCCAGACGGCGGGCAGATCCTCCTTCCTGATGCCGAAGATGTCGAGCCGCTGGCCGCCCGTCACCTTGACCATCGGCGCGTTGAACTTCTCGACCACATCGGCGATCGCGCGCAGCTCCTTGGGGCTGGTGATGCCGCCCCACATGCGCGGCACGACCGAATAGGTGCCATCCTTCTGGATATTGGCGTGCATCCGCTCGTTGACGAAGCGGCTCTGCTGGTCGTCGACATATTCGCCGGGCAACGCACAGAGCAGATAATAATTGAGCGCGGGGCGGCAGGACGAACAGCCGTCGGGCGTCGACCAGTGCAGCTTCTGCATGACCTCCGGAATGGAGCGCATGTCCTGCGCGACGATTTCGCGGCGGACATCGTCATGGCCGAAGCTGGTGCATTTGCACATGGTCTTCGGCCCCGCCTCGACCTCGTCGCCCAGCGTCAGCGCGAGCAGCGTCTCGACCAGCCCGGTGCACGAGCCGCAACTGGCCGACGCCTTGCAGGTGGCGCGGACGGCGTCGAGGCTGTGCGCGCCCTTGGCGATGCACGACACGACCTGGCCCTTGGTGACGCCGTTGCAGCCGCAAATCTCCGCCGTGTCGGAGAGCGCCGCAACGGCCGCCTTAGGGTCCGCCTGCCCCCCTCCCGAGGCGAAGGCCTGGCCGAAGATCAGCGCGTCGCGAATGTCGCCGACGCTTTCGCCCTTCTTCAGTAGGTCGAAATACCAGTTGCCGTCGGCGGTATCGCCGTACAGCACCGCGCCGACGATGCGGTCGTCCTTGACCACGACGCGCTTGTAGATGCCGCGGGCCGCGTCGCGCAGCACGATATCCTCTGCGCCGTCCCCGCCGCCGAAATCGCCCGCCGAAAAGACGTCGAGCCCGGCAACCTTCAGCTTGGTCGCGGTGGCGGTGGGGCGATAGCCGCTGGGGCTGCCTGTCAGCGCATCGGCAAGGCTGCGGCACATGTCCCAGAGCGGCGCGACCAGGCCGTATACCTGTCCGTCATGCTCGACGCACTCGCCGACCGCCAGGATGCGCGGATCGGAGGTGACCATATGGTCGTCCACCTTGATCCCGCGCCCGACCTCCAGCCCGGCGGCGCGGGCCAGCGCGACGCAGGGACGGATGCCGACCGCCATCACCACCAGATCGGCAGGGATCTCGCGGCCGTCCTTCAGGCGGATCGCCTCGACCTTGCCGTCGCCCAGGATCGCGGCGGTGTCGGCGCCGCACAACACGGTCTGACCGCGCGCCTCCAGCGCCTGCTTGAGCAGCCAACCCGCCGCTTCGTCCAACTGCCGCTCCATCAGCGTCGGCATCAGATGGAGGACCGTTACCGTCATGCCGCGCAAGCTCAGGCCATGCGCCGCCTCCAGCCCGAGCAGGCCGCCACCGATCACCACCGCGCTGCCACCCCGCTCGGCGGCGGCGAGCATGTGCTCGACATCCTTCATGTCGCGGAAGCTGATGACGCCGGGCAGGTCGTGGCCGGGCACCGGGATGATGAACGGGTCGGAACCGGTCGCGATGAGTAGCCGGTCATAGTCCAGCACCATGCCGCTCTGGGCGGTGACCGTCCGTGCCTCGCGGTCGATGGCGGTGACGGGATCGCCACTGACCAGGGTGATGCCGTTATCGGCATACCAGTCGAGGCCGTTGATAACGATCTCGTCGAACGTCTTCTCGCCCGCCAGCACCGGCGACAGCATGATCCGGTTATAGTTCACCAGCGGTTCGGCACCGAAGATGGTGATGCGGTAACGGGCGGGATCGCGGGCCAGCAATTCCTCGACCGCGCGGCAACCGGCCATGCCGTTGCCGACGACGATCAGGTGTTCGCGGGTATCGACCTTGGCGGCGCTCAGGACTTCGTGTTTCATCGGTTCGATCCGTCGAAGAGGAAAAGCATCAGATCCGCACGCCCTCGGCCGCGCCCCAGCTACGGCGCCAGCGGCTCTTGACCAGCGTCAGGCCCGCCAGCGCGACCAGCGCGAGCGCGGCGAAGATCAGGAACCCGCCCGAAAAGCTGCCCGTCCACTGCTTGGCGAACCCCAGCGACGAGGCGAGGTAGAAGCCGCCGATCCCGCCCGCCATGCCGACCAGGCCGGTCATCACGCCGATCTCGGCGGCGAAACGCTGCGGCACCAGCTGGAAGACCGAGCCATTGCCGACGCCCAATGCCAGCATGGACAGGACGAACAGCGCGAGCGAGGCGGCGAACCCGTCGACCATCGCCACGCCCGTCAGGGTGACGGCGGCGGCGGCGAACACGCCGAGCAGCGCCTTCACCCCGCCGATCGCATCGGCCAGCGCCCCGCCCATCGGCCGCACCAGCGACCCGGCAAAGACGCAGGCCGCCGTGGCGTAACCCGCCTGCACCGGGGTCAGCCCGAAGCGGTCGGTGAAATAGATGGGCAGGCTGGCGGCCAGACCCACGAACCCGCCGAAGGTGACGGCGTAGAAGCCCATCAGCCACCAGGCATCGGCCTGTTTCAGCGGTGCGAGATACTCGACCAGACGCCGTGGGCTCGGCGCACCCGGTGCGTCCTTGGCCATGACCATATAGGCGAAGAAGACGAGGGTCAGCGGCAGGCAGGCCAGGCCGAGGACCGCGTTCCAGCCGAACAGCTTGGCCAGCGCGGGCGCGAACAGCGCGGCGAGCACCGTGCCCGAATTGCCCATGCCCGCCAGGCCCATGGCCTTGCCCTGATGCTCGGGCGGATACCAGCGGCTGGCGAGCGGCAGCGCGATGGCGAAGCTCGCCCCCGCAAAGCCCAGGATGACGCCCAGCGCCAGCGTCCCGCCGAAGCTGTTCACCCCCAGCACCCAGGCGGAAAAGAGGCCGCCGATGACGATCAACTGGCTGATCGCACCCGCGCGCTTCGGCCCGATCCTGTCGACCAACAGGCCGTTGACGACGCGCAGGATCGCCCCCGCCAGCGTCGGCACCGCGACCATCACGCCCTTTTGCGCAGGCGTCAGGCCCAGGCTCGCGGAAATCTGCGGCGCCAGCGGGCCGAGCAGGACCCAGACCATGAAGGCCAGGTCGAAATACAGGAACGCCGCGATCAGTGTCGGCGTATGGCCGCTCGACCAGAAACCGCCGTCATCGCCCGCTTTCGCCGCTTTGCTGTCATCCCAGAATGCCGTCGCCATCGTGCCGCCTCCGTGGGGCCCAGGGCCCAAAACGAAAAAAGCCGCCAGGACGCGAGGCCCTTGCGGGTCGCATCCTGGCGGCTTCGTTGCCTCCAAGCGGAATATGGGGACCGCCCCGCTTCCGCCAGCGCGCCACCCCGTCGTTGGAGCGGACCGCGCCGTTATCTCGTGCCCGACGCCATTGCCGGGCGAATCGAAAATTGCCTGATTCGCGGGCACCGCGCAAGAGGCTTTCGCAAATGCAGCAAAACCAAGTCTATTCCTCCCCTGGAAGGGGAGGTGGCGCGCGCAGCGCGTCGGAGGGGTGTCCCGCTATCGAGAGGGTTACACCCCTCCGTCAGGCCTGACGGCCTGCCACCTCCCCTTTGAGGGGAGGAATCTCAGGGAAGTGCCGCCAGATACCCCGGAATATCATCCGGATCGAACGCCCGCCCGTCGAAGAACCGGTCGCTCCCCAGCACCAGTCGTCCTTGCGTCGAGCCCGCCCCGATCGGCTCGATAAGCGCGCCTTCCAGCTTGGAACTCGCGCCCGGCAACGGCGCGCCCGATCCGACCAGCGCGGCGCGGTACAGGTCCGGGCGGAACACCCCTTGCGCCGTCGCGGCGTCCGCATTCGAGAAGGGCAGCCCTTCCCACCGCACCATCTGCGCATGGAGCCAGCCCGCCTGGCTGCGCCACGGGAAGTTCGCCGCCTCGCGATACTGGAACATGAAGTCGGGATAATGGACCGGCTCGCCGCCCGGCACCACGCGGATGCGGTCGGTGATCGCGCGCAGGATCGCACCCATTGGCGCGTCGAGATAATGGGGGCGCGACAGAATCTCGGCGCTCTGTTCGACCGTCTCGGAATCGATGAAATGTGCCGCCGCCGCGTGCAGCGCGCGGATCAGCCGCAGCACCGCGTCGCGCCGTTCCTCGGCCTGGTCGGCGCGCATCGCCAGCACCTTTTCCACGCCGCGCCGCCAAATCTGCGCGGTCGCCAGCGCGATCCGTCCCACGCCACGATCGACCGCGATCGAGTTCCACGGCTCGCCGACGCAAATGCCGTCCACCTCGCCCGCCGCCAGCGCATCGGCGGCGAAGGGCGGGCTTGTCACGACGATATCGACATCCGTATCCGGCCGGATGCCCACCCCGGCCAGCCAGTAGCGCAGCATGTAATTGTGGCTGGAATGACGGTGCACCACGCCGAAGCGCAATCGCTGTCGCGCCGCCACCGCCCGCAGGGCCGTCCCCACCGCGATCGGATCGCCCAGCCCCTCGCCCAGCCCGCAGGCCTCCCCCAGCGCGGTCGAAAAGGTGATCGCATTGCCGTTCAGCCCCAGGACGAAGGGCACCGCCATCGGCACCGCCGGGCGATCGCGGCCCAGCGTGGTCGCGATGGCGAGCGGGGCGACCATGTGCGCGGCGTCTGTATGCCCATAGAGCAGCCGATCCCGCACCGCCGCCCAGGTGACGTCGCGGACCATTTCGATGCCCACGCCCTGCTCCTCGGCAAAGCCCAGCTCATGCGCCAGGATGGGCAGCGCGGCGTCGACCAGCGGCACGAAGCCGATGCGGAACCGGTCGAGACTCACGGCAACTCTCCCATCAAGGCCTCGCTGGTCACGATCGCCTCGGCCACCTCCGCGATGCGCCGGTTGGATTGCATCGCATGGCCGCGCAGCAACGCATAGGCGGCGGGCTCATCGATCCCGCGCCGGCGCATCAGGATCGCCTTGGCCCGGTCGATCGTCTGGCGGTCGGCCAGTGCGGTCTTCGCCTCGGCCAGTTCGGCCTGGAGCCGCGAAAAGGCCTGGAAACGGCGGATCGCGACATCGAGCACCGGCTTGATCCGCTGCTTCGCCAAGCCGTCGACGACATAGGCCGACACCCCCGCATCGACCGCCGCCAACGCGCTTTCGGCATCCGACTGGTCGACGAACATCGCGATCGGCCGGTCGAGCGCGCGCGACATGGCGAAGAAATCCTCCAGCAGGTCGCGGCCGGGATTCTCCAGATTGATCAGCACCACCTCGGGCGCGCACGCCTCGATCTGGCGGACGATCGGCCCGGCGGGATCGATCAGCACCTGATCGTCCAATCCGGCCTCGCGCAGCCCCTCGGCGATGATCGCCGCGCGTGTCGTGCTGGTGTCGATGATCGCGATCCTCACGGTCGGATGGACTAGCGGCAAAGGCGCATATCATCCAGCCCGGACGATGAAGGGCGGCATGACGTTTTTTTCAGAATAGCCGGGCCGAAGTGTTGCCTTGCAGCATCGCCGCCCTATGAGACGTTGCAACATACCACATCACCGGATTCTCCATGGCCGTTATCGACCACTCCCTTCGCCGTTCCCGCCTGGCCGCGCTGGCCCTTGCCATGACCACCTGCGCCATGCCGCTGTGCGCCAATGCGCAGGAAAGCCAAGGGCAGGAGAAGACCGAGGATCGCTCGGACATCGTGGTGCTGGGCACCCGTCACTCGGTCGACCGTACCCTGTCCTCCGACCCCGCGACCGAGCGCATGTCGCAGTCCAGCCGCTCGCTGGAGCAGGATGTGCTACAGGCGGCGGGCACGTATCGGCTGAACGACGCGCTGGAGCTGGTCAGCGGGTTCAGCCAGCAGAACAACCGCGGCGGCGTGCTCGACAATTTCGCGATTCGCGGCTTTCTGGGGACGCCGGACGGCGGCGCGGAATTCTATGTCGACGGCTTCATCGCCAATCGCGGCATGGTCCCGCCGCGCGACCCCGCGACGGTCGAGCGGATCGAGGTGCTGAAGGGCCCGGCGGGCGCGATCTTTGGCGAGGTCGATCCGGGCGGCCGGGTCAACATCGTCTCGAAGATGCCGCGCTTCACCCCCTATGCCCGGCTGACCGCGACCTATGGCTCGTTCGACACGCGCCGGGTGGAGGCGGATGCCACGGGGCCGCTGTCCGATACGCTGGCCGCGCGGATCGTCGTCGCGGCCGAGGACAGCGATGGCTGGCGCGACACGGTGTCGCTGAAGCGGCGGGTGGTGTCGCCCTCGCTGACCTGGGCGCCGAGCGATTCGCTGCGGCTGACCTATCTGGCCGAGTTCATGCAGTTCGACACGCCGTTCGATCGCGGTATCCCGGCGGTCGGCGACGATGCCAACGCGCTGTCCCGTTCCAACTATTATGGCGAGCCGTCCAACGGCCTTACCCGCTTCCGTAACGAGCGGCACCAGCTGACCGGCCTGGCGCAGCTGGGCGGCGGCTGGACGCTGAACGGCGGCATCGTCTGGCGGACCGGCTCGCTCAAGGGTTTTTCGGCGGACCAGTCGCGCATCGTCGGCACCCAGGTCTGGCGCCAGCGCCGCTCGCGCGATTTCGTGATCGACGATCTGGCCGCGCGGATGGAGCTGGCGGGCAATGTCGGGCGGCACCAGCTGAGCGTCGGCATCAAGGGTTATCGCATGACCTATGGCGAGCGCTGGATGCGGCGCAATCCGTCGGCAGCGGCGCCCTATGCGGTCGATCTCTACGATCCGGCCTCGACCTATGGCGGGACCGCCGCGTCGCTGCTGCCCTTCACCAACAATGACGAGAATCGCTGGGCGGGCACATTCTATGTCCAGGATATGTGGGCGGTGACCGACCGGCTGACCCTGGTCGGTGGTGCGCGGGTCGATCCCTATCGGCAGAAGATCGTCAACAACCGCACCGGCGGCGTCGGGCAGATCGTCGACGAGCCGGTCAAGTTCCGTGCAGGGGCCCGCTATGCGGTGGACGACCATGTCTCGGTCCATGCCAATTGGGGCGAGTCCTTCGTGCTCAATTCCGGCACCGGCCGCACCGGCGACGGATTCCAGCCCGAGGAGGCGCGCGGTTACGAAGTCGGCGTCGCGGGCCGCTGGACCGGGCTGGACCTGGGCATGACCTGGTTCGACATCGCCAAGAGCAACATCCTGACCACCGATCCGGTCGATCCCGGCTTCAACGCGCCGGTCGGCCGGATGAACAGCCGGGGGATCGAGGCCGACGCCTCGCTGCGTCTCGCCCGCCGGTGGCAGGTGATCGCCAACTACGCCTGGGTCCATGCCCGCAACGACGACAAGAGCTTCGCCACCACGGCGGTGCTGGGCGTGCCGACGCATTCTGGAACGGTGCTGGTCGTCCATCATCTGCCGCTGGCCGGGCGCGACTGGCAGTTGAGCGGCGGCGTCGCCTATGTCGGCGACCGCGCCGGTTCGCTCGATGCACAGCCGCTGGTCCTGCCGTCCTATGTGAAGGCCAAGGCGGCGGTCGAAATGCCCGTCACCGACCAGCTGCGCTTCCGGCTGGAGGCCGACAACCTGTTCGACGCGCGCTATGCCGCGAGTTCGTACAGCCGGTTGTGGATCTATCCCGGCGCACCGCGAACGGTGCGGGCGTCGCTGCGGGTGGAGATCTGACATCTTATTCCTCCCCTGCAAGGGGAGGTGGCAGGGCGAAGCCCTGACGGAGGGGTGTCACCCTCTCGATAGCGGGACACCCCTCCACCATGCTGCGCATGTGTGCGGGCTTTGACGTGCCGGGGGCACGTCAAAGCCCGCACACCCTCCCCTTGCAGGGGAGGATCGGGTCTATTCCGAATGAACCAACACGCGGCCCCTGCGTAGCCACCCCGCAACGCCATGTTTCGGGAATGCTGCGATGAATCACACTCGCCTGCCACGACCACCTTTTGTCCTGGGCGCGGCGGGTGTGCTGCCGCCCCTGGCCTGTGTCGGGCTGACGCTGGTCGATCCGGCGCTGACCCTGCCCGCGACGATCGGCGGCGGGCTCTATGCCGCGCTTATCCTGTCCTTCCTGGGCGGTATGTGGTGGATGGAGGCGCTGCTCCGCCGCGACGATCGGGGCTGGCCCTATCTGGTCGCGGTGCTGCCCAGCCTGATCGGATGGGCATTGTTCTTGCAGCCGCTGCTGGCGGGCGGCTCGATCCGGGTCGCGCTAATCCTGCTGGGTCTGGTCATCATGGTCACGCCGCTGGCCGACCTTCGGGTCGGCGATGCGATGCGGGCCATCGCAGGCTGGGCCAGGCTGCGCTGGGCGTTGTCGCTGGGTCTGGGGAGCCTGACCCTGGTCCTGGGGCTGATCGCCCCCCGCTAAGCGGTCAGGCGGACTCGTCGCGCGGGGCGGGATCGGGCGCACGCCCTTCGTCCTGTTCCCGCGCCCGGGCCTTTCGCCGCTTCAGATTTTCCCGGAGCGCCGCCGCCAGCCGCTCCGCCCGTTCGTCTTTTGCCATGGCTTTTCGCATAATCTGCACAAAGGCCGCTTGACAATGCCCGCCCAATCGTCTCTAGGCGCGCTTCCCGCGGTGAAACGCGAGTGCTGCCGTAGCTCAGTGGTAGAGCGCATCCTTGGTAAGGCTGAGGTCGTGAGTTCAATCCTCACCGGCAGCACCATTCTCCCCCCGCCCCGCAAGGGGCCCGAAATGGGGAGCTTTCTGGCCCCCACGCAAAAGTTGATTGGGATCGTTTCGCCGGCTTGCTAGCTATGGTCGGATGAAATTCCGTTTTTCCTTCGGCGCACAGGTGTTCGTCGGCATGGCCGTGGGCCTGCTGCTCGGCCTGCTCGCCCGGTCGCAGGGCCTGGCCGGATTGGCCGAGGGCCTGCGCATCATCGGCGAGAGCTTCGTCCAGCTGCTCAAGGTGCTGGTCGTGCCGCTGGTGTTCACCGCCATCGTGGCGTCGATCGCGGCACTGCGCGACCTGAACAATGCCGCGCGGCTGGTCGCCGCCACCTTCATCTGGTTCGCGATCACCGCGCTGATCGCCGTCACCATCGGCCTGACGCTGGGCACCGTGCTACAACCCGGCCTGCATGCGGGCGTCGCGCCGGGCAGCGCCGTGCGGCCGGATACGGCAGGGTCATGGCTCGACTTCCTGCGCGGGCTGATCCCGTCCAACATCCTGGGCCTGTCCGCCTCGACGAGCGCGGGTGACAATGGCGCGCTGAAGACCGGGCTGTCGTTCAACATCCTGCAGATCATCGTCATGGCGGTCGCGATCGGCGTCGCGGCGGTGCGGGTCGGCGACAAGGGCGAGAGCTTCCTGTCGTTCAACGCCTCCGCGCTCGCCATCTTCCGGCGCATCCTGTCCTGGGTGATCCGGCTGACCCCGCTCGGCTCGGGCGCGCTGCTGGGCAATGCGATCGTACGCTATGGGTGGCAGTCGCTGTCCGCGCTCGGCAGCTTTGCGCTGGCCGTCTATATCGGGCTCGGCCTCGTGCTGTTCGTGGTCTATCCGCTCCTGCTGCTCGCCAATGGCATGTCGCCCAAGCGCTTTTACGCCGCCGCCTGGCCCGCCATCCAGCTGGGCTTCGTGTCGCGCTCCTCGATCGCCACCCTGCCGGTGACCGAAGACGCCGTGGAGCGGCGACTGGGCGTGCCGCGCGCCTATTCGGCCTTTGCGGTGCCCTTTGCCGCGACCACCAAGATGGACGGATGCGCCGCCATCTATCCGGCGATCTCGGCGCTGTTCGTCGCGCAATATTACGGCCTGCCGCTGCACGCGGGCGATTATGTGCTGATCGTGCTGGTGTCGGTGCTGGGCTCGGCGGCGACGGCGGGGCTGACCGGGGCAGTCGTCATGCTGACGCTGACCCTGTCGACGCTGGGCCTGCCGCTAGAGGGGGCCGGGCTGTTGCTGGCGATCGATCCGATCCTCGACATGGGCCGCACCGCGATCAACGTGGCGGGCCAGGCTCTGGTCCCCACCATCGTCGCGCACCGGGCGGGCCTCATCACCGACACGCCCCCGGCGGAGCGCTTGCCGGAGGTGCCGCAAACAGGGTAAACGCGTGCATGAGCTTGCGCGCGGTGTTCTGGTCGAGTAATACACGCGAGTGGCCGACCACCGGAACCCTGTGATGCGCCCCGACCCGTTCAATCCCGATCGTACCCCCCTGGACCGTCCTTACGAGCCGGTGGGGCCCCATTATCCGCTCTATGATGCGGAGACGCAGAGCTGGACCTTCGGCCCCGATGAAGACGATGCGTCCCCCGAGCGGCCGCGTCGCAACATCCGCTGGGGCCGCTGGATCGCGCGCGCCATGGCGGCGGGCATCATCCTGCTGGTCATCGCCATCGCCTGGCTGGCCGTCACCGCGCCGCTGTCGCGCTCGCTCCAGCCGCCGACGCCGCCCTCGATCACGCTGACCGCCGATGACGGCACGCCGATCGCGCGGCGCGGGGCGATCATCGGCGCGCCCGTCGATGCGGCCAAGCTGCCCGCCCATGTGCGCGAGGCGTTCATGGCGATCGAGGACCGGCGTTTCTATTCGCACTGGGGCGTCGATCCGCGCGGCATCCTGCGCGCGGCCTGGCACAATGTCGGATCGGGCGGCGTGCGCGAAGGCGGATCGACCATCACCCAGCAGCTGGCGAAGAATGCCTTTCTCGATTCCGACCGGACGGCGGGGCGCAAGATCCGCGAGGCGATGATCGCCTTCTGGCTGGAGGCGTGGCTGACCAAGGACGAGATCCTGTCGCGCTATCTGTCCAACGTCTATTTCGGCGACAATGTGTACGGCATCACCGCCGCGTCGAAGCATTATTTCGGCCGCACGCCGGACAAGCTGAACATCGGCCAGGCGGCGATGCTGGCCGGGCTGGTCAAGGCGCCGTCGCGCCTCGCCCCCACCACCAACCTCAAGGGCGCGCGCGCCCGGCAGGCGGTCGTCGTCGCGGCGATGGAGGATGCGGGCTTCCTGACCAAGGCGGAGGCCGATGCCGTCCAGCCGCAGCGTGTCCTCGCCTCGCGGCCCGAAACGCTGCCCAGCGGCACCTATTTCGCCGACTGGGTGCTGCCCG
Organism: Sphingomonas sp. Leaf257; assembly: GCF_001422185.1. Taxonomy (NCBI): domain Bacteria; kingdom Pseudomonadati; phylum Pseudomonadota; class Alphaproteobacteria; order Sphingomonadales; family Sphingomonadaceae; genus Sphingomonas; species Sphingomonas sp. Leaf257. The sequence continues at coordinate 207,275 of NZ_LMMH01000003.1, forward strand.
AGGCGCGCGACCAGGCGGGCGAGATCAAGACCGAGGCGACCGTCCAGACGACGCTCAATCCCCGGCTGCAACGGATCGCCGAGCGTACGGTGCGCAGCGCCGGGCTGAACCAAGCGCAGGTCGCCTTGATCGCGATGCGCCCCGATGGCCGCGTCGTCGCGATGGTCGGCGGCAAGGATTATTCCAAGAGCCCGTTCAACCGCGCGACCCAGGCGCGCCGCCAGCCGGGTTCGGCGTTCAAGCTGTTCGTCTATCTGGCGGCCTTGCGCTCCGGCATGACCCCGGACTCGACCATCGAGGACGAGCCGGTCGATATCGCCGGGTGGAAGCCGCGCAACAGCGACGGGCGCTATCTGGGCAAGATCACGCTGCGTCAGGCCTTTGCGCGCTCGTCCAACGTGGCCGCCGCCCGGCTGACCCAGGCGGTCGGCGTGAAGTCGGTCATCAAGGCGGCGCGCGATCTGGGGATCACCACGCCGATCCCGAACGAGGCGACCATCGGCCTCGGCACCTCGACCGTCAGCCTGCTCGAGCTGACTGCAGCCTATGCCGCGGTCGCCAATGAAAGCTATCCGGTCGCCGCGCGCGGCCTGAACGACGTCAAGGACAAGGGCTGGTATCAGTCGCTGACCGAGCGCAAGACGGGCTTCGCCTCATCGGTGCATGACGGGATGCTCGACCTTCTGTCCTCCTCGATCAAGACGGGCACGGGGCGGCAGGCGCTGCTGACCGTCGATGCCTATGGCAAGACCGGCACGACGCAGGATTCGCGCGATGCGCTGTTCGTCGGCTTCGCGCGCGACCTGGTGGTCGGCGTGTGGGTCGGCAATGACGACAACACGCCCAATCCCGGCCTGTCGGGCGGCGGCGTGCCCGCCCGCATCTGGCGCGCCTTCATGCAGTCGGCGCTCGACATCCCGCCGGTCGCCGCCCCCGTCGTGCAGGAAGAGGTCGATCCCGACGCCATCTCCAATGGCATGGACGACGGCATGATGCCCGGTGGCCCCGACATGATGCCGGGTTCCGCCGATCCGGTCGGCGAGATCATGCAGGGCCTGGGCATCGACCTGCGCACGGGCGATGACGGTTCGATCACCGTCGGCCCCGGCCGCCGCCGCCCCGACCGCGCCGGTCCCCCGCCGGAGGATCGCCGCCCGCCCGACGAGCGCGACGAAGAGGAATAACACACGCTTTGGTCTTTGCGTGTTCGCGCGAAGACGCGATGGCACGAAGAAATTCGGTTCGCGCAGAGGCGCGGAGGACGCAGAGAGACAATCGACATTCCTCCCCTGCAAGGGGAGGTGGCAGGCCGCAGGCCTGACGGAGGGGTGTACCACTTGTTAGGTGAGACCACGCTCACGCCTGGTGACACCCCTCCACCATCCTACGGATGGTCCCCCTCCCCTTGCAGGGGAGGAATTGAGAGCAGATCACTATCATGCTCTCTGCGTCCTCCGCGCCTCTGCGCGAACCAAACCATGAGACGGAAGGGCTTGCCCTGTCCGCCCCTTCGCCGTTAAACGCGCGGTCATTCGCAAGGACCCGGTGAAATTCCGGGTGGCTATTCCGGCCGCCGATCCGCCGGACAACAGAATGCATGGCCCTATCCCCGCTCCTGCCGTCAGGACGCGCGCCGCCATGCGCGACATTCTGGTATTTCATGACTGTTCAAACCTATCGAACCCAATGGTTCTCCGGCCTGGGAGACGCACGCCGTGACGTGCTCGCCGGGCTGGTCGTCGCCCTCGCGCTGATCCCCGAGGCGATCGGCTTTTCGATCATTTCGGGCGTCGATCCGCGCGTCGGACTCTATGCCTCGGTCGCGATTGCGATCGTCATTTCCTTTACCGGCGGGCGGCCCGCGATGATCTCCGCCGCGACCGCCGCCGTCGCGGTCGTCGTCACGCCGCTGGTCCGCGAGCATGGCGTCGATTACCTGTTTGCCGCGACCATCCTGATGGGCCTGATCCAGATCGCCGCGGGGCTGCTGCGCCTCGACCTCGTGATGCAGTTCGTCTCGCGCTCGGTCATCACGGGCTTCGTCAACGCGCTCGCCATCCTGATCTTCATGGCGCAGCTGCCGCAACTGACCGGCGTGACGTGGCACAGCTACGCGATGGTCGCCGCCGGGCTTGCCATCATCTATCTGTTGCCGCGCGTGACCAAGGCGGTCCCCTCGCCGCTGGTCGCGATCCTGGTGCTGGCGGGGATCAGCATCGCCATGGGCCTGCCGGTGCGCACGGTCGGCGATATGGGACGGCTGCCCGAGGGACTGCCCAGCCTAACGCTGCCCAATGTGCCGCTGACCTGGGAGACGCTGCGCATCATCCTGCCCTATTCGCTGACCATGGCCGCGGTCGGCCTGCTCGAATCGCTGCTGACCGCGCAGATCGTCGACGACATGACCGACACCGACAGCGACAAGCGCCGCGAGTGCATGGGACAGGGCGGCGCCAATATCGCCGCCGCGCTGGTCGGCGGCATGGGCGGTTGCGCGATGATCGGCCAGTCGGTGATCAACGTCACCTCGGGCGGGCGCAAGCGGTTGTCGACGCTAACCGCCGGGGTCGTCTTGCTGATCCTGCTTGCCGGGCTTGGTCCCTTTGTGGGGCGGATCCCGATGCCCGCGCTGGTCGCCGTCATGGTGATGGTGTCGATCGGGACGTTCAGCTGGAACTCGATTCCGAACCTGCGCCGCCATCCGCCGACCTCCTCGGTGGTCATGCTGGTCACGGTCGCGGTGGTCGTCCTGACTCATGACCTGGCCAAGGGTGTGGCGGCGGGCGTGCTGCTGTCGGGTATCTTCTTTGCCGGAAAGGTCCGCCGCCTGTTCGCGGTCGAGCGGATCGAGACGGGTGAGGCGGTGCGCTACCGCGTGACCGGCCAGATTTTCTTCGCCTCGGTCGATCGCTTCACCCGCGCTTTCCAGGCGGAGCCGGGCCGCGATGTCGTGATCGACGTGTCGGCGGCGCATTTCTGGGATATTTCGGGTGTGGGCGCGCTCGACAAGATCGTCGCCCGGCTTCGCCGCGACGGAGCCGGTGTCGAGGTGATCGGCTATAACCAGGCGAGCGCCGATCTGGTCGACCGCTTCGCGTTGCACGACAAGACGGGCGTCGAGCTGGGCCTCGCGCCGCATTGAGGCACCATATGGGGGAGCGGTGTTGACCTGTTCCGCCGCCTCCCCCAAACGCCGGAGCCATGCGCTTCTTCTCGGACAATGCCGCCCGTATCCATCCCAAGGTGATGGAGGCCATCGTCGCCGCCGACCAGATGGACGCCGCCTATGACGGCGACCGCTGGTCCAAGGCGCTGGACGGACGGCTGTCCGAGCTGTTCGGCACCGAGGTAGAGGTGTTGTGGGTGCCCACCGGCACCGCCGCCAACTGCCTGGCGCTGGCCGCGCTGTGCCCGCCTTATGGCGGCGTGGTGTGCCACCGCGATTCGCATATCCAGAATGACGAGGGCGGCGCGCCCGAATTCTACACGCATGGCGCCAAGCTGATGCTCGCCGATGGCGACGGGGCCAAGCTGACCCCCGATACGATCCAGTCGGTGATCGACGCCATCGCCAATGACGTCCACCGGGTCCAGCCGCATGCGATCTCGATCACCAACGCCACCGAATATGGCCGGGTGTACAACCCCGACGAGGTGGCCGCGATCGGCGCATTGGCGAAGGAGCGGGGCCTGGGCTTCCACATGGACGGCGCGCGGTTCGCCAATGCCGTCGCCCGCCTCGGCTGCACGCCCGCCGCACTGACCTGGCAGTCGGGGGTGGACGCGCTGTCCTTCGGCTTCGTCAAGAACGGCGCGATGAGTGCCGAGGCCTTGGTCTTCTTCAAGCCCGGTTTGGCCGACACCACCCGCCGCCGCCGCAAGCGCGCAGGCCTGCTGATGTCCAAGGGCCGCTATCTCGCCGCGCAAGTGCTCTCGATGGTCGAGAACGACCTGTGGATCGCCAACGGCGCGCTCGCCAATGCCTGTGCCGAGCGACTGGCGGGCGCGGCCGGGAACCGGCTGGTCTATCCGGTCGAGGCGAACGAGGTCTTCCTGCGCGCCACGCCGGAGGAAGCCGCCCGCCTGCGCGCACAGGGCTTCGACTTTTACGACTGGGCGGACGGGGAAATCCGCCTCGTCACCGCCTGGGACACGGACGGCCAGCATGTCGCGCGCCTCGCCGACGCGATCGCCGCCCTGGATAAGAGCATGACATGAGCGAGTTCGACACCGCCCCCCGCTCGACCCGCGCCGCCGTCCTGATCCCCTTTGCGATCGTCACGCTGATCTGGGGATCGACCTGGCTGGTCATCCGCGACCAGATCTCGGTCGTCCCCGCCACCTGGTCGGTCAGCTATCGATTCCTGGTCGGCGGGCTCGCCATGGGGGCCTTCGCGCTGGCCCGGCGGGAGAGTTTCCGCCTCGGCACCACCGGCCTCCTGTTCGCCGCCGGGATCGGGCTGTTCCAGTTCGTCCTGAATTTCAACTTCGTCTATCATGCCGAAGGCTACATCACCTCCGGGCTGGTCGCGGTGATCTTCGCGATGCTGCTGATCCCCAATGCGGGGTTCGCGCGCCTTTTCCTGGGACAGCGCATGGGGCGGCAGCTGCTGTTCGGCTCCGCCATCGCGATGGCGGGGGCGGCGCTGCTGTTCGTGCACGAGGCGCGGGTCGACCCGGCGGGACCGGCGCGCGCGCTGACCGGCATCGCGCTGACCATCGTGGCCATCCTGTCCGCCTCCACGGCGAACGTCATGCAGGCGACCAAGACCGCCAAGCGTTTCCCGATGCACGCGACCTTGAGCGTCGCGATGCTGATCGGATCGGCGCTGGATGCGATCATCGCCTATAGCCTGAACGGCCCGCCGGTGTTCGAGATGCGCACCGGTTATGTGCTGGGCATCCTCTATCTCGGGCTGTTCGCCTCGGCGCTGGCCTTTCCGCTCTATTACCGGGTGCTGCGTGCGATCGGCCCGGCCAAGGCGGCCTATTCCAGCGTGATCGTGCCGGTCATCGCGATGAGCCTGTCGACGGTGTTCGAGGGTTATCGCTGGTCGCTGCTGGCGGGCGCGGGCGCGGCGGTGACGGCGGTCGGGCTGGTCATCGCGCTCAAGGCGCGCAGGCCCAACCGGTAATCGGGATAAAGCGGGCGCCAGTTCAGCACCCGCTTGGCCTTGCCGTTGGCCACCCGCCGGTTCTCGGCATAGAAGCCCCGCGCCGCCGCCGACAGGCTCTCCAGCGGCACGAGCGGCGGCGGCGCCAGCCCCGCCAGTTCGGCGGCATAGGCGACGACCGCATCCTGGTCGCACGGGAAATCGTCGGACAGGTTATAGGCCCCCGCAGGCCCGTCGAACCCGGCGATCACGCCCGATACGATGTCGGCGATATGCACCCGGCTGAACACCTGTCCGGGCAGCCCGACCCGGTGCGCGCGACCGGCACGAACCCGGTCGATCGGCGAGCGGCCGGGGCCATAGATGCCGGGCAGTCGGAACACCCGTGCACCCAGGCCCTGCCAGTCCGCATCCGCCGCCGCCCGCGCGGCACGCCGCCCCGAGCCGATGGGGGCGGTCTCGTCCACCCAGGCGCCGCCGGTGTCGCCATACACGCCGGTCGAAGAGAGATAGCCGATCCACGCGTCCGACTTTGCGAGTTGCGCGCCATAGGCGAGCAGCACCGGGTCCGCTTCGTCCACGGGGGGCACGGAGGACAGGATATGCGTGGCGGCGGCGACCTGCGCCTCCACGCCGTCACGGTCGTCGAAACGGATCGTGCCGCCGCGCCCGTCGCGGGTCGTGCCCATGACGGACCAGCCCCGCCCCTCCAGCAAGGCGGCCAAGTGACCGGCGGCATAGCCCATGCCGAAGACGAAGAGACGACCGACCAAACTCAAACCTCCGTTCGTGCTGAGCGAAGTCGAAGCACACGGACCGGCAGTTCCGCATAGCCTTCGACTTCGCTCGGGCGGAACGGTTGGGGGGCGGCTTGGCTGCAAGACGCCTCCCCGCCCCTCACTTCGCCGCCATCGGCCCCTTGTAGAGCGTGCCGAAATAATCGCCCTTGTTCCATACCGGCCGCTCTGGCGCGTCGGCGATCTCGCGGGCGATGGCGTAATTGACGCTGACGAAGCGCGGTCCCTGGCTCCAGTCGATGCCCTGGTCGATCTCGTCGCCGACACGGTGATAGCGGTGGCTCATGAAATCCTCGACCGCCGCCTTGCCCGGCCCCTTCTGGCCCGGCCACAGGAAGACCGAGGGGATGCCCTTCTGCACGAAGCGGAAATGGTCGGAGCGGACGAAGATGCCTTCCTCCGGCATCGGATCGGGCGAGACGGGCAGGTCCATCGCCCCCACCGCCTTGCGCACGATCGGCCCCAGCGTCGAGCGGTCCGCCCCGAACACCACCATATCCTCGAACTTATAGGTCAGGATCGGCATGTCGAGATTGACGTCGGCGACGATCGACTTGAGCGGCACGGTCGGGTGGTTGGCGAAATAGTCGGAGCCGACCAGCCCCTTTTCCTCCGCCGTCACCGCCAGGAACATAACGGTCCGCTTGGGCGCGGCGGCGGCCTTGAAGCGCTTGGCCTCCTCGATCAGGCTGGCGATGCCGATGGCGTTGTCGAGCGCGCCATTGTTGATCCGATCGCCCTCGCCGCCCTCATTGGTGCCGATATGGTCGAGATGCGCGGACAGGACGACGACCTCGTCCTTCAGCTTCGGGTCGCTGCCGGGGATCAGGCCGATGACGTTGCTGCTGTCCATCGGCTTGAAGCTGGTCTTGGACGCGACCGTCAACTGGCCCTTGGCGGTCAGCGGCTTATAGCCGGGCTTGGGGGTGGCGGCGGCCTTCACCACTACGTCCCAGCCCTTGCCGAACAGCTTGGCCGCGCCCGTTTGCGACAGGGTGCCCAGCACCGGGATCGTCGGCGTCATCGCATGGGCGGTGCCGTCCGGGTTCGCCCAGGTGACGCGCGGCGCGTTGTAATAGCGGGCCAGCGAGGCGAAGGGTCGTTGCCGCCCCCCGGCGCGCGGCATGTCGATTTGGATCGCGCCGACCGCGCCGCGCGCCGCCGCCAGCGAGGCCTTGTTCGCCGCCGATCCGAAAAAGGCGCGCTCCTCACCGCCCAGCCCCTCGGGCGTGCCGGGGACGAAGGCGACGATCTTGCCGCGCACATCGACACCCTTGTAATCGGTCAGGCCATATTGTGCCGCATCAATGCCGTAACCGACAAAGACGACCGGCGCCGACAGGCTGGTTTCCTTCGCATTGGGCACGGGCGAGGGCACGAAGTCCTCGCCGAAGACCAGTTCCTGCGCCTGGCCGCCCGCCGGGGTCCACATGGCGCTGCCCTTGTCGGCGACATTATAAGCGACCAACGGCACCTTTTGCAGATAGCCGCCCTGGTCGCCGCCCGGCCGCAGCCCCGCCGCATAGAATTGCGCGGCGACATATTGCGCGGCGATGTCATAGTCGCGGGTCCCCGCCTCGCGTCCGGCCATCGCGTCCGACGCCAGGAACATGACGTGCGCCTTCATTGCGGCCTGATCCTCGGGCAGGGCGGCGGTAATGACGGCATTGCATTCGGCCGGGCTGCGCTGCGCCTTCGCCTCGACCGGCGCGGTGCTAGCGGCTTGATAATGCAGGTGATCGTGATCATGCGCGATCGCGGCGGTGGACAGGAGAAGCAGCGGCAGCAGAGCCGTCGAACGCGACATGCAGGACCTTTCGGGGAAATGGTGTGGCACAGGCGTATCACGCCATCTGGGCCGATCAACCCCGGCCATGACGCACTGTCCCGGTTTTTCATGGCCAGCCCGGTGGCCGCAGCGGGTGCGCGCGGCTATATTCCCGTCATGGACATTCAGCGCAGCGCCGCCCAGCCCAGCATCACCCCCGCCGCCATCCGGCGCGAGGATTACAGCCCCCCCGCCTGGGAGGTGCCGCAGATCGCGCTGGACTTCGCGCTGGACCCCGCCGACACCCGCGTCCACGCCGCGCTGACCGTCACGCGCAGCGGCCCGCATGACGAACCCCTGCGGCTCGACGGTGCCGGGCAGACGCCGCTGTCGGTCAAGGTCGATGGCGTTGCGGTCAACGACTGGCGGATCGAGGGCGAGCAGCTGGTCGTGCCGCTCACCGGCGATTCCCATGTCGTCGAGACCGAGGTGTCGATCGCGCCCGAAAGCAACACCCAATTGATGGGTCTCTATGCCTCGGGCGGCAATCTCTGCACCCAGTGCGAGGCGGAAGGGTTTCGCCGCATCACCTGGTTCCCCGACCGGCCCGATGTGCTGAGCGTCTACCGCGTGCGGATGACGGCGGATCAGGCGCGCTACCCGGTGCTGCTCGCCAATGGCGATCCGGTGACCCAGGGCGAGAATGGCGACGGCACGCATTGGGCCGAGTGGCACGACCCCTTCCCCAAGCCCTCCTATCTGTTCGCGCTGGTGGCGGGCGATCTGGCGGTCAACGCCTCGACCTTCACCACGATGAGCGGACGCGAGGTGCGCTTAGGCATCTGGGTGCGCGCGGCCGACATCGCCAAGACCGACCATGCGCTCCACGCGCTGAAGCTGTCGATGGCGTGGGACGAGCGCGTCTATGGCCGCGAGTACGATCTCGACGTGTTCAACATCGTCGCGGTCGACGATTTCAACTTTGGCGCGATGGAGAATAAGGGGCTGAACATCTTCAACAGCCGCTACATCCTGGCCGACCCCGACACCGCGACCGATTACGATTATGACGCGATCGCCGCCGTCGTCGCGCATGAATATTTCCACAACTGGTCGGGCAACCGGATCACCTGCCGCGACTGGTTCCAGCTTTCCCTGAAGGAAGGCTTCACCGTCTATCGCGACCAGTGTTTCTCCGCCGACCAGGGATCGGCCGCGGTCAAGCGGATCGAGGATGTGCGCGGCCTGCGCGCCAGCCAGTTCCCGGAGGATTCCGGCCCGCTCGCGCATCCGGTGCGCCCGGAAAGCTATATCGAGATCAGCAATTTCTACACGGCGACCATCTATAACAAGGGCGCCGAGCTGATCCGCATGATGGCGACCATGTTGGGGCCGGTGAAGTTCCGCGCCGCCACCGACCTGTATTTCCACCGCTTCGACGGCACGGCCGCCACCTGCGAGGATTTCGTCGCCTGCATGGAGGAAGCGGGCGGCATCGATCTGTCGCAATTCCGCCTCTGGTATTCTCAGGCGGGCACGCCGCGTGTCTCGGCGGGCCTGTCCCACGAACCCGGCGGGGGCCGCGCCGAGCTGCGCCTCGCCCAGCATGTCCCCGCCACGCCGGGGCAGACCATGAAGCAGCCGATGCTGCTGCCGCTCAAGGTCCGTTTGTTCGGCGCGGAGACCGGCCGGCCGCTGACCGACGAGACGCTGGTCCTGCTCGACCAGGTGGCCGAGACGATCGTGTTCGAGGCCATCACCGAGCGTCCCGTCCTGTCGATCAATCGCGGCTTTTCCGCCCCCATCGTGGTCGAGAGCGACCGGACGGCCGAGGACCTGGCCTTCCTGTCGGCGCATGACGACGATCCCTTCGCCCGGTACGAGGCGATGCAGCAGCTGATGCTCGACACGCTGGTCGCGGGCACGATCCATGGCGAGATGAAGGGCCAGGCGGTGATCGACGCCGTCACCCGTACGCTGGAGGCCGAGGGGCTGGAAACCGCCTTCCTCGCCGAGGCGGTGCTGTTGCCGTCGGAGAATTTCATCGGCGACCAGCTCGCCACCGTCGACCCGGACGCGATCCATGCCGCGCGCGAGGCGCTGCGCACGCAACTGGGCCAGGCGCTGCTGCCGACCTGGCGGCGGCTTTATGCCGAGCTGGCGCAGGGTTCTTACGTCTATTCGCCCGAGGCCAAGGGGCGGCGGCGCCTGCGTAATGTCGCGCTCGGCTATATCGCGGCCAGCGGTGCGGAAGACGCCGCCGCGCTGGCCTTCGCGCAGTTCGAGGCGGCCGACAATATGACCGACCGGCAGGCGGCGCTGACCACGCTGGTCAATTCCGACGCGCCCGAGCGCGAAGAGGCGCTGGCGCGTTTCCATGCGCGCTATGCCGGTAACGGGCTGGTCCTCGACAAATGGTTCCAGACCCAGGCGCTGTCGTCCCGCAGCGACACCGGCGCGGTGGTCGAGCGGCTGGTCCGGCATCCCGACTTCACGCTCGCCAACCCCAATCGGGCACGGGCGGTGCTGGGGGCGTTCGGGGTGAACCAGCGCGCGTTCAACGCCGCCGACGGTTCGGGCTATCGCTTCCTGTCCGAGCAGTTGATCGCGCTCGACCGGCTCAACCCGCAGACCGCCGCCAAGCTGCTGCCGCCGCTCGGCCGCTGGCGCCGGTTCGACGCCAAGCGCTCGGCCCTGATGCGCGCCGAGCTGGTGCGGATCGTCGAGACGCCGGGCCTGTCGAAGGATCTGTTCGAGCAGGCGTCCAAGAGCATCGATTGATCCTCCCCGGCACGGGGAGGGGGACCGCCCGCAGGGCGGTGGAGGGGGCTTTCCTCGTAGGAACGTCCTTGCGGCACTCCCCCTCCACCATGCTGCGCATGGTCCCCCTCCCCTTTCAGGGGAGGATTATTCGGCCTTCAAAAACCCTTCCATCACGATCCAGCGATAAAAGGCGTCGAACCAGCCGGTGCTGGTCGTCTTCTTCGGATACATGCCAAAGCCGTGGCCGCCCTGGCCGTAGAGATGGAACTCGACCGGCTTCTTCGCGGCCATCCACTGGTCGATCAGACCGAAGCCTTTGCCCGCGAACAGCGGATCGTCGGCGGCGATCGCGGCGAACATCGGCGGCGCGTCGGCGGGCACCGTCATCGGCTGGAGCGGGCCATAGATGTCGCCGATAAAGGCGGGCTTGGCCTGTCCGTCGAGGACGGTCGCGACGGTCAGCATCGCACCCGCCGAAAAGCCGACCATGCCGATGCGGGTCGGATCGACCTTCCACTCGCCCGCCCGCTGGCGGACCAGTGCGAAGGCGGCGCGGGAATCGGCGATCTGGGGCGCAAGGCCCTTCAACGCCTCCTCCGGGTTCGGCCGCGCGGCGGGGCGCGCTACGCTGGAGAACATTGCGGCCATCGACTTTTCGAACTCGCCCATATCCGCAGGTGTCTGGTTCAGCCGATATTTCAGGACGAACGCCGCGATACCGCGATCGGCCAGCGCCTTGGCCACGTCCCAGCCTTCATTCTGCATCGACAGGGTACGGAAACCGCCGCCGGGCGCGACGATGACGGCGGCACCGGTCGCCTTGGCGGGATCGGGCAGGAAGGGAGTGAGCGTCGCCTCCGTCACGTTGCGGGCAAACACGCTGTTATACTGGCTGTGCCAGCTTTCCTTTTTCTTCGCACCCGGCAACGGTCCGGTGTTCAGCGGAATGGCGGTCGGCTGTGCGGGTATGGCGATCGGGGCCATCTTGTCGGCCTGCGCCATGGCGGGTGCCGCCACCGAGAGCGTTAGCAAAGCGGCCAGCGCATGGCCGGCCCAGCGTTTGGACTTCATATCCCCTCCTATCCTCCGTGGGTTATGTCCCTACGGTCGGACGGGGATGGTACGCTTCGCGGCGTAGGGCGCAAGGGGTAATGTTAAGGCTAACAAGGAAGCGTGGCCTTCGACTTCGCTCAGCCTGAACGGCTTTTGTTTCCCCAACCTCCGTTCAGCCTGAGCGAAGTCGAAGGCCAAGGAAAACCCTCAGAACAACCGCCCCCCATTGGGTACAGGCAAATCCGGCGCGATCAGCACCACCTGCCCCTCCGCATCGGGAAAGCCCAGGGTCAACACCTCGGACATCATCGGCCCGATCTGGCGCGGCGGAAAATTGACCACCGCCGCCACCTGCCGCCCCACCAGGGTCTCCGGCGTATAATGCCGCGTGATCTGCGCCGAGGAGCGCTTTACGCCGATCACATCGCCGAAATCGATGGTCAGCTTGATGGCGGGCTTGCGCGCTTCGGGGAAAGGTTCGGCGGCGATGACGGTGCCGACACGGATGTCGACCGCCAGGAAATCCTCGATCCCGATACGGGTGGCGGGGGCGTCAGAAGTCGACATTGTCGTAATGCGACGGCGGGGTGACCATTTCCATCCGCTCGGACAGCAGCGGGCGGAAGGAGGGGCGGCTCTTCAGCCCGCGATACCAACGCGCGGTCTGTTCATGCCCCTTCCAGTCGATGCCGCCCAGATAATCGGCGACCGAAATCTGCGCCGCCGCCGCCAGATCGGCGAGACTCATCGTCGCCCCGCCCAACCAGTTGCGATGGTCGAGCAGATAATCGGTATAGTCGAGATGGCCGACCGCCGCCTTCATCGCCTCGCGCAGGCCCTTGGCATCGGGGCTTCCGGTGCGTGCGACGCGCTTGACCATACGTTCGTGGAGCAAGGGGCCGGTCACGTCCTGATAGAAATGCGTGTCGAACCACGTCACCAGCCGCCGGATCTCGGCGCGGCCGACGGCGGTGCCGTTGATCATTGCCGACTTCTCGACCGTTTCCTCGAAAAACTCGCTGATCGCCATCGAGTCGACCAGCAGCACGCCGCGTTCCTCGTCGACCATCACCGGGGTCTGCCCGGCGGGGTTCATGTCGAGAAACTCGTCGCGCCGCTGCCACGGCGACTCGCGCACCAACTCGTATCCGACGCCCTTCTCACCCAGCAACAGCCGGACCTTGCGGGAAAAGGGACAGAGCGGGAATTGGTAGAGTTGCCACATGCCGCCCACTTAAGCGGGCGGGACGCACGACGCCAACCCCGATGGCGCGCTTTTCACCCTTTCCCACGCGCAGGGCGGCGCTTTCATCATTTTCCGCGCGCCGGGCGACGCAGGCGCCGCTGCCCAAGCACGACCCCGCTGATCGACAGGACCAGGCCGGCCAGCGACCAGAGCCACATCCAGCCGGTCCAGACCCAGTAATGCGCCGTCAACCAAGGCCAATCCCAGGTGTGGAGCAGCGTATAGACCCAGCGATAGGCGCGCCGCGTGCCGTCCTGCCGCTCGACCAGCGCGCCGCTGACGGGATCGATATAGAGCCAGGTCGCCGCCGCATCGTCGAACCGCAACCGCCAGAGCGGCAGCCGTGTTGCGTCGGTCCAATAGAAGTCGGGTCGCGCCAGCCACTCGCGCGCCACCCGCCGTCCGCCGGGCACCAGCATCGCCGCGCGCAACGGATCGACGGCCCGGGCGGGGGTCAGCGTCGCCTGCTCCAGCCAGTGCGGATGCGGCGACGCGCGATCGATCGCGATCCGCGCGAACCCCGCGTCCCCGCTCCACTCGACGGTGCGCGCATCCGGTGCGATCCGGGCCAGCCGGTTCAGGTCGCGCGGCCGCCCCGCCCGCCCGGCATAGGCCCGCATCGCCGCCACAGGCGCCTCGCCCCCGGCAAAGGCGTGCCCCGGATCGACCGACAGCCAGCCGCTGACGATCCAGGTCGTCAGCATCGCAGCCCCCGCCAGCCCGCTGACATGGTGCCAGAGCATCCAGCCGCGATAGGGCGTCATCCGCCCACCCCGATAGCGCCGCCGCCCCACCCGCAGTCGCAATATGCCGATCCACAGGCCGGTCAGTGCGACCGCGATGCACGGGCCCGCCACCCACATCACCGCCTGCCGCCAAGTCTCCCGGTCGCGACGCAACACGGTCGGGTAGATCCAGTGCGGCACCGAGCCCAGCCAGTTCCAGAACCGCTGGCCCCGCGTCGTCCGCTGCACCGGCTGGCCGGTCAGGCCGGAGATATAGAGTTCGGTCCCAGCCGCATCGGCCAGCGCGACCTTCCACAAAGGGCGATGCCGGTCGAAGCCGTTCGCCACCGTCCATTGGTCGTCCACGATCCGCTCGACCTGGCGAACCGGCCCCGCAAACCGGGTGGCGACGCGTGCGGCGAGTGCGGCATCGACGGGAGCGACCGCTCCGCCGTCCCCTGACAGGATGCGGGTGTCGCCATCGCGGCTCTCGATCCGCCAGACCGGTGCGGCGTCGCGCATCTCCAGCGTGATCCGCCGGGCGTCGGGCGCCACGGGCGCTCGGACGACCCGCTCCCAGTCGATCGGTTGCGCGCCCTTCCAGCTCTCCGCCGGTTTGAGCGACGGATAGGGCACATAGAGCATCACCAGCCCGCTGGCGAACCACATGGCGAAGAACAGGCAGGTGACGATCCCGACCCAGCGATGGGTGAGGAAGGCGAGCCGCAAGCCCGCCTTCCCCCAGGACCGGTCAGAATCCCGCACGGACGCCGATGTCCAGCGCGCGCGGGCGACCCAATATCCATTGCTGGTCGCCGTACGCCGTCACCGCATAGGGTTTGTCGAACAGGTTATAGACACGGACATCGACCGCCAGATGCGGCGTCAGCGCATAGGACAAGGTCGTGTCCACCGTCGCATAGCCGGGGATGCGGAACGCCTCCCCATTGTCCGAAAAACGCCGCCCGACATAACGCAGCCCGGCGCGCGCCTGCAGCTTCGCCGAAGCATCCCAGCGCAGCCAGAGATTGGCCAGAGCCTCGGGCACGTTCGGCGGGGTGCGGCCGCTATAATCCACGCCGCCGGAGCGAAAATCGTCGAACCGCGCATCAAGCAGCGTGCCGTTTGCGTCGATCCCGAAGCCCTGCGGCAGATCGAGCGTCACCGCCGCCTCGACGCCCTGCGACGATCGCTGCCCGACCTGCTCGACGGGGCTCGCCAGCGTGCGCTGGGCGAGAAGCCCGGTCTTGACGATGCGATAGGCCGCCAGCGTGGCGGTGCCATGTCCGTTCGCGAACAGCCACTTGGCCCCCGCTTCGACCTGGTTTCCGCGCGCGTTGCTATACTGCACCTGCCCGGTCGATACGGTGGTCAGGGTGCCCAACGGATCGACGCCGGTGGCATATTGCGCATAGAGCGACAGGGTCGGCACCGGTTGATAGACCAGCCCCGCGCGCCACGTCGCGTTGCGGAACGTCTTTTCCAGCACGAAGCGATCCGGCGTGGCGACGGTCCAGCGACGGACATTGTCCACCTCGTAACGGACGCCGCCGACCACCGACCATTTCGGGCCGAGCGTCACCCGATCTTCGGCAAACACCGCCAGCGCGGTGGTGCGGGTGCGGTAGCGCGGGGCGATTCCCTGCGTATCGAGGAAACGGCCGGGATCGAAGGCGAAGGGATCGACCGCATCGACCTGCTCGACCGAGCCGAAGTCGTTCTCATGGGTGAAGCGGACCAGATTGGCGTCCACCCCGACGACCAGCGCGTTGGCGATGCCCGGCGCGAGTCCCGTGCGCCACGTCACGCTGGCTTGATCGCCCCATTGGGTCAGGTCGTGGCGGATGCCGTAATTGCTGCTTCGGCGGATCGTGGCCGGAATGCCCGTCGATCCGTCCGCGCACGCGCCGCTCGCACCGACCCAGCAATAATTCTCCAGGTTACGCCAGAAACGGTCGCTGGTCAGGACATAAGCGATGTTGGACAGACTGACCGCATTGCTCGGCGTCCAGTCGACCCGGATCGAGGCGCGGTCGTCGCGGAACCGCATCCGCCCGTCGCCGACATTATAGTTGCGGTCCCGCACCCGAAGGTCGAGCCGCCCGTCGATCAGCGGGGTGCCGAAATAGGTCATGGGCCGCTGGTCGCCATGATCGCCGCGCACCGTCACCGCCAGTGTGGAGGACGGCGTCCAGCGCAGCGTCCCCGACAGCGCAACACTGTCCGAACGCCCCCGATCGACATAGCCGTCCGACCGGCGATAGCTGGCATCCACGCGGTAGCCGAGCGTCGGGGTCAGCGGCCCGCCCAGCCCGGCGGCGGCGCGGAAACTGTCCTGCCCGCCATAGCCGATCTCGGCCTGGCCATGGGTCTGGGCGGTGGGCGCACGCATCACGACATTGACCGCGCCGCCCAGCGCGCCCTGCCCGTAAAGGACCGAGGCAGGGCCGCCCAGCACATCGATCCGCTCCACCATCCAGGGATCGGTCGGAAAGGTGATCGTCCCCGCCGCCGGGAACAACCGCACGCCGTCGACCAGTTGCAGCACCGATCCCTGCCCCGAAAAGCCGCGCGCGGCCAGCGCGGTGCCGCCATTTCCGGGATTGGCGACGCTCGACAGGCCGGGCGCACGCGTCTCCGCCTCGACGATCGACACATCGCCGCGCGCGCGGATCGTACCGCCATCGAGCGAGGCGATGCTGGCGGGCGTCTCCAGCGGTGTCAGGCCCAGGCGGCTGCCGGTCGCATTGGGTGTGTCGAGCGCCTGTTTCTCCCGCGTGCCGATCACCAGCACGGTGGCGTCACCCCCCTGCTCCTCGGCCTTTTGCGCCCTTGCCTGCGCCGCCCCCAGCAGAAGCGCCGCGCCACTCCACAGGACCATAGGAGCCTGTCCGAATATGTTACGATATATCATTTCAAAGCCCATAGCGTCTTGTCGCGAACAAGCCGAGGCCTTGCCGCCCGATTTCGGGCAGCCAGGTGCCCTGCGTGCGGCACGCCGTTTTCCGCATTCCACAGGGCCACCCATGCGCCTCCGCCACTTATGGCGTCGCTCGTCGGAACAGACCTAGCCTCGACCATCCCCTGGACCGGGCATGAGCGACCTGACGCCGGCAGGTCTCCTGGCTCACGGGTCGTCGCGGACGGATGCGCCTTCCCAGGTTGCCCCAGTGGCTGGATCGCGCCCATGGCCGATCCGTGCATCGCCGCTCACCGCTTACAGTTGCAGGGACAGCCGCGGATTCGGAGCCAGGCCCCTCACCGTGTTCCCTTTTAATCTCCCTTGTCGGGAGAACCGGCGCGATCATATCGCCGGATCATTCCGGCCCCGTATCGCTACGCGGCGGCGATGGAGGGCGTCAAGCGGGATGAGGTCGCGGCGTCCTTGCGCTATGGCGGCGGCATGGCACGCAGGAACCGTTATCTGATCGCGACGATGCCCGATGGCTATGTGAAGACGATCGGCCCGACATCGCAGCCCTTCACCCATTATTGGCGGATCGTCGCCGATCTGGGCGGGGGCAGGACAGAAGTCTTCTGGGGCCATGCCAAGTCGCGCAAGGCGGCGATGGCGAACGATGCCGCCATGGCGGAAGCGGTGCGGCAGCGCGGCTGGGTCGGGTATCGCTTCGAGGTCGTCGAACTGGTCGAGGCGGATGCGCCACCCGAAACCATGAAGAAACCCTCCCCCGGTAGGGGAGGTGGCAGGGCGAAGGCCTGACGGAGGGGTGTCACCCTCTCGAGAGCAGGACACCCCTCCCCCATCCTGCAGATGGTCCTCCCCCCTGCAGGGGAGGAATGGTCGGAATTTACCTCTTGGGCTTGTCCTGGCCCGAGGCGTCGGACACCGCCGCACCGGCCGAACGCAGGTCGCGGCCCGCGCCGTTCACGGTGTTGCAGGCCGACAGGGTCAGGACGGCGAATAGGGTAGCACCCAGAGCGATCTTCTTGGTCATGACGATCTCCTCGAAAAGGGGGTGCGGCGGGCCCGGTACGCCGGCCCGCCGCGGGTACTCAGCGCAGACGACGGCGGCCGGCCGCCGTTGCGCCAAAGGCGTAGGCACCGGCGCCGACCAGCAGCGCGAGCACCAGGAGGAACGAGGTGTTGGCACCGGCCCCGGCGGCAGCGGCGGCCTGCTTGGCCTTGGCGACCGCTTCGTTCTTGGTCTGAACGAATTCGGCCTTGGCCTGATTCACCTGGGCCTGGGCGCGACGCGCGGCCGCGACCGACCCCGCTCGCGTGCTTCCTCGATCAGGCTGGGGGTGGCATCCGCCACCTCGCCCGCGACCGACTGGTCACGACCGAACAGATGCTCGGCGCTGCCGGCGACCTGATCGGTGACGCCTTCCACCTTCCAGTCGCGGCTGTCGACCGCATCGCCGATCGTCTTTTCCACCTTGCCACCGAAATGGCGCGCATTGCCGTGCAGTTCATGCGTGCTCATCATTCGTTTCCGAAAATGCAAGGAAAGGGCGTCAGGGAGCCACGCCGCAGGTGGCGGCGGCCTTGCCGACTTCCAGTGCGATCTTCGGGTCCTTGATCTCGCCCGCGACCCGGATCAGATCGCCTGCGGTCAGCTGGCCGGGATTGGGATCGTCACGGCGATAGGCCGCGGCGGCATTGCCCAATTGTTGCAGTTGCCCCAGCGACAGGTTGCGTTCCAGCCGCTGGCCGACACAGGTCGAACGCTGGCTGTCCAGGCCATAGCGCTCCAGCCCGGTGGCGATCCGCGTCGAGGGCGGGGTGCACGCCACCGCGACGAGCGCGATGCCGATACTTGCGAGGATTTTGGCCACCCGGTTGCTCCCATGCGACCGGCGGCGAAATGCGACCGATCTGGCCGGGTACAACTTATGATAATTTAAGCCGTTCCTGGTATTTTTTGCGGGAATGGTTGGTAGTCTTCTACCAGTTTCGAGCCGCTGGTCGGCATATGCGCCGGGATGCCAGCACCATCACGCCATTGATGAACGCGGCAGCACCGCAAAGGATTTCATCGACAAGCCTCTGTCTTAACGACGTTTTTTGCCAAACCGCCTTGTGTGATCCGGCCATAAACGGCACCTTCCCCTCTCCGATATGGTCGAAATGAACCAACGGATGACGAGGGAGGATGATCGATGAAGATCCTGTTGGCGGCCGCCTTAACGGTGACGATGGCCGCGTCCATGGCCCCTGCTCAGACCACGCCCCAGACCGCCCCACCGGCGGTGATCGAGGATTTCCGCCCCTCGTCGCTCAACCAGCCTGGCCAGTCCTATCCGCAGGTCAATTCGCAGGGCTATGCCCGTTTCCGCATCACCGCCCCCGATGCCAAGGCGGTGAAGGTCAGCCTGGGTCTGGGCGGACGCGGCGGCACCGTCCTGACCAAAGGCCCCGACGGCAGTTGGACGGGAACGTCGGAAGGCCCGCTCGACGAGGGATTTCATTATTACCATCTGACGGTCGATGGCGGCACCTTCAACGATCCGGGGACGCTGAACTTCTATGGCTCGACCCGCTGGGAAAGCGGCATTGAGATTCCGGCGCATGACGCGGATTTCTATGCGCTGAAGGATGTGCCGCATGGCCGGGTCGAACAGATTCTGTTCCCGTCGCCCAGCACCGGCACGTCGCGACGCGCCTTTATCTACACCCCGCCCGGCTATGACCGGAACACGCGCGATCGTTATCCGGTGCTGTATCTTCAGCATGGTTGGGGCGAGGACGAAACCGCCTGGTCCAACCAGGGCCATGCCAACCTCATCATGGACAATCTAATCGCGGCCGGAAAGACGCGGCCGTTCCTGATCGTCATGACCTATGGCATGACCAACACCATTCGCCCCGGCGCGCCCGGCGGTCTGGCGAGTTTCGACATCCGCCCCTTCCAGACCGTGCTGCTGGACGAGTTGATTCCCTATGTCGACGGGCATTACCGCACCCTGTCCGACCAGCGCCACCGCGCCATGGCCGGGCTCTCGATGGGCGGCTTCGAGACGAAGCTGATCGCGCCCAGGCACCTCGACCGTTTCGCCTATATCGGTCTGCTCAGCGGCGGCACCATGTCGCCGGAGGATGTGAAGGTCACGCCGGGCTATCGCGACAAGGTGAAACTCACCTTTGTCAGCTTCGGCAGCCGCGAACTGGAGGGAGGGCGCAGCGGTCCGCCCGGTGGCCCACGCAGCGATCCCCGCGCCAATGCTGCCGCCCTGACGGCTGCCGGGATCAGGAATGTCTTCTACGTATCGGAGGGCACTGGGCACGAGTTCCAGACGTGGCGGCGCAGTCTTCAGGCAATGGCGCCGCTGCTGTTCCGGGATTGAGGTGATGGGGCGGCGGTCATGCGGACCGCCGCCCCTTCCGGCTCGTCAGTTCCGCAGGCTGTCGGGCACGATCCCGCCATTTTCGGCGAGCTTGGCCATCACCGCCTTGTGAAGCGCGATATTCTGCTCGGCCGAGCCGTCCTCGGCGGCATGCACGCCCAGTTCATTGGCCAGTTCCTTACGCGCCGACAAACTCGAATCCAGGTCGAGCAGCTTCAGGAGATCGACGATCGAGCTCTGGTAATTGCCCCCGCCGCCCTTCATCGACGCCATTTCCGACAGAACCGCACCGACATCCACATTCTGCGGCGCCGGGGTCGGGGCCGCGACGGGGGCCGGGGTCGGGGCGGGTGCAGCGGCCGGTGCGGGTTGTGCCTGGACCGGGGCGGGTGACGGTGCAGGCGCGGCTTCGGCCCTGCTGCCATGGTGGAATATCTTGTTCAGGATATTGCCGAAAATGCTCATCGGGTGGTTCCTTCGCTGATCGGATGCGACGATGCCCGCTCTAACGACGCAAGCGCCTTGCGGGTCCGCTCCTTCAACGAGATGGCCTCTGCGGGAACGTCATGGCCCGACAGACGCTTAGACAGCATCTGTCGTCATTTCAGGGGTTTGCCATGACCATTCGTTCGACCTTCATTGCGACCACCGCCTTGCTTGCACTGGCGGCCTGTGGCCAGAAGCAGGACAATTCGTCGACCTACACGACGAATAGCGCCGATACGTATAACCAGGCAGATGCGTCCGCCCCCGCCCCGGCACAAACCCCTGCCACAAGCGCGGCGCAGAGCTTCGTGAACACCGCCGCGGCCAGCGACGCCTTCGAGATCGAGACGTCCAGGCTCGCGCTCACCAATGGCGCCTCGGCCTCGGTGAAGTCCTATGCCCAGAAGATGATCGACGCCCATACCGGCTCGACCGCCAAGCTGAAGACGCTGACCGGCGGGATGAACCCGGCAATGATGCCCGATGCGACGCTGAATGCGCAGCAGCAGGCGACGCTGGACCAGTTGAAGTCGCTTAAGGGAACGGCCTTTGACGCGGCGTACATCGCTGCGCAGACGTCTGGGCATCAGCAGACGCTGGATGCGCTGAGGGGGTATGCGACGACGGGCGACGTACCGGCGCTGAAGAGCTTTGCGAGCGAGCTGGTCCCGACGGTGACGGCGCATCTGAACATGGCGAAGGGCCTGAAGGCTTAAGGCCGTTCAGGCGGCGGCTTCATCGAGCAGCGGATAGGCCGGAGGGAGGGACGTGGCGATGGTCACGTCCCTCCCTTTTCGCATGGACAAAGGGAGGCGTAACGACGCGCATGAGCGTCGCCATTGGGCGCGAGGGTTTTCGGACACAGTCCTGCCCGACGGGCGGCGTTTTCCCTTGCCTCCGTTCAGCCTGAGCGAAGTGGAAGGCCAGGGGTACAGGGTTGTTGCGGGGCTTTAAGATACGCCGGGCGCCATGCTGGATACTGCTATGGGTTCGCGGGCAAGCAGCGGGTGCGATGTCGGTGGCGTGGTCCCTAAACGCCGACGCCGCCCGTGGGGGCGGCGTGTCGGGTTCTATAGCGTTGGTTGCGGGGGCAGGATTTGAACCTGCGGCCTTCAGGTTATGAGCCTGACGAGCTACCGGGCTGCTCCACCCCGCGACGCTGTGGAAGGTGGTGAGA
>NZ_LMMH01000004.1:0-133215 GCF_001422185.1 Sphingomonas sp. Leaf257
CCCAGGGCCTCAAGTGCGCCGATCTGTCGTAGCTGCACCGGTCAGTCGTTGCGACCACCGCTGCGGTGAAACCCCTCTAGGCCGGGTCGATCAGAGGGTCAACAACATTTTTCACATCAATGTCGTTTTTCTTGCGCCGCAACGTAACATCGCCACCCTAGCCTCCCCCGCTGCCCCACGCCCTGCCTTATAAGCCCTGACGCTACGGCTCTCAGGACCGCGCAATGGCATCACGAACCTAGCATAGCTCTATCGACACGCCGGGTGGATACGATAGTCATCGCGCAGGAGATTGATATGAAACGCCTAATCACCCGGGTTATGCGATTGCGACAGGCCGACAGCCAGATCTCCTCGCGGGTTCGGGCCGTGCTGGTGGAGTCGCTCTACGCCTCGCCTCGCTCGCTGGTCATCGGCGCGCTGAGCAGCAGCGCCATTGCGGCGGTCGTCGCGATCTGCAGCGGCGACGACTGGTTGATCATATGCGCCATCGCCGTGGGGCTGGTGGGGTTGATCCGTATCGGCGACGCACTGTCGAGCCGCCCCACCTCGGTTCCGCAACAGGAACGAGGCTACCGCTTGGGCGCACTGAGCTATGCGTCCTTGCTGGGCCTCTTCGGCCTGCTGACGCTGACGCGGACCGACAATGGTGTGCTGCACCTCCTCTCCGTCACGACCGCCATCGGCTATGCGGCGGGGATTGCGGGGCGCAATGCCGGGCGGCCTTTGATCGCCTTGTCCCAGCTTTGCTGCGCCTCCCTGCCGCTCGCGATAGGGCTGCTGATCCCGCTGAGCCCGTTGAAGGCACTGATGGCGGCGGTGATCCTGTTCTTCGTCATCGCGATGATGGACATTACGCAGCAGACCTATGCCGCGATCCTGCGCGCCACCGTCGCCTCGGAAGAGAAGGCCGCGCTGGCCGAGCATCATGCGCGCATGGCCCGGCGCGACGACCTGACCGGCGTGTCCAACCGTACGGCCTTTCACGAGCAGTTCGAGCAGCGCCTCCAAGGTCTGGCGCAATCCGGCGACAAGCTCGCGTTGCTCTGGCTCGATCTCGATCGCTTCAAGGAGGTGAACGACTCCTTCGGGCATCTGGCGGGCAATGCGCTGCTTGTCGCCATCGCCCGGCGGCTGAATGCGCAGTTCGGCGAAAAGGGCATCGTCGCCCGGCTGGGCGGCGACGAATTCGCCGTCCTGTGCCATGTCTCGCAGAATGACGTCGTCGACCAGATCGGGGCGACCATTCTCCATCTGGTGCGCCAGCCGGTGCCGTTCAGCGGGCATATGCTGCACACCACCACCTCGATCGGCGTCGCCATCGCACCTGAGGATGGCGGCGATGCCGACACGCTGTTGAAGAATGCTGACCTTGCCCTCTACCGCGCCAAGGAGAGCGGCCGGGGCCAGGTGCTGTTCTACGAGCCGGTCATGGACGAGAAGATCGAGCGCCGCCGTCAGCTCGCGGCCGCGATGAACGGGGCACTGGAACGGGGCGAGTTCCATTTGCTCTTCCAACCCATCTTCCGCCTGGCCCAAAACAGCATCGCGTCGTGCGAGGCGCTGCTGCGATGGCACAGCCCGCAATTCGGCCCCGTATCCCCGGCCGAGTTCATCCCGATCGCCGAGGAAAACGGGCTGATCGTGCCCATCGGTGCCTGGGTTCTGGAGCAGGCCTGTCAGGCCGCAAGCACCTGGCCATCGGGTGCGACGGTCGCGGTCAATCTTTCGCCCGTGCAACTGCGTACCGAGGATTTGACCGTCATGGTCGCGCGGGCGCTGAAGGACAGCGGCCTGCCCGCGAAACGGCTGACGCTGGAGGTGACGGAGACGGTGCTGCTCGATGATGTCGAACGCTCGGTCGCCGCGTTGACC
This sequence comes from Sphingomonas sp. Leaf257, assembly GCF_001422185.1. Classification (NCBI taxonomy): domain Bacteria; kingdom Pseudomonadati; phylum Pseudomonadota; class Alphaproteobacteria; order Sphingomonadales; family Sphingomonadaceae; genus Sphingomonas; species Sphingomonas sp. Leaf257. The sequence continues at coordinate 1,876 of NZ_LMMH01000004.1, forward strand.
GCGCTGAACGCGATCGATGTGTGCACGACCTTGGACGATTTCGGGACCGGTTATTCCTCGCTCAGCTATCTGACCCAGTTTCCGTTCCAGACGCTGAAGATCGACCGTTCCTTCGTAATGGATCTGGAGCATAACCCCGCCTCGATCGCGATCGTGCAGACCATTGTCGAACTCGCCGCCAAGCTCGGCATGCGGACGGTGGCCGAAGGAGTGGAGACGCCCGCCCAGCTCGACCAGCTGCGCCGGACGCGGTGCGACGCGGTGCAAGGCTATCTGCTGGCCAAGCCGATGCCCGCCGCGGAGGTGGCCGCCTTGTTCGCCGAGGCCGCCATCGGGGAGCGAAGCCCCGGACAAGCGGTTCGCCTGCCCGGGGCCGGTTGATCAGGCTACGGCCTTGTCCCGCAAACGGCTTTGCGCGGCGACCAGCCGTTCCATCCGCTTCAGGTCTCCCTCGGTCAGCCGCAACGCGGCGTCGGCCCAGAGGTCGACCACGGCCTCCAGCTCCTCCAGCGGCAGCGGATTGACCGCCCGCGACGCCTCGTAGATGGCGCAATGGGCGCTGTGCCGCCGCTCGTTCTGGCGGATATAGTCGGCGACCATGTGCCGCCCCTCGCCCCGCTCGGCGAGGCCATGGACCAGGCCCATCTCGTAAAGCTCCTCGGCGCTATAGGTTCGGCCGCTCAGGATCATCCGCTCGGCCCGCGCCGCGCCCAGTCGCCGCGACAGGAAGCAATGCGCCCCCATGCCCGGGAACAGGCCGAACATCGTCTCGGGCAAACCGAAGCTGGTGCCGCGTTCGGCGATGACGACGTGAAAGGACAGAAGCGCCTCGAACCCGCCGCCCAGCGCGTCCCCCTCGACCAGGCCGATGGTGATGATCGGCCGTTCCAGTCCGCGCATGTTGCGATAGAGGATGCGGACGCAGCGATGGCCATAACGTGCCAGCGCGTCATGGTTGCGGTCGCGGATCGCCTGCGCGAACAGGTCGAGATCGCCGCCCAGCGAGAATACGCCGGGAAAGCGCGAGCCGAGCACGAGATAGCGGATCGGCAGCGTGCCGCTGTCGACCGCCTGCACGATCCCGTCCTGCCAGCGCTCGAAATCGCTCAGCAGATCGGGATTGAAGCTGGGCCGCGCACGCGGGCGCATCGCGGTCCAGAGCGTGTGGGCGGCGCCGTCATATTGCGTTTCCAGCTGCTCGAAGCTGAGCGCGCGGACGGTATCCGACATGAGCGAGGCGCGGCCATCGCGGAAGTCGTTCGCCATTTTGGGGTCATAAGCGGTCATCGGTGATACTCTCGACATGCAGCACCATGCTGCCTGTCGAGAATAGCCCGGACGCCGATCCCGCCCCTTGCCGAAACTGCCCCGTGCGCGACAGTTTCGGCCTTATAATACGTTAGTTAGCGGATGACTGGCCCAGATATTTGCCGAACCATGCCAGTTGTCGCTTCATCACGTCGGGGGCCTGGGTCGGCACGCAGTGTCCGGCATCGGGATAGATGATGAGGCTGGTCGGCACGTTCTGGCTCTTCAGCGCATTCCACCATTCGACCGACTGGGTGGGCGGCACCTCGATATCGCGTTCGCCGACATAGATGAAGGTCGGGGTCCGCGCCGTCTTGACGTGATAGACCGCCGAGACATCCTCATAGGCCTGATAGTCGTCATAGACCGACTTGCCGAAAAACGGGATCATCCAAGTGTTGATGCCGTTGGTCCCGTAATAGCTGACCCAGTCGGACAGGCCCGCCCCCGCCACGATCGCCTTGAAGCGATTGGTCTGCGTGTTGGCCCACATCGCCATGAAGCCGCCGTACGAACAGCCGGTCAGCCCCAGCCGGGCGTCGTCGATCGGCGCGAGCTTCTCGACCGCATCGATCCCGGCCAGAATGTCGCGTAGGTCGCCGCCGCCGAAATCGCGCTTGTTCGCGGCGGTAAAGGCCTCGCCCTGCCCATAGGAGCCACGCGGATTGGGCAGGAAGCGGTAATAGCCCGCATCCTCGAACGCGCTGGCCAATCCCTTTTCGATGAAGCGCGGCGTGCTGGCGGCGCTGGGGCCGCCATGGACCTGCACAATCATCGGCGCCCTGGCATCGGGCTTTGCCGTCAGCGGCGACAACAGCCAGCCTTGCACGGTGAAGCCCTCGTTCGTCCAGGTCACGCTGCGCGCCTGAACGGCGGGCTGTTGGGCGTCATTGTCATGGGTGATCTGGCGCAGATCGGTCGCGCGCCCCGCATAGACGGCCGGTGCATGGGTGAAGTCCTCGACGACGCTGGCCGCCATGTCGCCCTTGGCACTCCATGCGATCTTGCCGTCCCCGGCCGACAGGCCCACGGGCCGGGCGAAAAGCGGACGCGGGGCTTGGCCCGGCGTCAGAGCGACAGCCCCCATCTGCTCGTTGCGCAACGTCGCCGCGCGCAAGCCGCCCTTCGTCCATGTCAACGCGGTGAAGGTCATCGGCTGGCCCTTGGTCTGGTTGACCGGCGTGCCCCCGGCAAGCGGCACCGTCCAGACATCGCCGCCGATCGAGCCGAAATCGCTCATCAGCCCGCCGATATAGGCGACGGTCTTTCCATCCGGCGACACGCGCGGCATGTTCAACTGGGTGGCGGGCTTGGCGATCGCCGTGACCGCGCCGGTCGTCGCATCCACCCGGTCGAGCGTCGCCACCCACCAGTTCGCATCGCCATTGCCCAGCGCCGAGGTCACGACCAAAGCCGAGCCATCGGGCGTCCAGTCATATTCGTAGATGTAGCGCCCCTGCGGCGACAGCGGCACGGCTTTGGCGGGTGCCCCCTCCCCGACCGCCACGATGGCGAGGCGCTGTTCGTCATTGGCGACGCCGATCTCGCCGACCTGCCGCGCGCCAGCCTGGGTCGCACCGACATCCTTCGTCGCGCCCAGTGTGATGAGCATCGCCACCCGCTTGCCATCGGGCGAGAAGCGCGGGGTCGAGGCGAGGCCCTCGACGGTCGCGACTGGCCGTACCGTGTCACCGCGCGCGATCATCAGCGTGGCGACGCCGCCGTCCCGCGCCAGAAAGGCCAGGCCGTCGCCCTGCGGGGCATAGGTCAGCCCCGAATAGCTGCACGTCGTGCAAGGATCGATCCGCCGCACCACGCGTCCGTCGCGCGCCGAACGCACCACGATACCGGGATGGTTGTTCTCGCCCGGCTCGATCGCGGCGACATCGTTGCCCGAGGGCGCCATCGTCAGGCCGAGATAACGATGCACCGCCGCCTGCGCCGGAAACGCGACGGCCGAGGCGAGGAGAAGGGCGAGAGGAAGACGCATCGGCGATCCTTGATGGAAGATGATGGCAGGCAAACGTGACAAGATACTGAACTATGGGGCGGTCATGGCAGGATGGTCACGCATCCTCGACCACGCGGATACCGCGCGCGTCCAGTTTGGCCAGCCGCGCCGGCAGTGCCTTGCTGATCGCCAGAAGCCGGGGGCGCGGGGCCTTTTTCCACTCCCGGCATTCCGGCAGGGTCCGGGCGCACGCCACGCACCAGCCGGTGCGGCCGTCGAAACGGCATATGCTGATGCAGGGGCTCTTCATGCGCGCACCATGATAGGCCCGCTATCCCTCTGCCCCGCCTCGACAATCATAACCCAGCCGTTCACCGCAACCGCATGAAGGCGGCGACCGCATTGCGGACGCTGTCGGCGAAACGGTCGTAGATCATGCGGGAAACCTCGGCGATGACGGGCTGGCGATCCCGCCCTCCCCGCGCGAAGACGGCGATCGCGACGCGGCGGCCGTCGGGCATGGTGATGAACCCGACATCGTTGGTGATGCCGTCGAGCGTGCCCGTCTTGTCCTCCACCAGCGTCCCGGCCGGAAGCAGCCCGCGAATGCGGCGGGTGCCCGTCCGGCACTGGCGCATCAGGCCCAGCAGATAGGCCCGGCTCTGGCTGGAGAGTGCCGTCCCGCTGTCGAGAATCCTCAGCAGCTGGACCATCGCGACCGGCGTGGCGACATCCTTGATATCGGCCAGATGCCCACGCTCCCGCAGCAGCTGCGCGATGGTGCGGTCGACCCGCATCCCGCTGATATTGTGCGACAAGACCCATTGCTGGACCTTGGCCGGACCGCCGAGCGTGGCGAACATCTGGTCGGCCGCCAGATTGTCGCTGCGCACGATCATCGCCTCCATCGCCTTGGCGGCGGTGCGGCCGTTGACCATGTCGTTCAGGCTGCGTCGGCCCTGGTCCACCTCCGCCAGATAGGCGCCCGCAATGGCCAGCTTGACCGTGCTCGCCATCGGAAAGGGGATTTCGCCATTGACCATCGCGGTCGAGCCGCCGTCCAAATCGATCGCCGCGATTCCATATTCACCCGACCGGCCAGCCAGCAGCGCGTTCATGTCGCGCTGGAGCTCGACGAGTTCCAGCGACCGTGCGGAGGCCGGGGAGGGAATAGCGCAACAGGTCGCAATGCCCATCAGGAGAAGACGGGAAAGCGTGGTAAAACGCATACAGCTTACTCGATCGAAGACGGAATCAGCGACAGCGACGCTAACCAAAAAATCCGGACGCGTCGCGCAGAAATATGCGGGCTTTGCGGCGAGTCGGTCGAACGTGCGGCAGGCGGCGGCTGGCCTAGCGCCTGTCGGTGCTGTTACCGTCCCTCATGGCTTCCATGAATTTCGAGCTGTTGGACATACGGGTGTTCGTCGCGATTGCGGACGGCAAGAGCTTCCTGCGCGCCGCCGAGCAGCTGAACCTGTCGCAACCCGCGATCAGCCGCCGCGTCCAGAAGCTGGAGGCGACGGTCGGCACGCCCCTGCTGGAGCGGACGACGCGGACGGTGCGGCTGACCCCGGCGGGCAAGGAGATATTGCCGCTGCTCCGCCGTCTGCTGGAGGAACTGGACGAATCGCTGCTCGGCATAATGGCTTCGGGCGAGCGGCAGGCGGGACGGCTGACCATCGCCAGCATCCCCAGCGCGACGGTGCGTTTCCTGCCCGACGTGCTGGAAGCGCTAGGCCGCGACTATCGCAACGTCCGGGTGCGCGTGCTCGATCTGTCGGCGACCGAATGCGCCGAGGCGGTGCGGACGGGACAGGCCGAGTTCGCCATCACCCTGCCCGTCTCGTCGGATGGCGACATGGTCTATGAGCCGCTGACCGACGATCCTTATGGCCTGGTCTGTCGGAAGGACGATCCGCTGGCCGGCCTTGCCGATCCGGCGTGGAGCGATCTTGCGGGGCTGCGGCTGGTGACGGTCCATCCGGGCAGCGGCAACCGGACCGCGCTCGACGCCGGGCTGGCGCGTGCGGGCATCGAGTTGCGCTGGTTCTATGAGGTGACGCGGCTGACCTCAGCGCTGGCGCTGGTGCAGGCGGGACTGGGTCCTTCGGTGCTGCCGCGCCTGGCGTGCGAGGGGCCGGATGCGCGCGATCTGGTCTGGCGGCCGCTGCGCGGGGGCAAGGTCACGCGCACCATCGGCGTGCTGCGCCGCAGCTCCGCCACGCTGTCCCCGGCCGCGTCACGGCTGATGGGGCTGCTCACCGATGCCTGGGCCGCCGAACCGCGTCCCGCCCCAGCGCGCGACGAGTAACGAGGCGGAGACATTGGCCGTGCCGCTGGTCAGCGCGCGGATCTCCGACAGGAAACGGTCGACCGCGATCAGCATCGCCGCCGCCCCGACCGGAATATCGGGCAGCAGCGACAGGGTGAGCAACAACGCCGAGAATCCGCTGCCCGTCACCCCCGCCGCCGCCTTGGAGGTGATCAGCATCACGCCCAGATAGACCGCAACCCGCTCCGGCGTCAGCGCGATGCCCAGCGCCTCGCCCAGGAACAGGGTCGCGACGACCAGGTACACCGCCGTGCCCGCCAGATTGAGCGAATAGCCCAGAGGAACGGTCAGTCCCGCCACGCTGCGCGGCACGCCCAGCGCCTCCAGCTTCAGGATCAGGCGCGGCAGCACCACCTCGGTCGAAGAAGTGCCCAGCACGATCAGGATTTCGTCGCGGAACACGCGCAGCAGGGTGCCGCCGCCAATCCCCGTGGTGATCCACACCAGCAGGACCAGCGCAGCGATCAAAAGCCCGCACGCCAGCGCCAGTGTCGCGAACAACAGCCCCAGCGAGCCGATGAACCCGACGCCATAGGTGCCGACCGTATAGGCGATCGCCCCGAACGCCCCCACCGGCGCGGCGCGGATCAGGAAGCCGAAGATCGCGAATTGCAGCCGGGTAAGCGCCTCGATTCCGCGCACGATCGGCGCGCCCGCCTCACCGATGCGGAGCAGGCCGAACCCGACCAGCCCGGCAACGAACAATACCGGCAGGACATCGCCCGCGGTAAAGGCGGAGAACAGCGTATCGGGCACGATCCGTACCAGGAAATCGCCCGGCCCGGTGATGTGCCGCCCGGCCAGCTGCCGCTCCACCTCGGCCACCGCCTCGCCATATGGCGGCAGCGGCAGCCCGCGCCCCGGCTGCATCAGCGCCGCGACGCCCAGCCCGATGGCGAGCGCGGCGATGGTGATGCCGAGGAAGACGATCAGGCTACGCAGCACCGTGGCGCCCGTGTCGCGCGCGGCGCCGTGGCGGACGATCCCCTCGACGATGGTGCAGAACAGCACCGGCGGCACCATCATCCGCATCGCCTTTACGAAAGCGATGCCCAGCGGCCCCAGCTCGCGTCCGAACGCCGGGGCCAGCACGCCGATCAGCGTCCCGGCGACGATGCCGATCAGCATCTGAACATAAAGGTGCCGCAAGACGCGCAAGACCCGATCCGCTCCCAATATATGCACGAAACGCATCAAGCGGACCGATCATTGCATTTGATCGACGCGCCCTGCGTGAGGCTTAGTGCCGCGTGAGGCACGATGGCTCAAGCCCCTGCCACGACAAGACAATGCAACAACTAGAACCCGCGAGCGAGCGGGACGGCCAGAAGAGAGGTATGATGAAAGCCCGATCTCCAAGGTTCCGAACCGTGATGCCCCGCCGCGCCGCGCTGGGGCTGGCATTGCTGCTGGGGCTCAACGCCGTCAGCGCACCCGCCCTCGCCCGCGATACGAAGCCCGCGAAAGTCCGCGAACTTCACGTCGTGACGTCGGGCGGCTTCACCGCCGCCTTCCACGCGCTGGCGGCGAAATATGAGCGCGACACCGGCGTCCATATCGTTGCCGAGCACGGCCCCTCGATGGGTGACACGCCCCAGGCGATCCCCAACCGGCTGGCCCGGCATGAGGACGCCGATGTCGTCATCCTCGCGCGCAGCGGCTTGGACAAGCTCGCCGATCAGGGTCTGGTCGCGAAGGGCACCGAAGTCGATCTGGGCCTGTCCAAGATCGCCATGGCGGTGAAGGCGGGAGCCCCTGCCCCCGACATCTCCACTCCCGATGCGCTGCGCTCGACCCTGGTTAACGCCAAGTCGGTGGCATGGTCGGACAGCGCCTCCGGCGTCTATATCCAGTCGACCATGCTCGACCGGCTGGGCGTCACCGATCAGGTGCGCCCCAAGGGCCGGATGATCCCCGCCACCCCGGTGGGCCAGATCGTCGCCACCGGCCAGGCCGAGATCGGCTTTCAACAGCTCAGCGAGCTGAAGACGGTCAAGGGCATCCGCATCGTCGGGCTGATCCCGGACTCGTTGCAGAAGGTGACGCCCTTCTCGGCTGGCGTCGTCGCCTGGTCGCCGCGTCAGGCCGAGGCCCGCGCGCTGATCGCCTATCTGTCCTCGCCCAAAGCCTATCCGATCATCCGCGACAGCGGATTGGAACCCGCCTCGCAAAAGGCCAAGCCATGAACACCTCCACCATGCCCTTCCCCGCCGCCGCCGATACCGCATCCCCGGTCTCGGCCGAGCGCCGCAAGTCCGCCTTCAAGTCGATCTTCATCGTTGCCAGCGGCAACTTTCTGGAGATGTTCGACTTCATGGTGTTCGGCTATTACGCCACCTACATTTCAAAGGCGTTCTTCCCGACCGGCAGCGAGTTCGCCTCGCTGATGCTGACCCTGATGACCTTCGGGGCGGGCTTCCTGATGCGCCCGGTCGGCGCGCTGGTGCTGGGCGCCTATATCGACAAGCATGGGCGGCGGCAGGGCCTGTTGCTGACGCTTGGCCTGATGGCGCTGGGCACGCTCGCCATCGCGGTGACGCCCACCTATGCACAGATTGGCGTCGCCGCACCCGTCATCATCCTGCTCGGACGGCTCGTCCAGGGCCTGTCGGCGGGCGTCGAGGTCGGCGGTGTGTCGGTCTATCTGAACGAGATCGCGCCGCCGAACCGCAAGGGCTTCTTCTGTTCCTGGCAGTCGGCCAGCCAGCAGGCCGCGGTCGTCTTCGCCGCGCTGATCGGCCTGATCGTGTCGACCAGCCTGTCGCCCGAGACGATGCAGGCCTGGGGCTGGCGCATTCCGTTCATCATCGGTTGCGTGATGATCCCCTTCCTGTTCGTCATCCGCCGCCACATGGAGGAAACCGAAGTCTTCCTGAAGCGCAAGGAGCATCCGCCGCTGTCGCAGATCATGCGGACCATCGGCAGCAACTGGGGCGTGGTGCTTCAGGGCGCGCTGATGGCGGTGATGACGACCGTCTTCTTCTACATGATCACCGCCTATACCCCGACCTTCGGCAACAAGGTGCTGTCGCTGACCCCCGGTGCCGCGCTGTTTGTCACCGCCTGCGTCGGCGTCACCAACTTCGTTCTGCTGCCGGTCATGGGGGCGCTGTCGGACCGGATCGGGCGTCGGCCGCTCCTGATCACCGCCACGCTGCTCGGCGCGCTGCTCGCCTATCCGCTGATGAGCTGGCTGGTCGCCGCGCCCAGCTTCGGGCGACTGCTGACGGTCGAGCTTCTGCTCGCCGCCATCTATGCCACCTATAACGGCGCGTTCATCGTGTACCTGACCGAGGCGATCCCGGCGCATGTCCGCACCGTCGGCTTCAGCCTGGCCTATAGCCTGGCCACCGCGATCTTCGGCGGCTTCACACCGGCGATCAGCACCGCGCTGATCGGCGCGACCGGTGACAAGGCGATCCCCGGTGCCTGGTGCGCCGCCGCCGCGCTGCTCTCGCTGCTCGCGTTGCTGATCGGGTCGCGCATGCGCCGCAGCGCCGACTGATCCCCGAACCGCCGCACTCCCGAAGGGGGTGCGGCGGTTTCCCTTCCTGAACAATTCGAGGCGGCGGCCAAGAAGCCTCTCGCCCACCCCTGAGAGGATGCCGAAATGTATCGTGGAGCCCTGCTCGCGATCGGCCTGTGCGCGCCGCTGCCGGTCGCCGCGCAAACCACCCCCGCCCCCGCCCCCGCCCCCACACAACGCAATGACGATGTCGCGCGCCTGACCCGCCTCGTCGAACAGCAACAGGCGCAGATCGAGCGGCTGGAAGCCCGGCTGGCGGCGGTCGAAGGCGGCAAGCCCCAGGCGCTCGCCGCCGCCCCGCTCGGCCAGCCGCTGCCCAGCGACGCGCATCCCTCCGTCCCGCCGCAGATTGCGGCGCAGGCCCCGCAGGCGGCCCGGACGCCCGCGCCGCTCGGCCAGTCGCTACCCAGCGACGCGCACCCGCCCTCGCTCGACGCGCGACTGGCGCGGATCGAAAAGGCGCAGAAGGAAGGCGTGCATGTCGACTGGTCGAAGGGCACGCCCGAATTTACGAGCGCGGATGGCCGCTTCTCCTTCCGGCCGCGCGGCCGCATCCTGGTCGACGCCGCCGCCACGACCGGCAGCGCGCTCCCGAACCGGAACATCACCGCCACCACCGCCCGCTCGCTGCGCCTGGGCTTCGAGGGATCGATCGGCCCGCACCTCTCCTATCTGCTGGAGGGCGATTTTGCCGACAATGACCCGGCGATCAAATCCGCCTATCTTGCCTGGACCACCGGCTTTCTGGGACAGCAGGCCGAGTTCGCGCTGGGCAATCGGCTGAACGATCGCGGGCTGGACGGGTCGAGCGGCACCATCTCGGTCCCGTTTCTCGAACGCAACTTCGTCGGCCAGGGAATTATTCCCGTGCGCGGCTTTTTCGGGCTGGGCACGGCCGCCCGCGTCTATGGCGATGGCTGGCATGTCGGGGTGCAGGTGTCGGGTGACGACATCAGCAATCCGGGCACGCAAAGCGACGGCCTGACCATCGCGGGGCGCGCGCATTGGAACCCGGTCAAGACCGCCGACTGGCTGTTCCATCTGGGCATCTGGGGCTTTCGCGAGACGATCGCCGCCGACGCGACCCGCCCGACGCGCAGCATCGCGGTCGGCGGCTTCTTCAACGACAATCTGCGGATTCCGCCCGGCACCTTCACCGGCGCGACGGCGGGCACAGGCTATGGTTTCGAGCTGGGCACCTTCCACAAGTCGCTCTGGGCGTATGGCGAATATGGCACGCGGCGGATCGAGAACCGCGCAGGGTCCGCGACCGATCAATCGGCCTGGGCGGTGCAGGCGGGCTGGTTCCTGACCGGCGAGACCCCGCCCTATCTGACGCGCGGCGGCGTGTGGAGCCGCCCCAAGGTCCTGCGTCCCTTCACCTCGGGCGGGCGCGGCGCGATCGAGCTGGCCACCCGTTACGAGGAGCTGGATTACAGCGACAATCCCACCGCCGGACGGGGAACCGCACTGACGCTGGGCATCAACTGGTATCTGAACAATTTCGTCCGGCTACAGCTGAACGCGATCGACTGGACCATCGCCAACCCCGCCCAGCTCGGCGGCGCGAACGATCATGGCCAGACACTGATCGGCCGCGTCCAGATCGCCTTCTAAGGCAACGAAACGAAACGGAACGCAAGACTGCGCCCAAGCGCTGGACGGACAGACGGGTCAGCCCCCCCATGGACGCACAGGAGCGAAAAGCGCATGAATGCCGCAGATGTCTTCACCAAGCTCGATGTCGAACTGAAGCCCGATCCCTCGCGTACCGTCATCCGCCCGTTCCGCTTCGACTATCCCGAGGCGTTCGACCGCAAGCCCAGCCGGGCCGAATGCGTCGCCCGGCACGTCATGGCGCTCGATCCGGCGACGCGCGACCGGATGCTCGACCTGCTCCATGACGCGATGAGGCAGCGTCACCGCAATGTCGACAATGTGTTCCTCCGCCGTTTCGACCAGATCAAGGCGGACATCGGCGACATCGGGGTCGAGAGGGATTGCGACCGCCTGCTGCTGGGGGCCTATTTCAGCCAGGAATATGCGTTCGAGTCCGCCGCGCTGTTCAATCCCAGCATCGTCACCCTGCCCGACCAGGACCCGGACGATCAGAGCATCCGCTTCCTCCTGTCGCTGCGCGGCGTCGGAGAAGGGCACATCTCGTCCGTCACCTTTCGCACCGGCACCTGGGACGGCGCGACGGGACTGACCGTCGATCCGGCCAGTTCGCAGGGTGTTCCTCCGCGTATCGACAGCGAGGACGGCGAATGGGTCCGGATGCGCGCCGACGACAGCCAGGACATCTCCGAAACCGTGATCTTCCCGATCCTGCCCAGCCAGCGAAGCGGCATCGAGGATTTGCGGCTGGTCCATTTCACCGATCATGACGGCGTGCGCAGCGTCATCGGCACCTATACCGCCTTTGACGGCCAGACCGCCCGGTGCGAGCTGCTGCGCGGCATCAACGAACAGAGTTTCGAGATGCGGCCGCTGACCGGCCGCCTTTCGGGCTACAAGGGCATGGCCCTGTTTCCACGTCGGATCGGCGACCGTTTCGCTATGATCGGGCGGCAGGACAATGTGAATCTGTGGCTGCTCTATTCCGACGACCTTCACATCTGGGATGAAGGAATGCGGATCATGGGCCCGCAATATCCGTGGGAGTTCGTCCAGATCGGCAATTGCGGCTCACCGATCGAGATCGACGAGGGCTGGCTGGTCTTCACCCACGGGGTCGGCATGGTCCGGGGTTATTGCGTGGGTGCATGTCTGCTCGACAAGGACAATCCAGCCAAGGTCCTTGCGCGCACGCATTCGCCGATCCTGTTCCCGTCGGCGGAGCAGCGCGGCGGCTACGTGCCCAACGTCACCTATAGCTGCGGCGCACTGCTCCATAAGCGCCACATTCTGCTGCCCTATGCCATCGGCGACCAATACACCGCCTTTGCGACCGGCAGCGTCGACGATCTGCTATCGGTCATGGTCTGAGGGGCGAGCCGGTCCCAACGGACCGCGCTCGCCCGAAACGGCGGCTTAGCTGATGGCCAGGACCGCCGCGCAGATGACGCCCCAGGACAGGACACAGGCCCCGCCCAGGATCGCCAGGCGGGTACGGGTCGTCAGCTTGTGCACCGTCCTCGTCTCGGCGGCGGGCACGGGGTCGGCCGTGAAGGACAGGATGTTGGTCGGCCCCTGCGCCGCCGTCACCGCGCCGGGCGGCAGCGGCCGGTCGAACAGGCACCCCAGATTGCCGATGCTCTGCCACACCGCCGTCGCCTGAACGCGGCCGATATTGGCCAGGCCGATCTCGATCGTCGCGCCGTGCACCACCGGCAGGTCGGTCTCGATGCGGCAACCCTCTCGGGTCAGGTCGAGGACAACGACGTCATGCGGATGCGGGTCACCGCCGATGCGCAGGACGCCGCGACGATCCAGCGGGATCCGCTCTTCGCTACGATATTCGGCGACATCATATGCGGTCTTCGCCAGATTCATGCCAATGCCTTCTGAAGGGGGTCGCATTCGGCCCCGTCCGAACCGTCCACCGCGCCGCCGGGGTCATGCGAAGATGACACCGACGACATACGCGGCAACGTCTCGATACGGGACAAACGTGGGAGTGGGAATGGTCGGTGCGAAAAGCGGATCAATAAAGGCCAAGCACCGATCCGGCGAAGAACAATGCCCAGCCGCCGACGCCGCCGATCAGGATCAAGGCCGGAGCTCGCAGGCGGTGGAGAGACTCGATTTTGGCCGGCTGCTTGTTGCTGAAGCTGGCCAGCACGATCCGTTCCCGACTGGGGTCGAACTCTTCCCACAGACGCTCTTGCAAGGCGTGCACGGGCGAGGCGGCGGGCGACGCGGCCGTACCCTGGGCGGGCGTGGCCGCTTCGGTGCCGGTCGGCGCGTCCGCCGTGACCTTGCGGGCTAGACTGTTTCGCATGGCAAACCCCAAACGGTTGGTGTCGATGGAAACCGCCTTAGGCCACCGTGTTTAGACGGGACTTAATCCGGCTGGTTAACCCGATGTTATCCATAAATCAGCCTGTGCACTTCGCCTTGTGACGGGATGGTGAAATATGCCATTTGCGACATCAAACGGACCAAGGGGATCACCATGTCGATCATCAAGCGGCTTGCCGGCCTTCGCCCTGCCATGCTGGCCATGCTGGCGAGCAGCGCCGTGTTGAGCGGATGCGCGACGGCACCCGCCCCACCGCTGCCCGCATCGGAATATGGCCAGGCCAACCAGCCCTATACGCTGGGCGTCGGCGACAAGCTGCGCGTCAACGTCTATCGCGAGCCGGAGCTGAGCGGCGAATTCTCGGTCAACGGCACCGGCGCGATCACCATGCCGCTGGTCGGCGAAGTGCCGGTCAAGGGCATGACCCGCGCCCAGGTCGAGGCCGAACTCACCCGTCGCCTGGGTTCGGGCTTCGTGCGCAATCCCAGCGTCTCGGTCGAGGTCTATGACTTCCGCACCTTCTCGATCCTCGGCGAGGTTCAGCGGCCGGGCAACTATCCGGCGCGTGAAGGCACGACCCTGACCGCGGCGATCGCGGTGGCGGGCGGTTATACCTACCGCGCGAACGAACGTCGCCTGCTGCTGCGCCGCGCCAATGGGCAGAGCTATTACAGCGTGGATGCGGACGCCAATGTCGAGATCCGCCCCGGCGATACGATCCAGGTGCCCGAGGTCCATTTCTAAGGGCTGCCCCGGGTGTCTCGCTCCTCCATTTCCGCTCCCGCCCTGCTGGTGCTGCTGACCTCCGTCGCGGTGCCGGTGGCGGCGCAGACCACCTCGACCGCGCCGAATTCCGGGCCGGGGCGGCTGACGCTGCCGCCGCAAAGCGATCCCATGCGGGACCCGCAGGCCCCGCTGCCGCCAGCCCCCTTGCCGCCGCGTGCCGTCGATCCCCAGACCGGCCGCCCGATCACGGTACGGCCGGATAATGTCGATCCGGTGGATGCAGCCACCCGCGAGCGCCTGCAATCGGGCACGACCGTTCCCGTCCCGGCCTATATCCCTCTGCCCACCGGCTCGACCCAGCAGACCGAATTGCCGACGCAGCGCGTCGCTGATCGGGCGCTGGCCGCATCGCGGTTGCCGGGGACGACAGTGCGCCTGCGTCAGCGCCCCGGCTATGACGCACCCGGCCTGCGTGCGGGCGGGATGGTCATCCATCCCTATATCGACACCGGCATGGCCTATGACGCCAATGTCTATGCCGAGGAAAATCCGCGCAACGACGTCTTCGCCCATCTGACCGGCGGATTCGACGCCGCGTCCGATTGGGGCCGCCATCGCGCGGTGCTGAGCGGTTTCGTCCGGCGGCGCCAATATGGTCAGTACACCAGCGAGAATACGACGACCTATCGCCTGATCGGCGCCGGTCGCTATGACGCCGACTCGCATCTGTCCTTCAACAGCGAGGCGTCGCATCAGCGTATTCAGCTGGAGCGCGGCGCGGTGGAGGAAGTCTCCAGCCTGGCGCTGCCGACCCTCTATGATTTTACGAGCGGACTACTCGGCGCGCAGGTTCAATATGGCTCGACCCGCCTGAGTGCTCAGGGTGGTGTGAACCGCACCGCTTTTCGCGACAATCGGTCGCTCACGGGCGCAGTGACGGACCAGCGTTTCCGGAACTTCACGGGCTATACGGGTCAGGCCCGTCTTGAACAGGAAGTGCTGGGCGGCCGGACTCTCTACGGTCAATTCAACTTCGAACGGCGGCGGTTCGAGACCGCCGACGCCATCCGGCTGAGCAACGCCGATGTCTACACGCTCACCGGCGGCCTGCGCGGGGCACTGACCCAATTGATCCGGGGCCATGCCGGGGTCGGCATCATTCGCGTCGACTTTCAGGACCCTGCCGCACCATCCATTTCCAGCCTAACCTTCGATACCCAGATCGACTGGCTGGTGCGGGATCGGACGACCATCTCGCTGTCGGGGGAACGGGATTTGCGAACGGTCGCGCAGCGCGGCGTGCGTGCGGCCCTGTTCACCACCGTAAATTTGCGGGTTGATGAAGAAATACGGCGCAATCTGATCCTGTCGGTCGGCCTGCGGCAGCAATTCACCGATTATGTCCAGGATACGCGTCGCGCTTCGGCGACCGGCGTCACCCTGGGTGCCGACTGGCTGCTGGATCGGCACTGGACCGTCCGCCCGCAGGTCAGCTACCTCCGGCGCACCGATCGCGGGTTCAATCTGGACCTCGGCCCGGAAGACGCGCAGGTCGGCGTCAGCGCCACATTCCGCCTATGATCGCCGCCGGGACGCCATCAGCCGCGCTGGCGCGGTGCATATCGGTCCCGGCCGGAGATCAAGGATCGATGACGATCGCAGGCCATGGAGGTTGGATTGCCTGAACGCTTGCAGGACGGGGCCGTCGCAGTCGCCAATTCCCCCTGGCGTCGGCGCGAGGACGCGCACGCTTCGCGGATGATTCAGGCTGTCGGCCGATACTGCATCATCCCGGCCGCCATCATCGCCATCTATCGCAGCACCCAGATGTGGTATGGGTATCCCACGTCGCAGGGCGACAATGCGCTGAACGACCCGTTCCTGATGCAGCTCGTGCTGTATTCGCTCGTCCCGCTCCTCGCGCTGACGACCCTCACCCTGCCCCGCATGGCCGCTCGGGCCATCGTCGAGATGGGCCCCATGGTCGCCTTGCTCGGGGTGTTCTTGTTCGGCTCGATCGTGACATCGGTCGAGCCCCAGATTTCGATGCGCGGCCTCGTCCAGATCATCATCCTGGCGTTGCCCATGATCTATCTCCGGGCATTCTACGGAGCGCGAGGTGCGTTCGAGCTGCTGCGGAAGGTGATGGCGGTCCTGTTGATCGTCAACTTCGCCTATGCGGCCGTGTTTCCGCATATCGCATTCATGAGCGGATCACTGAACGGCGCGATGCGGGGGATGTTCATCCACAAGAACGCCTTCGGCGCCTATTGCGCGATGACCTTCGTGATGACGTGTCCGCCGGATATCAATATCCGCCGCTGGGATCGCTTGACCGAGATCGGGCTGTGCGGGCTGGCCGTGGTCGGTGCGGTCCTGTCCAAGTCGTCGACTGCGGTGGTGCTGCTCGTCGTCGGCACCAGCATCCTGGTCTTGATCAATATCCTGAGCCGGGTCGAACAGCGCAGCATCAGGGCGATCACCTTCGGTGGCGCGCTGGCCTTTGCGATATTGCTCGTCGGCGGCGCGGGCACGGCACTGCTGGGCGAGGTTGCGGGCCAGTTCGGTAAGGACGTCACGCTGTCGGGCCGCGCGGAGATTTGGGAGACCCTGTGGCCGGTGGCGCTCGACAAGCCCTGGCTGGGGCATGGCTTTGCGATGTTCCGGCAGACCGCCTATTTCCAGCAATTCACGAGTTCGATCGGCTGGGGACCCCGGTCGACGCATAACACCTATCTCGAAATCGCGCTGAATTGCGGTTTCCCCGCGCTGTTCGCCTGGCTGGCCATCGTGCTGGGCTGCATCTTTCGCGCCGTCCTGCTGGTCGACGTCACCATGCCGGACTATCGCCCGCTTCAAAAGGCGGTGGCGGGCATCGTCCTCGTCCTGCTGGTTTCGACCAGCGAAGCGGGTCAGATGCTGGGGCCGCAACCGTCCTGGCCGATCCTCGTCCTCGCGCTTTATTGCATCGCCACCGCGCCCAACAAGCGACAGCGGAACGGCTCTGTCGATCGCACCTTCCGGAACGGCGGGCTCACAAGCCCCACGCCGCGCTGACCGGTTAATTCGGAAGCCTCAATGTGCGAGTGGCGTAAACGGCCCCTGCACGCGACAGATGATGGGCGTCCCCATAGAGGATGTGCCCCGCATGGCGGAACCGGCATCCGGCTTCGTTACACAGTCCCACAGTCGGGTCGAACAGCGTGACGCCCGGCACCTGTCGTGCGACATGGGCGAGCACGCCACGGGCCTGATCGGGAATGACCCGTGACCGGGGCAGTCGATCGTCGCGTACGCCCTCGTGCTTGGGATCGGCGTCCAGCCAGTTCGACACCAGCGCCCGCTGGGGCATGATATCGGCCAGTGCGACGCCATAGGGATCGATCGCAAAGTGCGGAACGTCCTGCACGATGACCACCTGGCGGCCCATCTTGCGAAGCACCTCCGACGTACGGCGCAAACCGACCGCCAGTGCCTGGCGCTGGCGGACCATCCACGCCGCGCGCTGGGCCGGGTCGCTGGGCCGATCGACCATGGTCTGGCGGTCCTGCGTGACGAAGGACGACCAATATCCCGCAAGGACCAATATCCGGATTTCCGGATGGGCGGCGACGGTCCGCAGGACGCGCGCCATGAACGCCGCGCACTCGCGATGATGCATCGGATAGCGGTCCAGCACGCGGCTATAGCCGATGATAGGCTGGCATGACGATTTGGTCATCTGATAGACTTCGAGCGAGCGTCGCTCCGCAATCTGCCGCACGCCCGCCACCAGTGAATTGGCATGGCTGTCTCCCACGACCGCCACGGCGGGCCTGCCGCTGACGGGCAGGCATGACAGCTGCTCGCTGGGCGTGGAGTCGCCATAGGATGTTAGGCAGGGATTGGACATGGCGCTCCGCACGTCCCCATCCGCCTCCCTCAGCGCGGGCGAGGCGAGACGCGAGAGCCCGCCGCTCAGATCGATCACCCCCAGCGGGATCACGACCGCCCCGAGCACCGCACCATAGCACCGCATCGATGGCAAAGAGGCCGGACGGCTGCGGCGAAAGGGCTGTTCGACAAGCGCATAGCTGATCATCGCGATCGCGAAGGTCGCGATCAGGAAACCGATGCGCGCCATCGGCCCCAGGTCGATGCCAAGCAGATTCATCGCGGCCAATGGGGGCCAATGCCACAGATACCAGGAGTAGGAATATCGCCCGATCACCACGCCGGGTTTCGCCCCCAGCCCATAGCGGTTCAGCACGGAACGAGGCGCGGCGATCAACGCCATGCTGCCCAGCACGGCCAGCGCTCGAAGGACAACGACCGAAACGGGGTAGGTGATAACCAGAGCCGATCCGAGCAGGACAACTCCCAGCGCCGCAAAGCCATTGGCGAACCGGCGCGAGGCCAGCCTCTTGTTGCCGGTCAGGTCAACGGTCGCCAACCATGCTCCCGCAGCGAACTCCCAGGCGCGGAACGGCAGGAGATAAAAGGCCGCATCGGGTCGATACCATTCGAAAGCCGTCGCCGCCGCAAAGGATAATGCAATGATGACCGCAAAGAATTTCGCCAGCGCGCGAGGGCCTTTGGGAATGATCCCGACGATCAGGGGCGGCAACACCAGATAGAATTGTTGCTCCAACGACAGCGACCAGGCCATCATCAGCAGTTGGCGGGACGCCTTTGGCGAAAAATAGTCGACGAACCCCAGGAATGCGAAATTCGATATGCCGAATATCGTCGAAATCGCGGTGACCGCGTAAACCTTGAGCTCGTACGGTGTCATGAAGACCATAGCGAACAGCGTCGAGGTGACGATCACCGCGACCAGCGCTGGCACCAGGCGGCGGGCCCGACGCCGATAGAAAGCGAGGTAGCTGAACCGCCGCTGATCGACCCGGCGACAAATGTCGGAGGTAATGAGGAAGCCACTGATTACGAAGAAGATGTCGACCCCAACATAGCCGTTGGCCAGGTGACCGACGTCATAGTGGAACAGCACGACCGCCAGAATGGCGATCGCCCGCAAACCTTCGATATCGGCTCTGAATCCCAACCCCATTACCGCGTCGTACCGCCTATGCCCTGCATCGTTGTGCCCAGAGGCAAGACGTCCAACACTTCAATCGCTTGCCCTATCCCGGCGTCATGACATTCGACGAACCCGAGGGGCATATCCCAAATGGTATAGAGACCGCCCCTTTGACGCGCGCCGCTATGCCACACGAACCATTTCAGGACGTTGCAGGCCATCGCGAAACAGAAACGGGCGACCGACATAGTGTCGGCCGCCCGCCATTTCGTCCTGACCAAACGGGTCGGGATCCTTCGGAACCCCACCCGGATGCGAGGGGGTATCAGAGGACCAGCAGGTCACCTGCCGTCAGGTGCGGCGTCAGGTCGATGACCAGCGCGCCCTGATCATAGCTGCCGCCATGGGCCGCCTTGTAGACGAAGCTGTCGCTCGTCTTGTGGTCGGCGACCATCCGGGCATTGGCATCGGCATCGAGCGTGTAGGTGAACGCACCGCTGGCATCGATATGGAGCGTGCCGTACGCGCCCTTGAGGTCGATCGCGCCCTTCGACACGGTCTGTCCACCGATGGTGCGCAGCGAAAGGATGCTGCCGTCGGACATGATGTCGTTGGTCGAGACATTGCCCGTCACGACATGGCTGTCGGCGCCGATCTTATAGAAATCGTCGACCGCCTTGGCCTTCAGGACCGGCGCGCCGGACTTTGCCGCGGCCTTTGCCGCCGCGCTCGTTACGTCCTGGGTGCCGACATAGGCGGACAGGTCGATCGTCAGGCTCGACGTGACGACCTTGCCGCTGTCATTGGCCTTGTACTGGAAGCTCTCGGTCGGGGTCGCGACGTTCTTCAGCTTGGCCAGGGCGCCGGTGTCGAGCGCGTAGGTGAAGTGGCCGTTGCTGTCGACGTGCAGGGTTCCATAAGCACCCTTCAGGTCGACACCCTGTGCCCCGATCCGCGAACCGCCGACGGTGCTCAGCCCCAGCTTGTTGCCCGCTGCGTTGATGTCGTTATCCAGGATGTTGCCGGACATCTTGGTACCCGAGACATCCATCGCATAACGATCGGCGTTGATCCCGATCTTCTGGATCTTGTTCAGATTCTCGGAATAGCTTTCCTGCAGGATCTTAGCCGCGGCGGCATCGGCCTGGGCCTTCAGCACCGCGTCGGCCTGCGCCTTGGCGACGGCATCGGCCTGGGCCTTGGCGACCGTGCTGGCCTGCGCCTTGACGTCAGCCGACATGTTCGCCGCGGTCGTCTGGAGGTTTCCGCTGACATCGAAGACGCTCTTCAGGCCGTTGCCCGCGATCTGGGTCAGCTTGCTGTCGACGACGACATTGTCGTGGAAGGCACCGGTGGCTTCCTTGTCGATCTTCAGCGCGGCGTTGGCGACGCTGACGAAGGTGTTGTTCGCAATCTGGATGTTGCTGCGGCTGACATTGCCGTCACGCGACAAGCCGGTCAGAGCCACGCCGAAGTTCGAGCCCACGACCTCGTTGCCCAAGATCGTGTAGTTGCCGATATCGATACCGGCGCTGGCCATGATCGCCGACGACCACGCATATTTGTTCTGACCGCTCAGCTTGTTGTCGGTGATCTGGACGTTCCAGCCATTGATCGCGACACCGAAGCTGCCCCCCTTCACTTCGTTGCCCGAGGCGACGACGTTCGAGCTGGAGTTGACCATGATCCCGCCCTTGGTGGAGTCGGGAGACGTCGACTGGTCGATCTTGTTGCCGCTGATCTTGACGTTCGACGAGCTGGTCACCTGGATGCCGTCGGCGGTGCCGCCCACCAGATTGGACATGACGTTGTTGACGATGGTCAGGTCCGTCATGTCGACGACATAGATGCCGTCGTTCGACACATGGTCGAACTTGCTGTTGGAGATGGTGACGTTCTTGCTCGTCTTCATCGAGATGCTGCCCGTACCCGTGGCGGTACCGGCATTGATGAGCGAGACATGATCGATGACCCAGTTCTCGGCCTGGGCGGCATAGATCGCATTGAAGCCGGTCGAGAAGGTCAGGTCCTTGATGACGATGTTCGCCGTCTTGGTGCCGTAAATGCCCTGCTTGCCCGTGAAGATCGGGTCGGTACCGGTGCCATAGGCGCCGATCGTGATCGGCTTGTCGGTGGTGCCCGAACCGTTGATGGTCAGCATGTCCGCATAGTTGCTGCCGCGCGCCAGCAGAACCGTGTCGCCCGCCTGCAGCTTGATGCTCGAAATCTTCGCAACCGACTGAAACGCCGCACCCGCACTGGTGCCGGCATTCTTGTCCGAACCGTTGGCAGCATCGACATAATAGGTCGTCATGTTCCGTCGTCTCCGGGGAAGGAAGCCGTGATCTTCCCGATGAGACGGTAGTGGCGATGACTCCGGAAACGGTCGGTTACATGGAAGGGTTAACGCATTGTATACGTTAAATCGCTGTGTTTATGGACCATTTTTTGGACTTTCGGCGGCACGTTAAGATACCTTTCCGTGTCTTTAATCCGCCGATAACGCCTTTTTGGCCCGCAAAAATGAAACGCCGGCGTCCCGAAGGACACCGGCGTTAACATTTGCATTGCAATCGATTCGCTCGCCACCGGGGTGGCGAGCGACGCCCGATTACACGCCCGGCGCGACGTTGAAGTCGATCGTCAGGATCGCATAGTCGGTGTTGTTGCCCTGGCCGTTCTGGCCGTCATGCGGCTTGTAGGCGAACTTTTCGACGCCTGCATTGCCGTTGAGAGCGATGGTGTCCGGATCGGTCTGGTCGACGACATAGGAGAAGACGCCCTTGTCGTTGATCGTCAGGGTGCCGTACACGCCCTTGATCTCGACATTGCCGAGGCCGGTGATGTGATAGTTGGTGTTGGTGGCGAGGTCGATCACGCCGCCGACATGCAGGGTATCACCGTCCGGATCGCTGTCATTCGCCAGGACGTTGCCGCCAGCGACGGTCGAATTGGTGGTGACGAAGTCGTCAACCGCGACCGGGCGCTGGTTGGCCATGCCCATGACGTCGAACTTGATGATGCCCTGATCGTAATTGCCCTCGCCGTCACGGATCTTGATGGTGAAGTCTTCGACCATCGTGCTGCCGGCGACGAAGTTCACGCCCTTGTTCAGCTCGTAGGTGTAGGTGCCGTCCTGGGCGATGGTCAGCGTGCCATACTGGCCCTGAATGACGTTGACGCCCTTGCCGCCGCCGATCGAGCCCGCGATGTACGCACCATCGACGCGCGCCACGGTGATGGCGTCGCCATCCGCGTCGGTCGCGCCACCGTTCAGCAGGATGTTGCCCGTCATGGAGCGGGTCGTCTCGTTCAGCTTCATGGTCTGGTCGTTGAAGATGGGCTTCGCCATGGTGATGATCCCTGTTTTTGCGTGTTGAAACTGTGAATGCTTAGCGATGTGGCAGCGTGCCGCCTCTCTACTGCCCCATATGGTAAGCGCCGGGTTAACCAGAGGAAGAGCGAATGTTTCCCCGCAATTTCGAACTGTCCCGAAGTGAAGCGATCCGGCATGGGGCGAGGCGCCCGGCCGTGCTGTAAGGATCAGCCAACGGAACCGTAGAATTGAAACCGCGTTCTCGTCCGTTTTTCCCGATGCGCCGAGCTCGGGATCATCACCATGATATCCGGTATCCAAAAGCACCGGTCGAGGAGCGATCAGACTTCAATACGCCGTGAAGTCGCGCATTTCTGCCATTTCGCGCTCAATTGTCCGGCGATGGAGATCGCCGTCTGCGGCATTCATTACGGTGAAACACTGAATCGATAGGGTCAGGCTAAGGCCGAATCCGCCCAAACCCGCCCCGGGATGAAAATAAATTTAAAATTGGCTTTTATGGTCGAGACTTATGGCCGCTGGTTGTCAAAAGGGTCGGTTTGACGCGGGCCGATAACAAAGTTCCGAAAGCCGACTCCATTCATCGTGAAAATCGCGCAGTTCATCGTAACTATTTCAATCACCCAAAAACCCGCCATTTTGAAGAAAATGACGGGCTGATGGCTTTCAAATGAAATTTTACCCGAATCAGCGCAGCTTTGCCTTGTCCTGCTGCGGAACTGATGCCGCGATATGACGGATCATCCGTGGCCTGGGATGGGTGCCCGTCCGTGGCGAGTTCACGCCGTCATTCGCATTCGGCGCAAAGACCTCGGTTCCGGCGGGGGCGACGGTCCGGCTTCCCGCATAGTGAAGCCTGCAAGACCAGGCGCCCGGTTGGCCCGATATCGCCACGACGGTCGCGATATCGGCCGTCGCGCCGGACGTCCATTGCAGCGTATCGCCGATCTCCGGCGCGTCGACGAGCGTGATCATGTCGTACGTGGCCGTTCCGTCCGTTCCCGCCTGTTGCGCCAGCTGGGTCACGAAGAACGGCTCGGGCCACCTGCCCTGGGTGTCGGATAGCCCGGCTGGACGCACGACCTCGATATAGGCGGCAACGGTGCCGTCCATGCCTGCCGCCTTGTCCGCCTCCAACTGGTAACGGAGCCCGTTCGGCCATTCTCCGCCCAGTTGATAGCCCTGCCCCGCAAGCGTCCGGAAGCCGTCGGTCGAGTTGGGATGAATGACCTGCCCGACCGCGACGATGGGCGTGCCCGGATGCCGCACGAGGATACGATCGTTCAGCGCCTTCCAGTTCGCGCGCATCACCGCATAGCCGCCGCTGTCATAGTCGTTGCGTCCCATCTGGTTCAGGATGCAGGTGAAAGGCCGCCGCCCGCCGTTCATCGCAACGATCTGGTCGATGATATCCCAGCGTCGCGATGCATTGGCCGCGATCAATTCCCGCTTCGATGCCGCGCCGGGCAGGCCGATGACCGCATGGGGGGTCCGACCGAGCGGTCCGGCACGGTCCAGCCAGCGCCGCAGCCAGCCCATGTTGCGCCGGGCATCGGCCGCCAGCGGGCTATCCGCCTGACGCTCGCCGATGGAGTCGCAGACGATCAGCGGCACCGGGCGACCGTCCCAGCCCTTCGCGACCATGAAGTCCGGCCCATAATAGGCCGGAAAGCTCATGCTATCGAGCGAGGCGGTGCTGGCCGTGTCGCTCCCGATCAGGGCCACCAGCGCGGCGGCATTATCCGCCCCCCAGACCCGCTCTCCCCGCCGCGAGGTGATTTGATAGACCGGGATCTGCCGCTCCCCCGCCGCCGTGGAATATAGAGTGTAGACGGTCACGAGCGATTCCGGCGGGACGGCCAGCGACAGGTCGTCGGTCCAGGCGCCCGTCGAACCGCTCGCCACCGACAGGTCCGCCGCCCCTGCAAAGCGACAGGCCGTCGCCGGGCCGCCATTCACCGAAACCCAGACGCCGTGCACCGTCATCGCGTTGCCCGGCAGGACCGTCTCCTGCGGACTGTTGCTGCCCTCGGTACAGGCGAAGCCCGAATAATGAAGCCGCAGATGGTCGATCGCATATTGCGGCGATCCGAAGATCAGCTTGGTCATGACGAAGCGCGTATCTGCCTGCGCCGTCACCAGCGCGCCCGACGGCATGCGCGCGCCGGACGCCCAAAACATATAGCGGTCCGGATCGCCCGACATGCGCGGATTGCCGAAGGCGGGGCGATTGCCCGCATAATCCTGCGCCATGGCTCAGGCCTCCCCGATCAGATCGGCCGCCGTCGTGCCGATGGCGCGCACATAGCTGGGCCGGACGTTCAGATAGACCCCGCTTGCCACGTTGCGATAGGTGACGTCCCCCGCGCCATCGACCCCGCGCAAGGTGACATGCCCGCCCGTACCCACGAAAATCCGCTTCGGCACGGTGGCCAGCGCGACCGTATCGCTCGGCACGATGCCAAAGGGCGCGCGTGCCGGTGCATTCAGGCTGTCGCTGTTGAACGGATCGGCCATCATTCTTCTCCCCCCAAGATCGCCCGGACGCTGTCGTTCGGGACGATGTTCTCTATATGTTCGGTTTTATCCTGTAGGAAAGCGCCGATTGACCCGGTAACGGCGGCCCGAAGGACGCGTGTTTGTCGGCGGCGGCCCGGTATCCGGCCGCCGCACAGCTAATGGGATCGGTATGAGTCAGGCAGCCGGGGGTGTGGGTAAGCGGATCGCCAAGGGGAGCATGTGGCTCTCCGCCGCGCGGCTGGTGGTCAACCTGTCGGGCATGGTCAGCACCGTGCTGCTGGCGCGCCTGCTCGTCCCCGCCGATTTCGGCCTCGTCGCGATCGCCGCGACCCTGATGCAGATCGTTACCTCGATCACCGAAATGTCGCTGTCCCAGGCGCTGATCCGGCTGGACGATCCGACCGACCAGGATTTTCATTCGGCCTGGACGCTGTCGATGCTGCGCGGCGTGACGATCGCGGTGGTCCTGTCCGCCTCCGCGCCGCTGGTCGCCCATATCTATGGCGATCAGCGGCTGGTGCCGATCATGATCGTGCTCGGCTGCGGCGCGGCGCTGTCGGGTCTCGCCAATCCCTGGCTGGCGGTATTCCAGCGCAAGCTGGTCTTCTGGCAGGAATTCGTGCTGTCGACCGCCTCGAAGATGACCAACGTCATCGTCGCAGTCGCCGTCGCCTGGTATTTCCAGAGCTATTGGGCGATCGTCGCGGGGATCGTCGGCATGTATGCCGCGACCGTCATCGCCTCCTATTGCATCCTTCCCCGCCTGCCCCGCTTCTCGCTGGCGAGCTGGCGCACCCTGCTGTCCTTCTCGGTCTGGACCAGCGCGTCGCAGCTGGTGAACGCGCTCAACTGGCGCGCGGATCAGCTGCTGGTCGGCAAGATCGCGACGCCGACCGTGCTCGGCTATTATAATGTCGGCTTCAATCTGGCCAATCTGGCGACCCGTGAGACCACGCTGCCGCTGATCCAGACGCTGTTCCCCGCCTTTGCCGCGATCAAGCATGACAAGCCGCGCTTGGCCGCCGCCTATATCCGCGCCGACCGCCTGCTCGTCGCGCTGGGCGTGCCGGTCGGCGTCGGCTTCGCGCTGGTCGCCCAGCCCATGGTCCCGCTGTTCCTCAATCCCAAATGGCTTCCCGCCGTACCGATCATCCAGGCCTTTGCGGTGATCTTCGGGCTTCAGGGCATTGCCGGGCTCGTCACGCCGCTGGGCATGGCGATGGGGCAGGTCCGCCTGTTGTTCATGCGTGACCTGCAAGTGTTGTGCATCCGCCTGCCGCTGATGATCGCGGGAGCGGTCATCTGGGGCGTGCCGGGTCTGGTCGCGGCGCGGGTCCTGACCGGACTGTACCAGATCGCCATCGCCATGCTGCTTGCCAAGCGGCTGGCCGGGGTGAGCCTGATGCGGCAACTGCGCACCCATTTGCCTACTCTGATCAGCTGCTGCGCCATGGCGCTGGCGGTCTGGTGGGTCGCCGGAACCGGGTGGCGTCTATTCACTGGGTACGATCTGGCGCAGGACCTCGTACTTCGCGTGATGGTCGGCGGCATCGCCTATATCGGCGCCCGCGTGATGCTGTGGATCGTCATGGGCCGTCCGGAAGGACTGGAGCGTGAGGCCGCCAATATGGTGGGCAAGCTGCGCCGCAGGCCCGCCTGACCCAGAGGCGCTTCCTCTCGCATGCAACGCCGTATCAAAACGGCACATAAATAAAGCCCATCCGAACTCGCATCTTTATGGGCCTGTGGGAAGTTGCAGAAACAAAACCACGAATCCGCCCGAGCGGACGCCTGGGGGGCATCAGCCCGTTAACGAGTTGGGGCTATATCATGACTCCATGATCGTATCGGAGTCTCCGGTGCGGCCTATAGCATGGGCGTAAGGAAGGGCCGACTTTTGCGTACTGCCGACGGGGGACAAGACGATCTGCGGGCGGCCATGCGCCGATACCGATCTGTATTCGGGATGATCGTGGCGGTCAGCGCGATCCTGAACGTGCTGCTGCTGGCGGGCTCGATCTACATGATGCTGGTCTACGACTCGGTCCTGCCGGGTCGATCGATCCCGACGCTGGTCGGCCTGCTGGTCATGGTGACGCTGGCCTATGCCTTTCAGGGCTTTTTCGAGAATCTGCGCGCGGGCATGTTGTCGGATGTCGGCAACGGTCTGGACCGCGCCCTGTCGCGCCGTGTCCAGACCGCGATGGGCCAGATATCGCTGAATGGCGGCGTCCAGCAGGGTGACGGGCTGGGTCCGATGCGCGATCTGGACCAAATCCGGTCGTTCATCAGCGGCTCGGGCGTGGCGACGATGATCGACCTGCCCTGGATTCTGTTCTTCCTCGGCATCCTGTTCATGCTGCACGTCTGGTTGGGCGTCACCACGCTGGTCGGCGCGCTGATCCTGCTCGGCCTGACGCTGATCACCAACCGCAAGATGAAGCAGCCCGCCAACGATCTCCATCAGATCTCGTCGGTCCGCAACGCGCTGGCCGAAGGCAATATCCGCCATGTCGAGCTGTTCGCCGCGCTGGGCATGCGGGACCGGATGCGCGAGCGCTGGGAACGGGTGAACGATCATTATGTCGGCCTGTCGAACCGCGTCGCGCGCCAAAGCGCCGAACTGGGCGGCCTCAGCAAGATGCTGCGCATGCTGCTCCAGTCGGTGATCCTCAGCGTCGGCGCGCTGCTGGTCATCAGCGGCAAGGCGAGCGGCGGCGTGATCTTCGCCTCGTCCATCCTGTCGGGCCGCGCGCTGGCCCCGGTGGATCAGGCCATCGCCAACTGGCGCAATCTGGTCGGCGCGCGGCAGGGCTGGGCCCGGCTGAAGCAATTGCTCGCCCGCGTGCCCGCCACCGAGCCGGGCGCGATCCGCCTGCCCCCGCCCCGCCAGAGCCTACTGGTCGAGAATCTGGTGGTCGGACCTCCGGGCACGCAGCGCACGACCCTGCACGGCGTCCAGTTCCGTCTCAATCCCGGCGACGCACTGGGCCTGATCGGCCCCAGCGGTGCCGGGAAAACGACGCTCGGCCGCGCGCTGATCGGCCTGTGGAAGCCGCAGGCGGGCGCGGTCCGCCTGGACGGCGCGGCGCTCGACCAGTGGTGGCCCGAGGATCTGGGCCGGTCGCTCGGCTATCTTCCGCAATCGGTGGAACTGGTCGGCGGCACCATCGCGCAGAACATTGCCCGCTTCGACCTCCAGGCCACGTCAGACGCGATCATCGCGGCGGCGCGGGCGGCGGGCGTCCATGCGCTGATCACCAGCCTGCCGGGCGGCTATGACACCCAGCTGACCGATGACGGGCGCGAACTGTCCGCCGGGCAGCGGCAGCGGATCGGCCTGGCGCGTGCCCTGTACGGCGACCCGTTCCTGGTCGTGCTGGACGAACCCAATTCCAACCTCGACGCCGAGGGCGAGGCCGCGCTGGCCGCGGCGATCGGCAGCGTGCGGGATCGCGGCGGCATCGTCGTCGTCATCGCCCATCGTCCAAGCGTACTGGGCCAAGTCAACAAGATCATGTATCTGCGCGACGGGCGGATCGAAGTATTCGGGCCGAGCGACCAGGTGATGGAACACCTGTCCCGCGCGGCAATCCCCCAGGCGGCAGCAGCAGCGGCGCCGGAGCGTACCCTTGAGGAAAGCAAGTCATGAACGGCATCGTCACCACCGGCGGCCCCGGATCGCGCCTGGCGATCATCGAGGAACAATCCGTCTCCTATGATCCGGTGCGCAGTGCCAGTCGGCATTTCCGCGTCGCGCTGATCGCCATTCTGGTCCTCGTCCTGGGCTTCGGCCTGGCGAGCGCGCTGATCCCGATCGGCGGCGCGGTGATCGCGCCGGGCCAGGTCGGCGTGAAGAGCCGGATCAAGCGGATCGCCCATCCGGGCGGCGGCGTCATCTCCGAAATCCTGGTCGAGAACGGCCAGCGGGTCCGCAAGGGCCAAATCCTGATGCGCTTCGACGATCAGGTGACGGGCGCCGATGCGCGCTACTCCAGCCTGAGCGTCGACCAGCTGCTCGCCCAGCGTGCACGACTGGAGGCCGAACGGCTGGGCGTGGCGAACATCGCCTTTCCCGAAGAGCTGCTAAAGGGCGGCGAAGGCGCACAGCGCGCGATGGCGGACGAGCGCAAGCTGTTCAACATCCGCCGCACCGAGCAGGCGGGCCTGATTGCCCAGCTGCAATCGCGGGTCCGCCAGTATGAGCAGCAGATCGGCGCCTATCGTGCGCAGATCAACGCACTCAACAAGCAGACGGCGCTGATCGACCCCGAGCGTCAGGGCGTGAAGGACCTGTGGGACAAGGGGCTGGTCACGATCAGCCGCCGCAACCAGCTGGAACGCACCGCCGCCGATCTTCAGGGCAATGTCGGCGCGCTCCAGGCCAATATCGCCTCGACCGAGGCGCGGATCACCGAGGCGCGCGAGCAGATCATCCAGCTGGGCGAAACCCGCCGTTCGGAAGCGGGCACCCGCCTGGCCGAGCTCAACAACACGCTGAACCAGCAACAGGTGCGCAGCGTCTCGGCCGTCGATGCCCAGAACCGCAGCGTCCTGCGCGCGCCCTATGACGGGGTGGTCGACAAGCTTCAGTTCAGCACGATCGGCGGCGTCGTCCGCCCGGCCGAGGTGATCATGGAGATCGTCCCCGACAGCGACGAACTGATGGTGGAGGCAGGCGTCTCGCCGACCGACATCGATCAGGTCCATGTCGGGCAACAGGCGCGCATCCGCTTCAGCGGGTTCAACTCGACCGCGACGCCCGAAATCCATGGCAAGGTCGTGACCGTGGCGGCCGACCGCTCGACCGATGCGGAGGGCAAGCAGGCCTTCTACCCGGTCCGCGTCGCCATCGACGACGCCGAAATGCGCCGTTATCCCGAGATGCGGCTGCGTCCCGGCGTTCCGGCCGAAGTGTTCATCGAGACGGGCAACCGCACGATGATCTCTTACATCACCAAGCCTCTGCGCGACCAGTTCGAGCGGGCTTTCCGAGACAATTGATATAATGCGCGACGGAGTGGGGGAATGACCGTGTTCAGGGGGACGGCGCTGAATCTGAGCGCAGGATTGACGATGCTGGCCCTTCTGGGGTCGGCATCGGGCGTGGCGATGGCACAGGTTCCGACGGCGGCGGGCATGCCGCAGCCGTTGGAGCCGCAACTGCCGCGCGAAACGCCCGAAGGGACGATTGCGGCCAATGCGACGCCGACATTGACCACGCTGCAGGATGCGATCGCCCGCGCCTATTGGAGCAATCCGACGCTGGTGGCGGAGCGCTCGACGCTGAAGTCGGTCGACACGCTCTACCCGCTCGCGCGCTCCAATTACGGGCCGCAGGTGACGTTGCAGGGTTCGCACCAGTTCACCCGGACGCGCGCGGAAATCTTCCCCGGCCTGTACAACCGGCCCGAGGGATTTTCGAGCACCGCGCAGATCATCTTCTCGCAGCCGGTGACCAGCTTCGGGCGTCGCGCCTCCGCTGAACAGAACGCGCTGGCGCAGGTCGCGCTGGAGCGTGAACAGCTGCGCCTCGTCGAAGCCTCGACGATGTTCGGCGTCATCTCGGCCTATGTGTCGGTCATCCGCGACCGCAACATCGTCGAGCTGGCCCGCCAGAACCTGTCGCTGCTGGAACGCCAATTCTCGGACGGGCAGAAGCGCTTTGCGGTGCGCGACATCACGTCGAGCGATCTGCAACAGGTGCAGACCCGCGTCGAGTTCGGCCGTGCCCAGCTGCTGAACGCGCAAGGCCAGCTCGGGTCGAGCCAGTCGCTGTTCCTTCAGGCGACCGGCGGCCTGCCCGGGGCACTGACCACCCCGCCCGAGCTGGCGCTGGGTGTCCCGTCGCTCGACGCCGCCTATGCCATGGCCGAAAATGGCAGCCCGATCATCCGCGGCGCCCAGTCACGCGAAAAGGTTTCGCGCGCCCAGATCGCGCAGGCCCAGGCCGAGCGCAATCCGAACATCTCGCTGGAAAGCAGCGGCACCTACGGCCCGACCAACATCTATCAGAACCAGCTGCGCACCACCGATCTGCGCTCGTCGGTGGTCGTCACCATGCCGCTGATCGACTCCGGTACGCGCCGCCTGTCGATCGAGCGTTCGCGGCAGCAGAACGACGCCGACTGGCGCCTGGTCGACGCGGCGCTGCGCGAGACGCGGCAGTCGGTGGCCGAGGCCTGGGACGCACATCGCGCGGCCCTCGCTTCGCTGATCCATCTGCGCGACGCGTCGGCGGCGGCGCAGGCCGCCTATGACGGCGCGGTCATCCAGGAACGCGCGGGCGACCGCACGACCCTGGACGTGCTCGACCTGGCGCGCGACCTGCTGAACATCCGCACCAGCTATGCCACGGCGGAGGCCAGCGAATATATCGCACGGGCACGACTGTTGTCGGCGATGGGCAATCTGGAGGCTCCGAAGCTGATCTCCGGCCTGCCCGCCTATGACGTGAACGCCAATTTCGACCGCGTGAAGCGCAAGGGCGACATCCCGCTGCTGACGCCGATCCTGTCGGGGCTCGACGGATTGACCACAGGCAATGTGATCGGTCGCGAACGCCCGGTCCGCGATCCGTCAGGGGCGTTCCGCGTCGAAAGCGCGGTCACGCCGCTCGAGGTGCCGCCCGCTCCGCCGGTACAGGTCCCGAGCACGCCGACCGCCCCGGCCAAGCCGCCCAGACGCTAAGCCCCATCAGACCGACAGGAGCACCCCATGGCACGGACCCCTATCCATGTCGTCAGCCTGACGACCGCGACCGAACGGCGGGAAAATTTCGCCCGCAATGCGGAGAAGTCCGGGCTGGACTGGTCCTTCTTCGACGCGCACCGCGAGCCGCAGGGCCTGCGGTATGACGAAGCCGCCGCGATCCGCGAACATGGGCGCCCGCTCCAGCCCGGCGAACTGGGATGCTATTCCAGCCACGCCGCACTATGGCGGCAACTGGTCGCGGATAAAGACGCCGACCAGTATCTGGTGCTGGAGGATGACGTCATCGCCGACTGGGCGGCGATCAAGCTGCTATGCGAGGTCGACTATGCGGCCGAGGGCGTTGATTATCTGCGCCTTTTCTACAAAAAGCCCTCGCCGCACCTGCCGTGGCGGCGCAATTGGCCCGCGCAGGACCTCTATGTCGTGCGGCTCTATGGCAAGCCCTATGGCACCCAGGGCTATTTCATCACCCGCAAGGGGGCGCAGCGTTTCCTGGATCTCTATACCGATGCGGTGCGGCCGGTGGACGATCAGATGGACCGTTTCTGGGAAAGCGGCATCCCCAATCTCTGCCTCTTCCCCTTCCCCATCATGGAGGAATATCGCGGCTCGACGATCGGCGGCGCGCGCTTCGCCGGAAAGCCGACGCGTGGCGCCAAGATGCGGATGACCGCCGACCGTATGCGGCGCAAGATCGCCTTTCTGAAGGATCGGACGTTCGGTCGCTGAGACGACTGGTATCGGGGCGGCTACGGTGCGGGCCGCCCTGATACATAAAGTTCGGCACGGATCGCGCGGTGATCCGATCCGGTATAGGGCAACACATCGACCCGCCCGACCCGGATGTCGCGACCGATAAAAATCTGGTCGATCGGCAATAGCGGAACCGGCCAGTCCCGCCCCGACACCCGGGCGGGAAAGCTGAACAACGCCCGCGTGATCCGCCGCATCGGCGACAGGCCGTGATCGAGCTCGGCCATGCCGTGGCCCCAGGGTGTCAGGTTGAAATCACCGCTCAGGACCATGCGGTCGCTGCCGGTTTCCCGGATTCCATCGATCAGGCTGCGGCGGAACCGTGTATGGGGCTGCGGCGGATAGGGCCATGGTGCATGGACCGTCGCGACCGTGACGACAGCGCCGCCGGGCAAGGTGACATCGCCGCGAAACAGCGCCGGTCCGACGATCTGGCCCGCCCGGTTCGTCAGCCGCCAATGCACCCGCCCCATCGGCCGCCGCGACAGGATGGCCAGTTCGCAGCCCTGGCAGTGGCTGCGATAGGGAAAATTCGTCACCAGCCGCGCCAGCAAAGGCCCGGCCTGCCGCGCTTCCTGAAGCAAGAGGACATCCGCGCCGCTATTGCGCAGGACCGCGGCCGCCCGATCGGGCGTGGTGACGCCGCCATGGAGGTTATGGGTAACGACGACCAGCCGTTCCGCGCCAGCTGGAGGCTCGATCGCGGACGGTCGCGCGCCGATTTCGCGCAGGATCGGCCAGCCGACCAGTCCCAGCGCCACGATGCCTAGCCCGATAAAGCCCCATCGTGCGCGGCGCGGCACCATTGGTAATGCAAAGAGGGCGAGCGCCCCGGCAAAGGGAAGAAACGAAGCGAAGGCATCCGCAACCGGCCAATACCGCCCCAGCAGCGCACACAGGATCAACGCCCAGGCCATGCCGAGCAACGTCCAGCCGATCCATGACCAACGCCGCATCGCAACCATGCCCCTTGCCCAGAGCCATCGCCGCTAGAGGAAGGCGGCGGATCGTGTCAAACCGATCCGGATATCCCGTCGCAACCGCTGTCGGAGACGGCAGGGCCATGGTACAGCCCCGCCGTAAAGAGGAATGAACCGCATATGGCACGCGTAATCTGGGGTGAGAGTACATCGACCTTGTCGGCGGTGCAGGACGACGGCACGATGATCTCGTCCACGCTGCGTCGCGGGGTGATGGGCGCCCTGGGCATCGGCGTGACGCTTCAGGTCATCCTGATGCTCGGCGTCCTGCTGGTCGGCGTGCTGGCGGATACCGCGGTACCCGGTCGCAACACCGCGACCCTGTGGGGGCTGCTGTTCCTCGGCCTCGTCCTTTACGGGGTCTTCGGCCTGCTCGACAGCCTGCGGTCGCGCGTGTTTTTCGATGTGGCGGGTGCGATCGACCAGCGTCTGGCGCCGCGCGTCCATGACGGCGTGTCGCATGTCGCGCGCGTCGGGGCGCCGGATGGTGACGGACTGGGACCGCTGCACGACGCCAATCGCCTGCGCGCCTTCCTGATGGGCCCGATCCCGTCCGCGCTGATCGACCTCTGCGTCGCGCCATTCTCCCTCCTGATGCTGTTCGCCCTGCACGCCTGGGTAGGCCTGGTCGGGCTGGCCGCCATGATCGTGCTCGGGCTGATGGCCTGGCTCCTTGGCCGGTCGGCAGGGCAGAAGGCCGAGACGCTGGACGAACTACGGCCCCTACGCTGGATGGTGGCGGAGGAAAGCCGCCGCAATGCCGTGGTCGCCCGCGCCATGGGCATGGAGGGTCGCCTGCGCCAGCGCTGGATCGGCGCCTCGCAGGAGGATCTGCTGGCCGAGCGTGCACTTCATGGCCGCTCGGTCGGGCTGGTCGGCGCGGTGCGCGGCTTCCGGCTCGTTCTGTTCATCCTGTTGCTGACGATCGGGGCGGCGCTGGCCTTCACCGACCGCGCCGCCTGGAGCACCGCGCTGATCGCCGCGCTGCTGCTCTATCAGGTCCTGGCGCCGGTCGAACTGGCCGTGACCGGCTGGGGCGACTATACCAGCGCGCGCTCGGCCTGGGAGCGGTTGAACCTGCTGCTTCGCCAGATGCCGCTGCGCGATATCACCACCCTGCTGCCGCGCCCGGAAACCGAGCTGACCACCGAGCAGGTCTATGTCTTTGCGCCCGGCACGCAGCGCCCCGTCGTCAACAATGTCGGCATCCGGCTGGCAGCGGGCGACTCTCTGGGGATCATGGGGCAGACCGGCGCGGGCAAGACCGCACTGCTCAACGCGATCGCCGGTATCTGGCCGCTGGCGCGCGGCGTCATCCGCATGGACGGCGCCGCGCTGGACCAATGGGACGAAGAGGAACTGGGCAAGTTCGTCGGTTATGTCCCCCAGCAGGTCGAACTGATCGACGGCACCGTCGCGCAGAATATCGCGCGCTTCGACGCCGATGCCCCGACCGAAGCCGTGCTGGCCGCCGCCCGGCGCGCACATGTCCACGACCTGATCCTGCGCCTGCCCGACGGGTACGAAACCCAGGTCGGACGTGGCGGCCAGCTGCTTCCCGCCGGTCTGCGCCAGCGCATCGCCGTGGCGCGGGCGGTCTTCGGCAAGCCGTTCATCCTGTTGCTCGACGACCCCACGTCGAACATGGACGGCGATGGCGAGAAGATGCTGGCCCAGGTCATGGAGGATGTCTGCGATGAAGGCGGCGTCGTGATCGTCGTCACCCATCGCCCCGCCCTGATGCACCGGGTCGACTATATCATGCAGCTGCAGGCGGGTTCGATGGCCGCCTTCGGCCCGGCTGGGCAGATCCTGCAACGTGCCGAGGAGCAGCGGGTCCAGGCCTTGGGTCAGGCGTAACGCCGGGGCGTAAGGACGCCCCCCTCCCAGCGGAGCCACTGGTGATCACGCTATCGTGGTGAAGAGCGGAGACGGTGAGTCGCAAACTCCTCGCCCCGCCTCTCCTTGCTTCGATCATGTCATCGCCTTTGGCGACGGCTAACAGCTTGTCATCCGCCAGCACCTATCGCGCGTGACGGTCGTGCCCGTGCGGTTGCCGCACCGTCAGCCTCGCGGACGGTACAACGTATTAGACTCCAAAGACCTGAATAGGCCCACCCCTCCCCTTTTGGGGGAGAGGCCGGGGGTGGGGCGCTTCCGCAAGCGCGGCATTCGTTGAAAGGCCCCACCCCAACCCCTCCCCTGAAGGGGAGGGGCTCATGTTGACCAATATAATGTTATCCTGCCCTCGACCGTCTCACGCGCGTTGCGTGGGAACATGCCGCCGCCATCGTGGACCTAGGCAGGCTCACCCTGCCGCCATTTTGGGCCCCTCTTTGGGTCTACGGCCAAGCGCCGATCTCTGGCTTGGAGTTTCAGGGGGCGGTCGGCCGTCGCGTTCGCAACAGCGGTCCGGGACAAATGCCCGGGGCTGGAACAGGCTTAGAGGGATGTCGGGATACTGGCAGAGGCGAAAATCTCCGGGCCTCGTGTTCGCCGACTGACCTGCGAAAGAGGCCGATTGCGGCCATTCCGCTCCTGTAAGGACCATCGCATCCCGCGCAGGCTCTGCCGGAAGCCGGGTCCTCCGACCCGGCTTCCGGCGCTCGTCATCAGCTATAGTAGCTGGAATATTTCTTGTAATAGCGCAGTTCGTCGCCCGCGCCTGCACGACTCTGAGCCTTAAGGTCGACCATCGTCATGATAATGCCACCGATCCGCGCTTCAGCCATGGCGAGGTGGTCCAGTGCCAGCCGGACGGCCGGGGCCGGGGTCTTGCGCCAGCGCACCGCCACCAGCGCGACATCGGCCATCGACGCGATCGCCCGCGAGTCCGCGATCGCCAGCAGCGGCGCGGTGTCGAGGATCACCAGGTCGAACCGCTCACGCAGCTGATCGACCAGCTGCTGCATCGCGCTGGAAGCGATCAGGTCATAGTCATTTTCGGCCGTCGACGGACGCTGCGGCAGCAGGAAAGCACCGCTGGCGCTGTCGCGCACCAGCACTTGGTCCAGCGTCGCTTCGCCGCGTAGCAGGTCAGCGAGGCCATATTGGATCGCGCCTTCCATCTGGCGGCTGGTTGCCTGGCGACGCAGGTCGCAATCGACCAGCACGGTCGACAGACCCGCCAGCGCCGACGAGCGGGCCAGCGAGAAGGAGGTCGAGGTCTTGCCCTCGGCGGGCAGGGCCGAGGAGATGGCGACGACGCGCGCCGCCTGTTCCTCGCGTCCGACTTTCAGGGCGGTGCGGATCGAGCGATAGGATTCGCTGTACACGCTGCCCGGATGGTCGATCAGATGCTGGCTGATCGTGGCGGGCGTCGGTGACTTGATCCGGTCGCGCTTCAACGTGCGCAGGTCCGGCACCGAGGCCAGCACCGGCAGGCCGAGCGCCCGCTCGACCTGACGCCGCGTGCTGAAGCCATTCTCGGCCAGTTCCAGACCGGCCGCGACCATCGCCGCCGCCAGCAGGGCCGCGAGCAGGCCCCCGCCCGCGAAGACGACCTTCTTGGGGCTGACGGGTGCGGTCGGCGCCACGGCGCGGGCGATCACGTAACCGGCACTGCGCTCGGTGCCTTGACGCGCGATCGCCTGCTGATACCGCTCGAGCAATGCCTCATAGAGGCTCTTGAGCGTCGTCGCCTTGCGCTCGAGTTCGGCGAGACGAACCGAGGCGGCGTTGCCCTGGAGCAGCTGCCCCTTCTGCGCGTCCAGCGACGAGACGATCGACGAGGTGCGCCGACGGGCGACATCCGCCTCGGCCGACAGGCTCTGGCGGACGCGCGCGGTTTCCGCCGCGATCTGGCGACGGGTTTCCTGAAGCCGCTGGTTGGTTTCGAGGACCTGCGGATGACGGTCGCCATAACGCTCCGACAGCGACGCCTGCTGTGCGCTGAGCGTCGCTTCCTCGGTCCGCAGCTGCTGGAGCACCGGCGAAACGACCGCCGAACCGGCACCGGCACTGCTGGCGCTGCGCGCGGTGTTGCGCGCCTCGGCCACCGCCTGCTGCGCCTGCGCATCGGCGAGCTGCTGGTTCAGTACCGCGATCGACTGCTGGGCGTTGGTGCTCTGGTTCTGGATGTCGACCAGGTTGGTCGCGGCACGAAAGCGCGCGACCTCCGTCTCGGCCCCCTGCAACTGGCCGCGCGCCTCGTTGATGCGCGAGGCGAGCAGCGCGATTTCCTTGTTGCGCTCGTCGCGCTTCTCGACCTGCTGGCGGGTCAGATATTCGTCGATCGTCGTGTTGACGATCTTCGCCGCCATTACCGGGTCGGTCGAGAGGTAGTTGACGTTGATCGCATAGGAGGTGCCGTCACGCGTCGCGGTCAGCCCCCCGGCAATCGCGCGGATCGCGGCGTTGCGGGCATCCGCCGGGCTCAGCGGATCGGTGCCCACGAAATTCGGGTTCTTCGCCAAGCCCAGCCGATCGACGACGCGGCCCAGCGTCTCAGGCGACAGGATCTGCGCGACTTCGGTGTCGACCGACGAGGAGTCGGTGGTCAGCGGCTGTACCCGCTGATCCTCCTGCGCATTGACGATCTCTTCGTTCGTGCGCTGGATACCGACCTGACCCTCGGCGCTGTAGCGCGGCGTGACCATCTTGTAGCTCAGCGCGGTCAGGCCGAGCACGATGATCATGGTGATCAGGATGGGGATCAGACGCCGACGGACCGCGTTCAGCACCGCGCCGAAGTCGATGATCTTGGCGGAGTCCTGATCGACAGGCACCAGCGGGTTCATAATCGTGTCTCCGTCCCGCTTGCCGGGATGTCGCGATGAATATCCGGGGCTGTGTACCGGCCAATCGCCACCCGGCGCAAGCAGATGCGTAACGATCCGAAGCGACCGGCCGAACCATCATAGGACAACCTTTCCGCATCGAAGGATGCCATGGCGGTCGCTTTTTTGCTGCACCGCAACTGTCCCAGGACGGTGTCATTTTTGCAGGTGGCACCGTTCATGATATAGGCTACCGCCCGATGGAGCCTGCACGTTGCGGGCGGCCGGGCGGACGTTTTCCCGCCTGCACGAGGGAGATAGCGTGATGGCATCGGGAGCTGCACAGGACGCTGGACGCACGGCGATACGCGTGCTCGCGGTGGCGTCGCAGGGCGGCCATTGGGAGCAGATGATGCTGCTGCGCAGCATGCTGGAAACCCACGCCACCCGCTTCGCCACGACCGAGGCCGACCTGCTGGCCAAGGCCGGGATCACCGACGGCATCATCCTGCCCGACTGCAATCTCGACGCCCCCTGGCCGAGCCTCAAATGCCTGATCCGGTCCTTCGTGACCGTGTTCCGCCTGCGGCCCAAGGTCATCATCTCGACCGGCGCGGCACCGGGCTTCTTCTGCCTGCTCGCCGGACGGCTGATCGGAGCCCGTACGGTGTGGATCGACAGCGTCGCCAATGTCGAGCAACTGTCCAAAAGTGGGACATTGGCGAAATGGGTCGCCAGCGAATGGCTGACCCAATGGTCGCATGTCGCCAAGCCGGACGGCCCCCATCATGTCGGAGGCGTGCTGTGATCTTCGTCACCGTCGGTACCCAGTTGCCCTTCGACCGGCTGATCGAGGCGATCGACACCATCGCGCCCTCGCTCGGCGAGCCGGTCTTCGCCCAGACCGGCGCCTCGACCTACACGCCGCGCAACATCGAATGGAGCGCGCGCATCCGCCCGATCGAGGTCGATGCCTATTTCGCCAAGGCGCGCGTCGTCGTCGCCCATGCCGGGATCGGCACCATCCTGACCTGCCAGCGTGTCGGTCGCCCGGTGATCCTGTTCCCGCGCCTTGTGGCGCATGGCGAACATCGCAACGACCACCAGATGGCGACGGTCGGCCAGCTCGAAGGGCGGCCCGGCCTCTATGTCGCCCGCACCGGCGAGGAACTGCACGCGCTGCTCGCCCGGGACCTTGCCCCGCCGCCCGGAACCGATGTGGTGCCGGAGGGGCGTCAGCGGCTGATGCAGCATCTCGATTCTGTCATCCGAAGCGCGGGCGCGCGGTGATGGCGGGCTGGACGCGCCGGGGCATATTGGCAGGGGGCAGTGCCGCCGCCATGACATTCGGCCTGCGGGCATCGGCCGCCGATGACGTCGCCTTGCGCTCGCTTGGGCGGGGCATCCGCTTCGGCGCCGCGATCGATCCGGAGGATCTGAAGGATCCGGTCATGCGCAGCCTGTTCCAGCGTCATTGCTCGTCGCTGACGCCGCGCAATGCGCTGAAATGGACCGGCACCGAAAAACAGCCCGGCGTGATCCAGTTCGACGATGCGGACAAGATCGCCGACTTTGCGCGCGAGATCGGTGCGGGCCTCTATGGCCATACACTGGTCTGGTATCGCGTCCCCGCTTGGGTCGACGCGATCACCAGCGCCGACGAGCTGCGGGCGGCGATGAACCGGCATATCGATGCGACGGTCGGCCATTTCGCCGGGCGCGCCTATGCCTGGGACGTGGTCAACGAGGTGATGGACTATGACGCGGCGCAGTGGCGTGCGTCGGTCTTCTATCGCCTGCTCGGCAAGGATCATGTCCGCGAGGCCTTCGAGCGCGCGCACCGCGCCGATCCCAAGGCGATTCTGGTCATCAACGAAACGCATCTGGAAAAGGCCGGGGCGAATTACGACGCCCGCCGCGCTATGATGCTCGACCTGCTGCGCGAGTTGCGCGGGGCGGGCGTTCCGGTTCATGCGATCGGACTTCAGGCGCATTTCCGCCCCGGCTTCGACCAACTCGACGCCCCCGCCCTGACCGCGTTCCTGCGCGAAGTCGGCAAGCTGGGCATGGGCGCCTATATCACCGAGATGGACGGATCTTGCCGCTTTGCGCATCGGCTGCCTCCCACGGCGACGCAGGGCGATATCTATGGCCAGGTCTTTGCCGACATGGTGCGCACCGTCGCCGCGACGGGCACGCTGCGCGGGGTCACGACCTGGGGGCTGCGCGAGAAATTCTCCAAGGCGGAAGCGCGCCAGGGCCATGGCTGCCGCGCGCGTGCGCTGTTGTATGACGAAGACCTGACCCCCCTGCCCGCGCTCGACGCGCTGGCGGGCGCGCTGCGGAATACGGGTTCGTCACGGAGCAAGCGATGAACGACATGACCCAGGCGACCGGCGACCGCCGGAAGGTCGCGATCTTCGTCGAGCGTTTCCTGCCGCCCAGCCAGGCTTTTGTCCTGGCGCAGGCGCACGGTTACGAACACTATGCGCCGCGCTTCCTGGTCGGCAAGCGGATCGATCAGGGCCATGGCGGCCAGACCGACCTGCCGGTCCATGCCATCGACGCCTCGCCCGCGATGAAGGCGGGGTCGCTGCTGCTCAAGATTCCGCGCATCGCGGCCCCCGCCCTGTTCCCGCCGCTGGCCGGGGCCGACCTGATCCATGCCCATTTCGGCAAGAATGGTTATGTGCTGGGTCCGCTCGCCAAGGCGCTGGGACGGCCGCTGGTCACGACCTTCCACGGTTTCGACGCCACCTATCGCGGCGATCCCAAAAAGCCCGGCGGGTTCAATCAGGTGCGTTTCTTCGCCAAGGGCCGTGCCCGGATGGCGCAGGCGGGCGGCTATAATATCGCGGTGTCCGACTTTATCCGTGACCGGCTGCTCGGCCTCGGTTTCTCGCCGGAATCGATCTTCCGCCACTATATCGGCGTCGATACGCGGGTGTTCCGTCCCGATCCCAGCCCGCGTGTGCCGGGCCGGGTCGTGTCGATCGCGCGGTTCGTCGAATATAAGGGCTATCGCTATATGATCGACGCGCTGGCGCAGGTCGCAGCCCAAGGCATCACGGTCGATTATGTGATGATCGGCGACGGTCCGCAGGCGGACGAAACGCTGCGTTATGCCCGCTCGAAGCTGCCCCAGGTCACGCACCATGCGCGATTGAGCCAGGAGGCGATCCGCGCCGAGCTGGGTCAGGCGCAAATCTATCTGCATGGCAGCGTCACGCTCGACAATGGCCATGCCGAGGCGTTCGGCATCGCCAATCTGGAGGCGCAGGCCGTCGGCACGCCGGTGGTCGCCTTCCGCTCGGGCGGGGTCGGCGAGGCGGTGGAGGAAGGCCGGACCGGCCTGCTCGCCGACGAGCGCGACGTCGACACCATGGCGGCGGCGTTGGCGAGCCTGTTGTCCGATCATGACCGTTGGCGCGCCTTTCACGAGCGGGCCCCGGCCTGGGTGGCGGAGCGGTTCGACCTTGTCGCGCAGACCCGCCTGCTCGAAGACTATTATGACCGCGTCCTCGCGGACCATCGGGGGAAATAGCCGTGGCGCGTACCACCGGAGCCAAACCCAAATGGGGGCTCAACCGACTGAAGAAGCTGCGCAACGTTTTCGTCGAGGCGAAGCGTTTCTGGTATGTCCGCTTTTGGGGCATGGACATTCACCCGACCGCGCAATTCTCGCTGTCGGCCAAGTTCGACCGGACGAACCCCAAGGGTCTGCATATCGGCGAGGAAAGCTATGTCGCCTTCGACGCCGCGATCCTGACCCACGACCTGACGCGCGGCCTGTATCTGGATACCTGGATCGGGCGTCGCTGCTTCATCGGGGCGCGCAGCATCATCCTGCCGGGCATCCGGATCGGTGACGAATGCGTCATCGGGTCGGGCTCGGTGGTGACCAAGGATGTGCCGCCGAATTCGCTGGTCGCGGGCAATCCGGCGCGCGTCATCCGCAGCAACCTGCGGATCATCTCGCGATATGGCCGGATCGGCGCGGACGAAGAGATTGATCCGGTCGACCCGGTCGCGTGACAATTTGTAAATCGGCACGGGTTCGTCATCGCGGCGTCGCATATTTCCATGCTAATGCGATCAGGCGACAGATTATGGGGACGTGCGAGGAGATATGATGAAGCTGTCGGTCCTCATCAACAACTATAATTACGCCCAGTATCTGCGGGCCTGTATCGACAGCGTGCTGTCGCAGGACCATGCGGCGTATGAGATCATTGTCGTCGACGACGGGTCGACCGATGACTCGCGATCGGTGATTGCCAGCTATGGCGATGCGATCACGCCGGTGCTGAAGGCCAATGGCGGTCAGGCGTCCAGCTTCAACGCCGGCTTTGCCGCGTCGAGCGGCGACATCCTCATGATGCTGGATGCGGACGATTATTTCCTGCCGGGCAAGCTGGCGCAGGTCGCCACCATCTATTCGAGCCACAAGGTCGGCTGGTGCTTCGACCGGGTGACCAACGAGGAGGATGCGGGCATCGCCGATCCGGTCGTGCTGACTCCGATCGACAAGCGCGAGACGATGCGCGCCGGGGGCTTCCCCACCCTGCCCGTGCCGACCTCCGGCCTGACCTTCCACCGCTCGATCCTGTCGCAGATCCTGCCGATGCCGCTCGCCGACGACGTGGTGCTGAGCGACAATTACCTGAAGTTCGCGGCGGCCTATCTGGCGCCCGGCATGCTCGTCGAGACGCCGCTGACCTTCCAGCGGCTGCACGCCACCAACCGCTACACCAATACCGACCGCGCCAAGTCGCTGAAGCCGCAGATCATGATGGCGACCGGCCTGCACCTCGCCCGGCGTTTCGACGGGCTGGGCCGCATGGGGAAGAGCCTGGTGACGGGCGGCATCGCCGATGCGCATCTGGGGCTGACCGACACGCTGGCCGAGATCGACCGGGTAGCGCGCGAGGCACGCGGCATGGGCTGGACGCGGCAGAACCTGACGACACAGGTGGTGCGCAAGCGGCTGACCGGCGCAGCCAAATCGCTGTTGGGGCGCTGAGGGCGATGGCCGACACCGCCCCCGTCCACGTCACCCTCGGTGTTCTCACTTTCAAACGGCCCGAGGGGATCGACAAGCTGCTGCGCGTCATGCGGAACCAGCATCGCGATCCGGCGCGGCCCTGGCGGCTGAGCATCGTCGTCGTGGACAATGACGCAGGCGGCAGCAGCCGGGATGCGGTGTTGGCCCATGCCGATCACCCCGAATATGACCTGCATTACGTGATCGAGCCGCAACAGGGCATTCCCATCGCCCGCAACCGGGCAATGGACAGCGCGCCTGCGACGACCGAATTGTTCTGCTTCCTCGACGATGACGAGTGGCCGGTGGATGGATGGCTGGACTCGATGCTGCGCACCCGCGCGGCGACGGGGGCGGACTGCGTCTATGGCCCGATCGAGCCGGTGTTCGAAGGGCCGGTCGACGACTGGCTTCGTCGCAGCAAGCTCTACGACCGCAAGCGCTATCGCGAGGGTGAGAAGTTGAATTTCGCGGCGTCGAACAATGTCATGTTCGACCTGGCGCGTTTCCGCGCGCTCGATCTGCGCTTCGATGCGCGGATGCGGTTCACCGGCGGCAGCGACTATCTGTTCTTCAATCAGGCGTTTCGGCGCGGCATCCGCATCCATTGGTCGAGCGAAGCGCTGGTCTACGACATGTTCCCGGTCAACCGGCTGACGATGAAGTGGCAGCGCCAGCGGCAATATCGGCTGGGCAACACCTTCGCCGTCGCGACCCGGATCGAGGGGACAAACGCCGAAAAGGCCAAGCAACTGGCGCGCGGCGTCGTCCGCATGGGCCTGGGCGCCGCCATGTCGCCCGCCATGCTGGTCTCGCCCTATTGGGGCGGACGTGCGATGGTCCATCTGCTGCGCGGGGCGGGCCTGACGATGGGCATATTGGGTCACGCCTATCAGGAATATGCCCCGTCCAAGATGAAGGGCTGAAGGCTCGGGGATCGGCTGGGTAATTGGGTCCCTATCGGGGGCCCCGC
Source organism: Sphingomonas sp. Leaf257 (assembly GCF_001422185.1). Lineage (NCBI taxonomy): Bacteria > Pseudomonadati > Pseudomonadota > Alphaproteobacteria > Sphingomonadales > Sphingomonadaceae > Sphingomonas > Sphingomonas sp. Leaf257. The sequence goes on from NZ_LMMH01000004.1 coordinate 45,745, forward strand.
AATCCTGCCTGACCATCACAGCGGGGGCCGCAATCCAGTCGGGAAGACGCTTCCCATTCTTCATATAGTGCCGCAACTGGGCCCTGGCCTTTGCCGGGGTCGAGCTTCAACGGTGTCATGGCGTTTTATCCACGGCTGAAGCGCGTGCGGTTCGCACGGATCGATGTCCTTCCGCGAAGCCTGACCGCCTGTCACATCATCTTGCAAGGAAGCCTCGGCCGAACGACAGCATCGCGGGGCCCCACAAACGAAAAGGCAGCCTCGGTCATGGACCGGAGCCGCCTTTTCGTTGCGCCATCATGCCTGGAGCGCCCCGGCCGAAACCGGAGTTCGCAAGACCATCAATATGCGTTGCGGTGAAGCAGGACCTGGAACGTCTGCAGCACGATGCGCAGGTCGCGCCAGATCGACCAATGCTCCAGATATTCCAGATCGGCCTGGAGCCGGTTGCGCAGATCGTCCTCGATCACCGTCGCGCCCCGGAAGCCGCGCACCTGCGCCAGGCCGGTCAGCCCCGGCTTGACCGAGTGGCGATGCCAATAGCGGCCATCGACTTCCCAGAACAGCTTCTCGGCAGCGCGCGAACCCAGCGCGTGCGGGCGTGGGCCGACGATGCTCATGTCGCCCTTCAGCACGTTGATGATCTGCGGCAGTTCGTCCATGCTGGTCATGCGGATAAAGCGGCCGACCTTGGTGATGCGGTCGTCGTCGCGCGAGGCGGAACGGTTGCCCGCCCCGTCACTGCCCTCGACATACATGCTGCGGAATTTCAGGATGTGGAACATCTCGTTGCCCCAGCCGATGCGAACCTGACGGAACAGGATCGGCCCCGGGCTCGTCACCTTGACCGCCACGGCGATGATGCCCAGCACGGGTGCCAGCAGGAACAGGGCCAGCCCCGAAACGGCGATGTCGAACAGTCGCTTGAGGAATCGATCGAACAGTCCCAGCGGCCCGACCGTCACGATCATGGTCGGCGTGTTGGCGCAGGACGAAATGCCCAGCGGCGCCAGCTTGGACAGTTCGGGCACGAAGATCTCACTCTGCACCCCGGTACCCTTGAGCGCGCTGGCCCAGGCGATCCGACGCTCGGGCGGGCATGCGACGACCACGCGGTCGGCACTGGCGACGAGTCGCGCCAGACGGTCGTACATGATGGGATCGTGCAGATCGGGGTCAAAGCGGTCACCCGTCTCCACCACCTGCGAAAAGTCGCCGTCCGGCACTGGGGCCTGGCCGTCGCGCAGCAGCATCACCGTGAACGGATTGCCGCCGATGATCGACGTCATGTTCCGGACAAAAGCATAGCGTGCACTAACGATCAGGATGGTCCCGGTCAGCGCGCCCAGCGCCATCACCGCGCGCGGGAAATCCTCGCTCGCCTGGAAGACGAAGGCCAACAGGATGACGGCGCAGACAGAAAGCAGCAATGCCTTGGCGCCTTGCGATGCAGCATAGCGCGGGTTCTGGAGATTGTCCTGGTCATAGGCGCGGATCGAAAAGGACGTAATGAAGTACACGGCTACCAGCGTCGCAATCGCTACACCCCAGCGCGTATGTCCCGCCAGGGCTACACGCAGACTAACCGCCGCAACAAAGCCGCCCAACAGGCAGGCCAAGTCTATCAAGATCAGGGCGACAAGCGCGCGAAAACGGAGAATCGATGCCGGAATATTCAAACGCTTGACCCTTTGCCGTGGCGCTTCGCCTTGGAATGTCCGCATTTCCATGACAGCCCACCTGCTCTGGTTTCTGTTGATACCGTTGAATGTAGCCGCAGCGCCTCATTCCGAATAGATATTTTGCGCTGCAACATCGTCTCACGGTGGAATGCCGATGCCAAGCCTAAAAACCTGGTAATTAACCGTCCATGACGCAAAAACAGGCCCTTATGGGTTAAAAAATGAGGCGTTTCCTGGCTTGTCAACCCTTCATCGCACTGCAGCATGGCATTTTTCCAGGGCCTGCGGGACAGGTGGACGGTGCTCTTTTCGCGACCGTCCCACCCAAGGGCAGTTTGTGGAGGTGTCGGGCGTCCATAGGGGGTTGTCCGGGGGGGCGCCGCACGGCTAGTCCCAAGCGGCAAAGGCTCTGAACGGGTCCAGCTTATGGGGTTTGACGAATGAAGATCGCTGTTTTCGGCCTCGGTTATGTCGGCATGTCCAATGCCGTATTGCTCGCCCAGCACAACGACGTCGTTGCGGTCGACATCTCGGTCGAGCGGGTCGCGATGGTCAATGACCGCAAGTCGCCGATCATCGACACCGAACTGGAAGAGTTCCTGGCCAACCGCACGCTTTCGCTGTCCGCGACCACGGACGCGGCGCAGGCGCTGGCCGGTGCGGATTTCGTGATCGTGGCGACGCCGACCAATTATGACGTCGACACCAACAAGTTCAACACCAGTTCGGTCGAGGCGGTCATCGAGCAGGCGACCGTCCATGCGCCGAACGCGACCATTGTCGTCAAGTCGACCATCCCCGTCGGCTTCGTCGACGACGTCCGCGCGCGCCTGAAGACCGAGCAGGTCATCTTCAGCCCCGAATTCTTGCGCGAAGGCCGCGCGCTGTACGACAATCTCCACCCCTCGCGCATCATCGTGGGCGAGCGGTCGGAGCGGGCGCGCACCTTCGCCAACCTGTTGCTGGAAGGTGCGGAGAAGAAGGATGCCCCCATCCTCTTCACCGACGCGCGCGAGGCCGAGGCGATCAAGCTGTTCGCCAACACCTATCTTGCGATGCGCGTCGCCTTCTTCAACGAACTGGACAGCTATGCGATCGCCGGGAACATGGACACGCGCCAGATCATCGAGGGCATCGGCCTCGATCCGCGCGTCGGCACGCATTACAACAACCCCAGCTTCGGTTATGGCGGCTACTGCCTGCCCAAGGATACCAAGCAGCTGCTGGCCAATTATTCCGAAGTCCCGCAGAACCTGATCCGCGCGATCGTCGACGCCAATCGCACGCGCAAGGATTTCCTGGCCGATCAGATCATCGCCCGCCGCCCGCGCAAGATGGGTGTCTTCCGCCTCACGATGAAGGCCGGTTCGGACAATTTCCGCCAGTCCTCGATCCAGGGCATCATGAAGCGCGTAAAGGCCAAGGGCATCGAGGTCGTCGTGTACGAACCCGCGCTGGAAGAAGACCAGTTCTTCGGCTCGCGCGTCGTGCGCGATCTGGATGCGTTCAAGGCGGAATGCGATGTCATCATCGCCAACCGCAACGCACCGGAACTGGCGGACTGCCCCGAAAAGCTGTTCACCCGCGACATCTTCGGTTCGGACTAATCGGCTTGCGGGGCCGGAGCATCCTCGCTTCGGCCCCGTCCATCCTCGGCCGGTGAAGCCGACGCCTTATGCAAAGGGCGAGCTGTACCGGCCGAGCAGGCCGACCAACTCGCTCTGCCGCCGCACCCCCGTCTTCTGAAATACCACGCGCAGGTGCACGCGGGCGGTGCCGTAGGTCATACCCAGATGCGCTGCCGCATCCTGCAACGCGACGCCCTCCGCCAGATGACGCGCCAGCCGCGCCTCGGTCGGGGTCAGGTCGAACAATAGGCGAAGCAGATCCGCGCCCGGGATTGCCCGGTTTTCACCGCCGGCGGTCAGCAGCAGCAGTCCGTCACTTTCGAACAGGTCGCGCGCGGAGCGCACCAGCGGGACGATATGCATGACCTGGATCGGTGTGCCCGCCCTATCACGCACGACGATCGATCCCGCCTGATGGCGGAGCCGACCCGGCATCGAAAGTGCGGTCTTCAAGGCAGCATTTGCGTGCGGATCGGCGAAGCACAGTGTTGCGTGATGATCGGAGGCCAGGGATCCGAACTGGTCGCGGAACGCCTGATTGGTGGCTCGTAGCCGACCATTCGCCCCGACGATCGCCGCCGCCGACCCGATCAGCGCCAGCCCGTCGACCAGCCCCTGCGCACGGGCATTCTGGATCTGCGACGCCAGGCTCATCGCCCGGCCGATGTGTGGACGAAGCGCATCCAGATGCGGCAGAGCGGCCCTTGCGGCCTCGTGGCTTTCAAACGCCTCGATCGTCATCACGAGCATGTCGTGATGCGCGCCCTGAAGCAGCGTCCCGGCCCCCGCGCAGGCGCCGCGTGGTTTGAAGAATTCCTGGTAGACGGACATCGTTGCGATATCGTCGAGGCTGCGAACGTCCGTGTCCGTCACGAATTGCGGCGAACGTTGATGGACCAATGGCGCACCGCGCTCGTTCCTCTCCATCCACCCTTCCGCGACATAGTCCGCAAAGAGTTCGGCCACGCCCGGCGACGCCATGTGGAACCCGGTACCGTCCGTCGCCGAGAAAATGATACCCCCGCGCGCGCCCACCGATCCCGCGATGAGGTCGAGCATGTCCGGCCATTTCTCGGGCGAGCCGCCAGCTTCGTACAGGCTGGCCAACACTGTTGCATCAACCATGAACATAGATCCGGATTGGATGTATAGACCGCCATTTCAAAGCTGAATTCGCGACGATATGCAACATGGATTAATGATCAGTATCCGCCCTGGCCGAATGAAGAAGCGACGCGACTTGGCGAACGTCGCAAAGCGCACGGGTGCGGCGGACTCCCCGCCCCGTATTCCGAGGCGAGCCATACTGCGGGTCGAAGGTATATACTCCCTTCGATGTCCTAAAACCTGACACGCGTTGAAGTTTACCGACCGATCGCATGTTGTTCGGATTGCGGCGGGATGCGATTACTGGGTTAAATATGCTCATCGGGCGGGCGGTGAGTTGCGATCTTGGGGGCAACTATCATGCAGTTTTCATATCGAAGGGACGTGGATGGACTACGCGCCATCGCGATCGTCTCGGTCGTCCTTTTCCACTATGGAATATCGTTGTTTGCTAACGGCTTCCTTGGCGTCGACATTTTCTTCGTCATCAGCGGATACCTGATCACGTCGATCATCTATCGCGAGATGATCAGGGGGGAATTCACCTATGCGAAATTCTACTCCCGTCGATTTCGGCGCATTTTGCCGGCTCTCATCGCCGCCGTCGCGGTCACGACGATCGTGGCCTGGAGCTTGCTTCCCCCCTATGATCTGAAGCGTTACGCGATAACCGCGATCGGCGCCTTGTCGGGCTTGTCCAATTTCGCGTTCTTCAGTTTTGTCGATTATTTTTCCCCTAAGGCGGATCGTCAGCTCCTGTTGATGACCTGGTCCCTGGGCGTCGAAGAGCAGTTCTACATCCTGTTCCCGCCCGCCATGGCGTTCCTGATCGGCTGGCGAAAGAAAATGCTGCTGCCAATTGTGACAGGGATCACAAGCGCTTCGCTGCTATTAGCCATCGCCGCCAATCACTACCGGCCCGAAGCGGCTTTTTACCTCATACCGTTCCGCGCCTGGGAATTGGGCGTCGGAGCCCTGCTCGCGCTGGCGGGGGCGAACGGGATCGGCCGGTTGCTGTCGCGGCGCGTTCAAGAGGCATTGGCGGCTGGCGCCATCCTGTTGTTCGCCCTGGCCATCGGGATCGGAAGCGGCTTTCCGATCATCGCGCTGAACGCCATGGCCGTCATCGGCGCGGCCATGCTGATCCTGTCGCAAGACTCGTCGGTCAATCGTCACATCCTTTCGTCTCGGCTCTTCGTCGGCGTCGGTCTGATTTCCTATTCCTGGTATCTGTGGCACTGGTTGCCCGTTGCGGTCATGCATGTCCTGGAAATCGATCTCGGCATCACCGGCCGGATCGTGGCGATCCTGTGCACCCTGGTCGCAGGTATATTGAGCTACTATGTGATCGAGACGCCGTTCCGCCGCGCTCCCAGCGATCACAGGCGTGTGCTGCGTCGCTATGCGGTCGCTGTCGGCATTGCGGCCGTACCGCTGGCCATTTTGGTCGCGACTAAGGGCCTTCATCCGTTGGCGTCTCCGCAGATCAAGGCCGTCGAGGCGGACACGCTGGGCGCCCTCAAAAACCCGTGCCTCGCCAAATATGGCGAACAGGATCCCAGGCTGGGTGCGGCATGCATGTCCGACACGAACAAACCCGCTGTCGCACTGATCGGCGATAGCCACGCCAATGCGATAGCCGCCGGTATCCGGTCGATCGCCGAGAAACGGGGCCTGGCGTTCGACCAGTTGACGAAATCGTCCTGCCCGGCCCTGCTCGATTATACGCGTTACATGCCCAATCATCCGGGCCATGATCGTGAATGCGCCCATTTCATGCGCGCCGCGGTGTCCATCTTGCGCGATCATCCCGAGATCAGGACAGTCGTTCTGGCAAGCTATTGGGCAGCCTCTTTCGACGAGGAGGCCGACGGCTTCCGCTATGCCCCGGCGCAGGGCGACGGCGCCGGCACCACATTGGCGCAGAGCCGCCAAAATCTGGCCAATGGCCTGAAGGAGATGATCACGGCGATCCACGACATGGGCCGCGAGGTCGTCGTGTTGCAAGACGTACCCCGTTTCAAGGTCGATCCCTCGACCATCGGGCTGGCCGACATAATGCCGGTTCGGGAGGTGATCACACGGCTCATCGCTCCCGAACGACACAAGGGCTTGGTCAGGGGGCATAGACTGGCACCCGCCACCGTCGTCCCGGATAGCGCGCGTAGGATCGTTCAGGCGGCGGCCACCCCTCGCGATGGAGTCCGGCTTGCCGACCCGGTTGCGTCGCTCTGCAATGAAGAGGGATGTCTGTTTCGGACCGGGACGACGATTTTCTACACGGACTCGCAACATCTTTCCAATTCCGGCGCACGGGAACTGGCCAGCCGACTGCCGCTTGTCACGAGGGAGGTCCGCTGACCGGGGCGGCCCATATCGTCGCCCTTTCCCCGCGCTTTTCCGCGCCTAGGTGCTTGTGCAAGACCAGTGCTTCACCGAGGCGGCGATCGGGCCACTTCCGCCAATATGAGGCCTGCTTCAAAATCACGGACCGTGCGTTCGTGTCGGGCAAGAAGGAGAAGGTCATGTCCCAGCAAGCCCCTACAGCCCCAGAACCTGCCAGCTTTGCCGATCTGCCTATCCAGCGGACCGGATCGGGCGTGCAGGATCTCGAGATCGCCTATGAGCAGATGGAACTGGCCAGCGGCGACGCCGCATCGGCGGACGAAGCGCTGGGCCAGGGTGTCGAGGGCGTATCCCCCGGCGGTGACACCGTGATGCCTATCGAGGACGAAGACGCCGCGATCATCAGCGCCGCCCATCCGAGCTGACCACGCTGCGGTTTCGCTGTCTTCCACCCTATGGCCATGTCGCGCTGACGCTGGCCATAGGGTTCCACTGATCCTAAACCGCTTCCGCTTGCAAGGGAGACGCAGATGGGAAGCCGGCCTCTGACAGACGATCAAGCCATCATGGAATCGGACGCCCTCATCATCGTCGATCCGCAAATGGATTTCTGTCCCGGCGGTCTATTGGCCGTAGCGGGTGGCGACGAAATCATGGCGGGCATCGACGCGCTCGCCTCGCATCTCCGCCATGTCGTCATCACGCAGGACTGGCATCCTGCGGGTCATCTATCTTTTGCAAGCAGCCATGCCGGTCGACAGCCCTTCGATAGGATTTCAATGCCTTATGGCGAACAGGTGTTGTGGCCTGATCACTGTGTCCAGGGAACTACCGGGGCCGAATTCCATCCCGGCGTGCAAGGCGCGGTCGACCGTGCCGATCTGATCATCCGAAAAGGCTGTAATCCGCAGGTCGATTCCTATTCGGCCTTTTATGAGAATGACCGGACAACGAAGACCGGGCTTGCGGGCTATCTCCGGGACAAGCAGGTCCGGCGATGCGTGTTTGTCGGGCTGGCCTATGACTTTTGCGTGGCCTGGTCGGCCCTGGATGCCCGGCGCGAGGGCTTTGAGGCCGTCATCCTGAAGGATCACACACGAGCGATCGGCATGCCGCTCGACAACGGCACGACGATCGACGACGCAGAGGCACGGTTCCGCGCCGCCGATGTCCGTTTCGTCTAGGACGCAGCGACATTCCATGACCCCATACGCCCCGCCCCGGTTCACCGGGCGGGTAGCTTGGTCCCCAGCAGCACCAGACGATCGCCGGTGATCCCGAACCAGTGCGGCACACCCGCTGGCAGCAGCACCACATCGCCGGGCCGTAGCGGGCGCGTCGTCCCGCCCTCGATCCGCTCCCCCTCGACCAGATCGGCGCGGTTTTCGACCGGGGTGATGAGGATGCCGCCGGATATCAGCGTACCGGCACCTTCCAGCACGATGGCATATTCCGCCTCTGCCGGATGAACCGCCGGACGGCCGGGCTTTTTCCATATCTCGATCGCAGCGACGCGCACGCCGTCGCGGACCAACGGACGCCATGCGAAGCCCTGGCCCGGCTTCATATCGGCCAGCATCGCCGCAATCTGCCCGCGAACCTCCTTGGCGCTCGCAAAACCGGTGGCCCCGGGACCGGCCGGAACGTCGCCCGATTGCGCCATCGCGCCGGTCGACGCCAATAGCATCGAGGCGATGACGGCGGATATTTTCCTGATCGAAATCGGCATCTTACAACCTCTCCCTGTTATGGGATGGTTGTTGCACCAAGCGATGGTCGCGGCAACAGGTCCGCTGCTGAATTGCCATCCGTCAGTTCCGAGACGCAGCCGCCCGCCAATCGCGATAGCCGATGACCGCAAGGCCGATCATTACCGCATACAGCCCAGCGGTCAGCATCAGGCCCTTGAACAGGAACATGCCCACATAGACGATATCGACCGCGATCCAGAGCAGCCAATTCTCACGGTGCCGCCGCGCGGTCCAATATTGCGCGACCAGGCTGAAACTGCTGAGCGTCGCGTCCAGCCATGGCAGCGCAGCATCGGTGTGGCGACTGGTGAACCAGCCGATCGCCACCGCCCCCAGCGCGCCGATCGCCAGACCCGCCCCGGCTTTCGAACGCGTCAAAGGCTTTACGACGACCGCGCCGGTGGCGTTCCGGTTACGGCGCCAGACGATCCAGCCATAGACGATGCCGATGCCGAACACCGCCTGCAGCGCCATGTCGGCATAGAGCCGCACATCGAGGAACAGCTTGAAGTAGAGCGCGCAGGCGACGAGGTTCAGTGGCCAGCAGAACACGTTGCGCCGCGCCGTCAGCCAGATCGCCAGGAAGCTGATGGCGACCGCCGCGATCTCCAGTGCCGTCATGACAGGGCCAACCCCGCGCGAAGGCAGGCGAGGAATTCCCGACCCGCGACCGATTGAAACCAGTCGGCATGGCCCAGAAGATACCCGTCCCATGCGAGCAAGGCCGCATCAGGATCACCGACCACCCCGGCAAAATAGTCGATCTCGGACAAGGCGAACTCGATATGCACCAGCGGCAGGAGCCGGACGATCGTCTCCTTCGCGACGGCATCGAGCGGGCGGATCGTTTCATATCCGGCGATCAGGGACAGCGCGGCCATGGGATCGGCGATATGGTCGTCCCGCCCCTCCCCCGGGTCCAACCAGGCAAAGGCCGTCCGCTCGATCGCGGTCGCCAGATCATGCGCCGCGCAGGTCCGGTCGGCCAGCCCGAAGTCGAACACGGTTTCGACCTGGCCGTCCGCTGCCCAAAGCAGGTTGGAGGGATGCCAGTCATTATGGGTCCACAAGGGCTTTTGCAGGGCCAGCAAAGCCGCAATCCCTTCGCCCGACGTGGCAAATAGCGACGCCAAGCTCTTATACCATGGCCGTTTTTCGAGAAACGCCCCGAGCGCAGGCCGGGCATCGACATAGGCCTGAGCCGCCGCTATCGGATCGACGGCGGACAGGATCGAGAGGCTGCCGACCAGAGGCTGCACGATGCGCGCTGGAGCGGCATAACCTTCGGAAGCGCGATGCAACCGCGCGAGTGCGACCCCGGCGGCATGGGCATGGCCATGGGACTGAAAGGGCGTCCAGGACAAACAATCCCGATACAAATCCTCTCCAGGCGCCCGCCGGTGAAGCTCGTAGGTCCAGTCACCCCGCGAGATCGCACTCGCTCCCTCCCCGGTGCGCAACAGGTCCGGCACGGGAATTTCGGCGGCGGCGAGATGGGCGATGAAGCCATGCTCCTCCGCCAGTCCCGCCACGCTCCGCACCCGGCGATCATGCCGCTTCAGGAGCAGCGTATCGCCGCCGGTATGGATCAGCGTCGCAGCGGAAAAGGGACGCGGCGAATGCCAGTGCAGCGCTTCGATGGCGGGTGCATCTGGAAAGCACGCCAGCACCGCCGCCGCTTCGTCGGGTGTGATAGCGGGCCAGGTGGGGGCTTCCATCGCCAGCCCCATGCCGTGCACGCGGTGCGCCCCGCCCGGATCGCCTGCCCCGCTCATGCTCAGAAGGCGCGCGACACGGTGGCGACCACCGCCGCACCGCCGCCGACATAATAGCCCGGCGCATTGCCCGTAATGACCGTGTCACCGCGCCCGATCGTATCGCGAGCGTTGGTGGTCACCGCCTGGACACCCGCCAGGACATGCGGATTGGTGACGTTGATTGCATTCAGTCGCAAATCGGTCCGCTTGCCGTCCAGCCAGTCGGCCAGATGCACGCCAATCGCCAAGTCCAGTGTCGCATAGCCTGGAATGCTCTCGTCATTCATGAAGGTGGCATATTGGCGGTCGACATATTTGCCCGCGATGCTGCCGAACAACAGCCCATCGTCATAGGTGCCGCCGCCGCCGATCTGGAAGGTCGGGCTCGACACCGCGCGCTTGCCCCGCGTCGGCAGAAAGTCGGTGCCCACCGGCAGATCGTCGTCGATCCGCGCGCGCAGATATTCGCCCGAGACATAGACGCTGACGCCCTTGGCGGGGCGATAGTCGATCTCGCCATCGACGCCGTAAGAGGTCTGCCCCCCGGCATTCAGCGTCGAATTGACCAACGCGCCACCATTATCGATCACGGTCGCCAGCTGGCGGTTGCGGAACTTGTAGTGGAAACCGGTGACGGACGCCGACAGGCTAGGGCCGATATAGCGATAGCCCAGTTCCTGCGACACCGAATATTCGTTCTTCAGCGCGTCCGTGCCGCGCGTCGTAACGACACCGCCATAATAGCTGTCGTAGAGCGTGAACTCGTTGGGCGTGCGGAAATTGGTGGTGATGTTGGCGAACAGCTGCTGCCGGTCGTCGATCGCGTAGTGGACGGCAGCACGCGGCAGGGCGACGAAGCTGTTGCGGCGGACCGCGCTCTGCGGCCCCGGCAGATAGTTGCGGCCGTTGCGCAGCAGGTTGACGCCCTTGAAGCCGATATCGACCGTCAGCCGCGGGGTCAGCGCGATGCTGTCGGCGAGGAACACGCTCTTCGTCACGGTGACGGTGCGCTGGTTCTCATAGGCGAGCAGACGGCCGTCGGCGGTGCGGATCGCCCGGCTGCGATAGCCCCAGCGGTCGGCGGGGCGGCCGTCCGCATCGACCGACGTATAGGTCTGCGTCACCCGGTCGGTGCCGTAATCGAACCACAGCCCCGCCGTCAGCCGGTGGATGCCCGCCTGTAGGGTCAGCTTGGCGACCTGCCCGGCCCGCATCTGGTCGCCGGTATAGTTGCCGAGCACCGTCGCCACGCCGTCCACCGCCCCGGGCAAGGTGATCGGCTGGGTCAGTTCCTCATTGCCCAGGAAGTTGCCGGTCGTCGCCAGCTGCGTGCCATAAGGCGAATTGCCATAACCGAACTGGAGATAGCTCGTGCTATCGAAGGTCAGCCGGTCCGACAGCACCAGATGCACCGGTGCCGAGGCATAGAGATTGCGGAACGGCGCGCGGTACAATTCCCAGTAATTGGTATCGCCCGGCGTATAGCGCGCGTCGTAATTGAACCCGCGCCCTTGCGCCTGCCACTCGGCAAGCGTCGGGCTGGGGTAAGCGGAGGAATTGGCGTCGTTGTACGACAGCGCCAGGCTGGCCCGGTTGCCATTGCCCCACTCACGCAGCAGCTTGGCATCGACATGCTGGCGCGTATCATATCCCGCCCCCCGCCAATTGTCCGCACGCGTATTGGAATAGGAGACGAACGCCTTCAGGCCCGTGCTCCCGATCTCCCCCGTATCGACCCGGACGAAGACACGGCGCATGGCATAGGAACCGAGCGCCAGGTCGGCGAGCATTTGCCGCGTCGCCTTGGGATCGTCGAGGCTCAGCGACAGCAAACCGCCCGCACCCACGACGGTCGGGGCATCGAGATCCACCGATCCCGGCGACAGCGCGATGCGACGCAGATTCTCGGTATCGGCGAATTGCGAGGGATAGGCGTAATAATAGCCGATATCATTCTGCGGCGCGCCCTCCATCAGCACCCCGATCTCGTCCTGCCCCAGGCCGCGCAGTGTCAGGCTGGAACTGGTCGACAGGCCGTAAGGGTCGCTGGAGGCAACGTTCGCACCGGGCAGCAGGTTGACCAGCTGGAAGGCGTTCTGGGTCGGGGCCTGCTTGACGATGAAGTCGGTCGCGACCTCGCTGACCGCATGGGGCGCGGTCTGATCGGGCAGCAGGCCTTCGGGATCGCGGTGGCCGATCACGCGAATATCGGCTGAGGCATCGGGGGCTTGCTGCGCCGAGACCGTCACCGGCCACGCGGCGGACAGCATCAGGGCAGCAAGGCGGATCATCGTTTGATCGCGCGAAATCACAACCGGCATCGTCTTTTCGTCCACTTCACGGAGGGACGACGGAAGAGCCGCGTACCCTCCCTACGCCGGTATGACCCGGATCAGGTTCAGCGGGTCATGGGCTGCTGCCCACCTCTCAACAGCGCATCAGCGGCCCCCCGGGGATGGCGCCGTCTAGGCGGTTATGCGCCGCATGCAAATGCTTATCGCCTCTGGCCTTGCCGCAAACCCCGAAAGGACTGGCAGGCCCGACGCGCCCGTGGCACATGATCCGCCATTCATCATAAGGGGTTACGAATGCGCGCTGGTGCCTGCCTGATCGCTCTGCTGCTTGCCACCACTGCCCATGCGCAGACGCCCGGCACCACCTATCACCGCGCACCCGATGCCATCGCCAAGGCGCTGGAAAACCCGCCGACCCCGGCCGTCGCGGTCAGCCCCGACCACCGCACGCTCGCGATCCTGGGGCGGGAGAACCTGCCGGCGATCGCCAATCTGTCGAAGCCGATCCTGCGCCTCGGCGGCTATCGCATCGATCCCGTGACCAACGGCCAGGCCGAGGTCCGCGTTCAATGGCTGAACGCGCTGAGCTTCAAGGACATCGGCAGCGGCCGGACCGTCGCGGTCCAGTTGCCCAGCGGAATGCGCTTCGCGTCGCCGGACTGGTCGCCCGACGGCAGCCGCCTCGCCTTCTATGCGCAGGATACGGACGGCCTGTCGCTCTGGGTCGCCGAGCGCGATGGCCGGGCGCGGGCGGTCGCACGGGGGCTGAACGGCGCCTTCGGCACGCCGTTCGTCTGGATGCCGGACAGCCGGTCGCTGGTCGCCTATACGGTTCCCGCCGGGCGTGGATCACCGCCCCCCGCCGCGACGACGCCGACCGGCCAGATCGTGCAGGAAAGCAGCGGCCGGACATCGGCTGCGCGCACCTATGAGGACCTGCTCGGCGATGCGCATGACGAGGCTCTGTTCGACCATTATTTCACCGGACAGCTCGTCCGCATCGGCCTGGATGATACCGCCCGGCCGATCGGCACGCCCGGCCTGATCCGTGATTTCAGCGTCTCGCCCGATGGCCGCTACCTGCTGACCGAGCGGCTGAAGCGGCCCTATTCCTATCTGCTGCCCGCCCGTTTCTTCCCGACCGAAATCGCGGTCTCGACCATCGATGGACAGTCGGTAAGGACGCTCGTCGACCGCCCGCTCGCCGACGACCTGCCGGTCGATTTCGATGCGACGGTAAAGGGCCCGCGAGAGGCGGAGTGGCGGTCCGACGCGCCCGCGACCCTGGTCTGGGCCGAGGCGCTGGACGGCGGCAACCCGCGCGTGAAGATCGCCTTCCACGACAAGGTCATGATGCAGGCCGCGCCCTTCGACGCCCCGCCGGTCGAACTGGCCCAGACCCCGGCGCGCTATGCGACGACGATGTGGGGCGATGACGGCTTCGCCATGGTCGTCGACCGCGAATGGCGCAGCCGCACCGAGCACCGCCTGGCGGTGGCACCGTCGCGGCCGGGGCAGAGCCGGATGCTGCTGACCCGCAATTATCAGGATCAATATGGCGATCCGGGCCGCCCGATCCTGATGGAGAATGCGGCGGGCAAGCCGGTGATGCGCTTCACGCCCGGACATGACGGCATCTATGTCACCGGCGACGGCGCGACCAAGGCGGGAGCCTTCCCGTTCCTCGCCACCATGACGCTGGCCGGTGGCGAGCAGAAGCGGCTTTGGACCGCCAAGGCCCCCTATTACGAACCGGTCGTCGCGATGCTCGACGACAAGGGCCAACGCATCCTGACCCGGCGGGAGAGCGCGACGCTCGCCCCCAATTACGTGATCCGCACCGTCAAGGGCGGCGGGGCGAAGGCGATCACCACCTTTGCCGACCCTGCCCCCGTCTTCGCGGGCGTCACCCAGCGGACGATCACCTATAATCGCGCCGATGGCGTGCCGCTGTCGGCTACTCTCTATCTGCCCGCCGGTTACGATACAAAGCGCGACGGGCCGCTGCCGACGCTGCTCTGGGCCTATCCGGCCGAATATACTGACGCCAAGGTCGCCGGACAGACGGTCGACCAGGGCAATCGCTTCGTGCGGCCGCGCGGGATCAGCAACCTGTTCCTGCTGACCCAGGGCTACGCGATCCTCGACAATCCGGCGATGCCGATCATCGGCGAGGGCGGCGCGGAGGCGAACGACACCTATGTCAAACAGCTGCGCGAGGATGCGCAGGCGGCGGTCGACGCGGTGGTGAAGCTGGGCGTCGCCGACCGGACCCGCATGGCGGTCGGCGGCCATAGCTATGGCGCGTTCATGACCGCCAATCTGCTGGCCCATACCGACCTGTTCCGCGCCGGGATCGCGCGGTCAGGGGCCTATAACCGCACCCTGACCCCGTTCGGCTTCCAGGCCGAGCAGCGCACATACTGGCAGGCGACGCCGACCTATACCGAGATGAGCCCCTTCACCTATGCGGACCGGATCAAGGCGCCCATCCTGCTCATCCATGGCGGTGCCGACGACAATAGCGGCACCTTCCCCATTCAGTCGGAGCGGATGTACGCCGCGCTGAAGGGCAATGGCGCGACCGTCCGCTATGTCGTCCTACCGAACGAACCGCACGGCTATCGCGCGCTGGAATCGACCGAGGAGACACTGTGGCAGATGACCGACTGGCTTGACCGCTACGTCAAGCCGAAGCAGCCTGTGGCGGCGGACTGACCGGCATTCATGGTGCGTGGTCATACGGGCGTTTGACCGTCGGCCCTCCAAACGCACGCCTCCCTCGCCCCTCACAGAGGGGAGAGAGCGGTATTTACACAGACGATCCGCATCAGATGCCCGCTTGCCCAGCAGCCACTTTGTCGCCTAGCTTCCCGTAAATAGCTTTATAACGGGGAAAAACGGCATGGATCGTCGCAACTTCATTATGTCCGGCGCGGCCACCGCCGGGCTGACCATGTTGCCCACGCGGTCCGCCTTCGCGCAGACGTCTGGCGACGCGCGCCTGAACACCGCCTTCGATCAGGTCCTGGCGGAGACGGTGCGCGAGTCGCCCGAATTCGCGACCTCGCTAGGTCTGGACACCGGCCGGAATGCCGACCTTCGCCACCAGCTGGGCGACAACAGCTACGGCGCCATTGCCAAGAACCTGGCCCGCAGCCGCAAGGCGCTCGCGCTCGTCACCGCCGTCGACCCCGCCTCCCTATCGCCCCAGGCGCGGATCGATCGTGAGGTCGTGCTCTACAACATCAAATCGAACATGATCGGCCCGGAGCAGTTCGGCCTTGCCTCGCCCCAGGGCCCCTATCCGATCTCGCAGCAGGACGGCGTGTATTTCTCGCTGCCCGACTTCCTGGCCTCGACCCATCCGGTGAAGACCGCGGACGATGCCGAGGCCTATCTCGACCGGCTCGCTTTGATGGGGCGTCAGCTCGACAACGAAACCGACGTGCAGCGGCGTGAAGCCGCCAAGGGTCGCCTGGCGCCCGACTTCTCGCTCGACCTCGCGCTGGGCCAGATGGCGAAGCTCCGTTCCCCCGCCGCCGCCGACAGCCAGCTGGTCCAGGCGCTGACCCGCCGCGCCGGCGCGGCGAATATCGGTGGCGACTGGAAGGCGCGCGCGACCCGGATCGTGGCGGAACAGGTCTATCCCGCGCTCGACCGCCAGATCGCCCTGCTGCGCTCGCTGCGCCCCTCGGCCCGCAGCGCCGCGGGCATCTGGGCGCTGCCCGATGGCGAGGCGATGTATGCTGCGGCGCTCGCCCAGGCGACCACCACCACCCTGTCACCCGATGCGGTGCATCGCATGGGCCTGCAACAGGTCGCCGAGCTCACCGCCCAGCTCGACACGATCCTGCGCGGCCAGGGTCTGACCCAAGGCAGCGTCGGTGCGCGCCTCGATCAGCTCAACCGCCAGCCTGCGCAGCTATACGCCGATAACGACGCCGGACGTGCCGAACTGCTCGCCAGCCTCAATGCCAGTGTAAAGGCGATGCAAGCCCGCCTGCCCCAGGCGTTCACGAACCCGCCCAATGCCGCGCTGGAGATCCGCCGCGTCGCGCCCGAAATCCAGGACGGCGCGCCCAACGGCTATTATTTCCGCGCCCCGCTCGATGGTTCGCGTGCGGCCATCTATTGGATCAACCTCAAGAACGTCCACGACTGGCTCAAATACACGCTGCCCAGCCTGACCTATCACGAGGGCGTGCCGGGCCATCACCTTCAAATCTCGACCGCCCAGCGTGCGCCGACGCATCCGTTGCGCAAGATCGCCTTTTTCAATGCCTATCTCGAAGGCTGGGCGCTTTATGCCGAGCAATTGGCCGACGAGCTGGGCGGCTATGCCTCACCCGTCGAGCGCGCGGGCTATCTCCAGTCTTTCCTGTTCCGCGCCGCACGACTGGTGGTCGATACGGGCATCCATACCAAGCGTTGGACGCACGAACAGGCGACCAAATATCTTGTCGACACGGTCGGCTTCGCCCCCGGCCGTTCGCAGCGCGAGGTCGAGCGCTACTGCGTCTCGCCCGGCCAAGCCTGCAGCTACAAGATCGGCCACGCCGCCTGGCTGCGGGCCCGCGAAAAGGCCAAGGCGATCGCGGGCAGCCGTTTCGACCTGAAGCATTTCCACGACGTGCTGGAAGCGGGTGCGATGCCGCTGTCGATGCTCGAGCGTATCGTCGAGGAGCGGGCGCGCGCGGTCTGACGCCGCGCGTCAGTCCACCTCGCGCGCAATCGGGTAGCGAAGCGGATAGGGATGCCCCGGCCCGGCCTCGGCATAAAGCCAGGCCAGCCGGGCGTCCGCGTCGGCGGCGAAGGCCGGCTCTTCCTCGAGCTTCTTCTCGAAGCGACGCTTCACATCGGCATCGGTGTCGAGAAGTTGCTCTCCCAGAGCGGCGAGCACATAGCCGTCGGTATTGGGCGCCGGTGCCAGCATCTCCGGGAAAAAGCCCCAGGCCAGGAACGAGTCCTGGCTTTCGGGTTCCAACAGGGCGGCGGCCAGCAAGCCCAGCGGCTGATCGGCCGGAACACGGACACTGCCCGCCGGCATCTCCTGCTCGACACTGGCATGGGCGAAGCGTGCGGTGATCGGATAGCGTCCCTCATTGGGCTGCGACAATTTCGGGTCGATCAGTTGGACCCGGTCGAGCTTGCGGATCTGCGGCGCCTGTATTGTCTCGAACCGGATGCCGTGCAGGCGGAGCCGTTCGATCACCTCGGTCTGCTCGGGCGGAATCCACCAGGCCTTGGGCAGGCGAACGCTCTCGACCGGCTGCTGCCCAACGATCGGCATCCGGAAGGTGATTGGCTTGCCCAGCCAGCGCTGCTCGTCGCGCCCGGAGGCGGGTGATCGATAGGTGTCGAATGCGACGCCCTTGAAATTCTCGATCCAGCCGATCGGCGCGGCGGCGGGCTTCCACCGCGTCAGCAACTCGGCGGGGCGGCTCGCCCGGTCGGCCGCCTTGGCCTCCGCGATCCGGGCGCGATCGGTGGCGGCGACCTTCAGCGCGGCTTCCAGCAGGACATAGGTCCCCAGAACGCGCTGACGATAGGGTTTGAGCATATGGTTCTCGACCAGCACGGTCGGCATGCCGATGAAATCGCCATAGCCGGTCGAATAGCGCGGCCCTTCGGGGCTGTAGCGTATGCCCTTTTCCGGGTGCCGCGTATCGATCGGGCTGGGATAGATGATCGGAATATGCCCCGCCGCCGTCAGCGCGGCCGAAACCGCCGGACCGAAGCGACCCTCCAGCCAGTCGGCGGTGGCACGGTGCCGCGCATAGGTGCCCCAACCGGCATAGGTAAAGGTCACGTCATACTGCATGTCGAAGCCTTCACTGACATGACAGTCGATATAGAGGATCGGGTCGAGCGCGCGGATCAGGC
Organism: Sphingomonas sp. Leaf257; assembly: GCF_001422185.1. NCBI lineage: Bacteria > Pseudomonadati > Pseudomonadota > Alphaproteobacteria > Sphingomonadales > Sphingomonadaceae > Sphingomonas > Sphingomonas sp. Leaf257. The sequence goes on from NZ_LMMH01000004.1 coordinate 64,196, forward strand.
CGATCATCGCGCGCGATTCCGGCGCATCCAGCTTGGCGTAATCGCGATTGAGGTCGATATTGCGCGCATTGGCGTCCCGCCCCTTTTCGGCCGGGCCCCGGATATGCGGATAGTTGTAGGCGCTCCTCTGTTCATGCCCGTCGATATTGTAGATCGGCACGAACACCAGATCGACCTGATCGAGCAGGCTGTCCTTCCCGCGCAGCGCAATATCGCGCAGCAACATCAGCCCGGCATCCTTGCCGTCGATCTCGCCCGAGTGGATGCCGCCCTGCACCAGCACGACGGGCTTGCCCGCCCCCCCCTTGCTGGCGCGGACATAGATCATCTCGCGCCCCTGGGTGGTGCGGCCGAACGTCTCGACGCGGATGAGGGGCGACGCCGCTTGCAGACGTGCGAGCCATGCCCTCACCTCGGCATAACGCGGCGTCGTCCGGAAACCCGATGCCTCGACCGGGGTGATCCAGGGATCGCCCGCCTTTGCGACCAGGGCTTCGCTCTTCCCGGACCATGGCAATGTCGGCGGCAGGCGCGCGGGCTGCTGCGCAGTCAGACTGCCTGCCGTCGTCAGTAGCAAAAGGCCGAGAAGGGGAGCACGCTTGGTCTGCAAGGCAGCACTTTCAAAGGGGACCGACATGAAGCCGCCGCTGTATGATACGATATAGCGTACCGCAACCCGGTGCTTGTGCCGGCCCGATATCGCTTGTGTGGCGACAGCCCAAATCGCGCCGCCAGCAATGTTTTGTTACTTTCGGCGCGCCGTCGCGTTGTCGTGAAGTAACTCGTTCGAGGTCCCGTCACACATGCCATTTCCCGCCGATCGCAATGCCATTCTCGAAGCCCGTCGTACGCTGAAGATGGCGCGATCCGCCCATGCCTATGTCCGCGGCAACACGGCGAAATTCTACGAATGGCTGGCTGCATCCAAGACGGCGCGGCGGGTGCCGCAGGGACCGGCGATCTGGATTTGCGGCGACTGCCATCTGGGCAATCTGGGGCCGGTCGCCAATGGCCATGGCTCGGTAGAAATCCAGATCCGCGATCTCGATCAGGCCGTAATCGGCAACCCCGCCCATGACCTCATCCGGCTCGGCCTGTCGCTGGCCACGGCGGCGCGCGGCTCTGACCTGCCCGGTGTCGTGACCATGCGCATGATGGAGGCGATGGTCGAAGGCTATGCCACGGCCTTTCGCGGTCCCGATCGCGACGATCCCGACCTCGACTCCGAGATCGTCCGCAGCGTCGAGCGTGAGGCCCTGGGTCGGCGCTGGCGCCATCTGGCCAAGGAAAGGCTGGACGCCGTCGAACCGCTTATCCCGCTGGGCAAGAAATTCTGGGAGTTGTCGCCTGAGGAGCGTGAGGCACTGACCGCGCTGTTCGCCGACGAACGGGTCGGTGCCATGGTGCTGTCGCTGAAGGGCAAGCCGCAGGACCGCGAAGTCCGGCTGGTCGACGCTGCCTATTGGATGAAGGGGTGCAGTTCGCTCGGCCTGCTGCGCTACGCCGCGATCGTGGCGCTCCGGACGCGCAAGGGTAACTGGTCGTACGCGCTGGTCGATCTGAAGGAGGCGACCGCTCCCATCGCCCCCGCAGCGCCCGGCGCGGAAATGCCGAGCGACCCTGCGGAACGGGTGGTGACCGCGGCCCGTCATTTGTCCCCCTATCTCGGCGAGCGGATGATGCCCGTCACGATGCTGGACCGCTCGCTCTTCATCCGCGAACTGACCCCGCACGACATGAAGCTGGAGGTGGATCAATTTAGCCAGGGCGAGGCGGTTCGCGCCGCCCGACACCTGGCTTTCGTGGTCGGAACCGCCCATGCGCGCCAGATGGACGCGGCCGCCCGCTCCGAATGGCTGGCGATGATCGAAGCGGATCGGAGCGGTGCGCTCGACACACCGTCATGGCTCTGGGAAAGCGTCATTACGCTCTCCGGCAGTCACGAAACGGGCTATCTCGAACACTGCCGACGCTATGCCATCGCCGCCTGAAGCGGGACAGCATTACATTGAAGCAACGTGAGCCCCTCCCCTTCAGGGGAGGGGTTGGGGTGGGGCCTTTCCACGAACGCCGTGCTTGTGGAAGCGCCCCACCCCCGGCCCCTCCCCTGAAGGGGAGGGGTGGTTTCATCTCAGGTCATCAGGCTCTGGGGTCAGATCCATGGTCATCATTGCTGCTTTCTTCCTTCTCCCCTCTATGGGGCGAGGGAAAGACAGGGCGCATGTTGACGCTCGGGGGAGAGCTCAAGCCCCAATCAGCCGGAATTGGCCTCGGCGATCTGGCGCGCCATGCGCTCGGCATCCTTGGCGACCTGTTCGTCGTCCAGCTCGCGACGCAGCCACCGCACCTCGTGAAGATTGCCGTGCTCGTCGAGTTCACCGCATCCGATCCGCTTGCCATAGTCCAGCAGCGCGCACGTCGCCCCGGGGACATGCGCCCGGACGATCTTCTGCACCTCATCGATAACATATTCGCCGGAACCAGCAATTTGCGTCATATCATCCTCTGATCGAACCTCGGGATAGCATTCGTATCGACGCGCACGAAGTCGTTTCTTTGCCCCTCCCCCTATCGGACAGCGCAGCAGACATGAAAAAGGGGCGCGGTGCCCGGACCCAAGTCCGGCGCACCGCGCCCCCGCAAGGCAATCGACGGGCTTAGCTGGCCTGGTTGGCCGACACAGGCTTGGCGGTCACGTCGAAGCGATCGGCGTTCATCACCTTCACCCAAGCCCGCACGAAGTCGCGCACGAACTTTTCCTCATGCCCGTTCTCGGCATAGACCTCGGCTGTCGCGCGCAGCTGCGAGTTGGAGCCGAAGATCAGGTCGGTCCGCGTCGCGCGCCACTTTTCCTGGCGACCGCCACGGTCGTAACCGATGAACTTCTCGTCGCTCGACGCATCGACCAGATCCCAGAAGGTATCATTGTCGAGCAGGTTGACGAAGAAGTCGTTGGTCAGCTGACCCGGACGATCGGTCAGCACGCCTTCCGGCGCATCGCCGAAGTTGGCACCCAGCACGCGCAGGCCACCGACCAGCACGGTCATCTCCGGCGCGGACAGGCCCAGCAACGCCGCCCGGTCGAGCAGCAGCTCCTCGGTCTTCACCGGGTTGCGGGTCTTCAGATAGTTGCGGAAACCATCGGCCTGCGGCTCCATCCACTTGAAGCTCTCGACATCGGTCCATTCCTGCGTCGCATCGCCGCGACCGCCCAGGAACGGAACGCTGACGTCGAACCCGGCATCACGCGCCGCCTTCTCGACCGCCGCCGAACCCGCCAGCACGATCGCATCGGCCAGCGACATGTCGCCGCGCAGTTCGTTGAGCTTTGCCAGCACCGTCTGGAGCTGTTCGGGCTCGTTGACCGCCCAGTCCTTCTGCGGAGCCAGCGCGATGCGGGCACCGTTGGCGCCGCCGCGATGATCCGACCGGCGATAGGTCGACGCCGAGGCCCAGGCGGTCTTGACCATCTGCGCGACCGTCAATCCGCTGGACAGCACCGCATCCTTGAACGCAGCCACGGCCGCATCCGACGGTGCGGTGCCTTCCGGCACGGGATCCTGCCAGATCAGCGTCTCTTCGGGAGCTTCCGGCCCAAGATAGCGGATCTTCGGCCCCATGTCGCGGTGGGTCAGCTTGAACCAGGCCCGGGCAAACGCATCGTCGAGCGCCGACTGATCGTCGCGGAAACGCAGCGCGATCTCGCGGAACTCGGGATCCATCTTCAGCGCCATGTCGGCGGTGGTCATGATCGTGGGCACGCGCTTGTTCGGGTCGCGTGCGTCGGGGGCCATGTCCTCCGGATCAGGGTTGACCGGGGTCCACTGCTTGGCACCCGCCGGGCTCTGCGTCAGCTCATAGTCGTATTTGAACAGCAGCCGCAGATAGTCGCCGGTCCACCGGGTCGGATTGTTCGACCAGGCACCCTCGATGCCCGAGGTCGTGATATGGCCCTGGCCGATCTCCTCGCTGTCGGTCAGCCAGCCGAGACCCTGCTGGTGGATCGCTTCCGAGGCGGGGTTCTTGAAGCCCGTGGGGGGCTTTGCACCATGCGCCTTGCCGAAGGCGTGGCCACCGGCGGTCAGCGCCACCGTCTCTTCCGAGTTCATGGCCATGCGCTGGAACGTCGCCTTCATGTCGCGCGCCGAGGTCAGCGGATCGGGATTGCCACCGGGACCTTCGGGATTGACGTAGATGAGGCCCATCTGGATCGCGGCAAGCGGCCCTTCGAGCTCGGGCAGTTCCTCGGTGATGCGGGTCTGCGCACCTTCGTCGACCCACAGCTCTTCGGCGCCCCAGAAGGTGTCACCCTCCGACGCATAGACATCCTTGCGGCCGCCCGCAAAACCGAAGGTCGGGCCGCCCATGCTCTCGATCGCGACATTGCCCGCCAGGATGAACAGATCGGCCCAGCTGATATGCTTGCCGTATTTCTGCTTGATCGGCCACAGCAGGCGCCGCGCCTTGTCGAGATTGCCGTTGTCCGGCCACGAGTTGAGCGGCTCGAAACGCTGCTGACCCGAGGACGACCCGCCGCGCCCATCGGTCACGCGGTAGGTGCCGGCGGCGTGCCAGGCCATGCGGATCATGAAGGGGCCATAATGGCCATAGTCCGCCGGCCACCAGGGCTTGCTGTCGGTCATCAGCGCGAGCAGGTCCGCCTTGACCGCGGCATAGTCGAGCGTGTTGAACGCCTCGGCATAGTCGAAATCTTCGCCCATCGGATCGGGCGAGATGCCGTGCTGGTGCAGCATGTCGATCGGCAGCGCATCGGGCCACCAATCCTTGTTGGTCCGCCCCAGCAGCGACCGCGCCTTGACCTCGCCGCCGCCCTTGCCGCCCATCGGGCAACCGCTGCCCTTGGGCTGTTCGTAATCGGCCATGTCGGTGTCCTCTTCCAACCGGTGTTCCTATGGGAGCGAAGGTGCCGCATCGGACAACATGCTGTCCAAGCGATTTTTCGGGCCTGACAGATTTCATTAATCGATCACTATCGGCACCGTGCTCATGGAACAGAATGCCTATGACCGCGACCGGTTGCAGAATGGCAGGACGGACCATCTGTCGGGTCGCACGTCCCAGCCCGCTGCCGGGCAGCGGGGAATGACGACCGCCCGCCCCGCCCTGAAGAGCGGGAACGGACAGTGCCTATCAACAAGCGCGGGTAAGACCGCCGGGCGATCTTTCTCCGGCCCGGCGATCCGGCGACTTACGCCGAGCGTCGCGATGACAATCGCAGCAACCGGCCGCCATCGCCATCCTCCAACACCCACAAGGCGCCATCGGGACCGGCCATCACGAAACGGATGCGGGCCCCCATGTCCCAGCGCGCCGCTTCCCGTGGCTTGATGCCGTCGAACGTGATCTGCACCAGCAGGTTCGATCCCAGCCCCCCGACAAAGGCCGAACCGCGCCATTCGGGGAACATGTTGCCCCGATAGAAGGTGAAGCCCGCAGGGGCGATGACCGGGTTCCAATAGAGCGCCGGTTGCCGGAACTGCGGCTTGGTATCGGGACGGGGGATCGGCTTGTCGTTGTAATTGTCGCCATAGGAGACCAGCGGCCAGCCATAATTGGCGCCGGGTTCGATCAGGTTGAGTTCGTCGCCGCCCTTCGGCCCCATCTCGGTTTCCCACAGCCGCCCCTGATCGTCGAAGGCGAGGCCGTAAGGATTGCGCAGGCCGCTCACCCAGGTTTCGGCCGGGGTCAGGTTGGGCGCGGGCATCGTCGCCTGCCGGACCTTGGCGGTGGCGGCGGCGACCGTATCCTCGGGCGGATCGATGATGCCAATGCTCGTCGCGCCGGTCCTGCCCGCCGCCGGATTGCCGGGCGCGGGCTTGCCGTCGAGCGTCAGACGCAGGATCTTGCCGAGCGCCTGATCGGGGTCCTGCGCCGGGGTGAAACGCTGCCGCTCGCCCACCGTCAGGAACAGATACTGCCCGTTCGGCGAAAAGGCGATATAGCCGCCAAATTGTCCCCCAGCACCGCGCGGCAGTTGCCGCCAGATGACCGACAGGTTCGCCAGCGAAGCGCCCCCTGCCCCCTCCATCAACGTCGCGCGCGCGAGGGCCAGCCCGTCGCCGCCTTCGCCCGGCTCGGCATAGGTCAGATAGACCTGCCGATCCTGTGCGAAGGTCGGCGATGCGATGACGAAGAGCAGGCCGCCCTGCCCTTCATGATGGACCGTCGGAACGCCGCCGACCGGGGTCTTGGCCCCCGCCTTCGTCACCAGCCACAGCTTGCCAGGCTTTTCGGTGACCAGCATGCGGTCGTTGCCGATAAAGGTGAGCGCCCAGGGATCGTCGAACGTCGCGATCGCCTCGGTACGGAACGGCTTGGACGTCGCGGGCTTGGCGTTCCCGTAATTGACCGGCGCTTCCGCGGAACTTGCCGCGGGGCCGTTTTCCTCCGCCTTGCCGCAGGCGGTCAGGGTCATCGCCAGCGTGGCGAGCGGCAGGACGAAGGGTGGGATGCGATGGAACACGGGGGATGAAATCCTTGGCAAAGACGCGGAAGACGGGTGTCAGCAATGCTGGGGGCGAAGCGGCTCGACGACGGCGGCGATGTCCTCGTTCGCCCGCCCGGCCGCCGCCGCCGCCTCGAACCGGGCGCGTGCGGCAGCGGCGCTGGCGAGATCGATACCCTGCGCATCGAACGCCGCCTGGGCATAGGACAGGTCCTTGGCCATCAGCGGGATCAGGAATTGCGGGTCATAGGCACGCTGAAGCATCCGCCCCGCGACCGCACCCAGCAACGGACTGCCCGGCGCTCCACTCGCCAGCAGGCCGACCGCACGGTCGACATCCAGCCCGCTCCGTTCGATCATCGCGACGGCTTCCGCCAGGCTGGCGATCTGCACGCCGCACAGGAAATTGTTGACCAGCTTCAACAGCGCGCCGCTGCCGGTATCGCCCAGATGGATGGTTTCGCTGCCCATCGCCGCCAGAACGGGTTGGGCCGTCTCCACATCGGACGCGGCACCCCCCACGAGGAAGCGCAGCTGCCCCGACGCGGCCTGCACCTTGCTTCCCGTGACCGGCGCATCGAGAAAGCCGATACCGCGCCCCTTGGCGGCCGCGGCCAGCTCGCGCACCCAGTCGATCGTCAGCGTGCTCGCCTCGATCAGGATGCTGCCGGGACGCATCGCCGCCAGCGCGCCCCCGTCCAGCCAAACGGCGCGGGAGGCATCGTCGCTCGACAGCATCCCGATCGCGACATCCGCCTGCGCCACCGCATCGGCCGGTGTCTCGGCAACGTACGCTCCGGCGCTCGCCAGCGAGGCGGCCTTGTCCTTCGAGCGGTTCCACACGGTGACGTGGAACCCCGCCTCCAGCAGCTGGCGCGCCATGCCGCCACCCATGATGCCCAGGCCCAGCAGGGCCACGTTGCGGATCGTCATTGCGTCACCTCGAATTGCAGGAGTGCGGCCTCGTCGATCTCCAGCCCCAGGCCGGGAAGATCATCGGACAGCCTGATATAGCCATCCTGCGCGACGGGCTCGCCCTTGAAAATATACCAGAACAGTTCGTTGCCCACTTCCACGTCGACCTTGGGAAAATATTCCGCGATCGGCGAGTTCAGGCTGGCCATCACGACGTGATAATTATGCATCTGCCCGGCATGCGGTACGACCGGGATGCCATGCGCCTCGGCCAGCGCCTGGATCTTGCGGGCGGCGGTCAGGCCGCCGACCCGGTTCGTGTCGAACTGGATGTAATCCAGCGCGCGAGCCTCAATCAGCTGGCGGAAGCCGTAGCTGGTGAATTCATGCTCGCCCGCCGCGATCGGCGTCGATCCGAAACGGCGCAACTCGTGATAGCCATGGATATCGTCGGGGATGATCGCCTCTTCCAGCCAGCGGAGGTTGAACGGTTCGATCAGCCGCATCATCCGCTTCGCATAGTCTAGGCTCCAGCCCATATAGGCATCGGCCATCACGTCGATCTCATCGCCCACGGCTTCGCGCACCGTACGCACCAGCTCGACATTGCGTGCCATACCCGCCGCACCGTCGTCCGGGCCCCAGCCGAAACGCAGCTTCATCGCGCCGAAGCCTTGTGCCTTGTAGCGTCGGGCTTCCTCGGCCAGCTCGTCGAGCGGCACGGAATAGAGGCGGCTGGCATAGACGGGGATATGCGGCCGGGTGCGTCCGCCCATCAGGCGGAAACAGGGCTGCCGGGCGTCCTTGCCCATCAGGTCCCACAGCGCAATGTCGATGGCGGAGATCGCGGCCATCACCACGCCCTTGCGCCCGAACGCCATCGTCTTGCGGTACATGTGCTGCCACAGGAACTCGGTGTCCCAGGGATTGCAGCCGATCAGCAGCGGTGCCAGCGCACCGTCGATGATCTGCTTGGCGACCATCGGCGCCAGCGCGGCATTGCCGATGCCGACCAGCCCGGTATCGGTGAATATCTCGACGATCAGCCAGCCGTGGAAGGTGAAGCTGCCCATCGTCTCGGGCGAGAGCATGGGCGAAACGGCGTCCATCGGATTGGTGCAGAAATGGGGCGGCAGGGCCTGTGTGCGGCCCTTCCACTGCACGACGCGGGTGCGGACTTCGGTGATCTTCACGCGGTGTTTCCTTCACGGTCGAGTTGTTGGATGCGCGGAACCGCCAGACAGATCAGCGCGAAGGCCAGGACGTGGAGCGAGGCGGCGACCGCCAGCACGGGGGCATAGCCATGGCCATGGTCGAGCGCCCACCCCGCTGCCTGGCCCATGACGATGCCGCCGAACGCGCCGCCCATGCCGACCAGCCCCGCGAGACGCCCCAGCGCCGCGCGCGAGATCATGTCGGTCGGCAGCGTCATGACCAGGGTCGACCAGCCCTGCTGGCCGAAAAAGGCCAGGCTGAAGATGGCCAGCACTATCCCCACCGTTTGCGCCTGCGGGACCAGCATCACCCAGGGCATGCACGCGGCGCAGGCGGCCAGCGCGATCTTGCGGGCGGCGTTGACGGACATGCCGCGTGCGAGCAGTCGGCTCGACAGCCAGCCCGCGCCGATACTGCCGCCGCCCGCCGCCGCATAGGGAATCCAGCCCAGCGTCGCGGCCTGTTTGAGGTCGAAATGATGCACCTCGAACAGATATTTGGGCAGCCAGAACAGGTAGAAATACCAGGCGCCGTCGCTCAGGAACTTGGCGCCGACGATACCGGCGACCTCACGCCGGGCAAGAAGCGCACGAACCGTCGGCGCCTTCGCGGGATGGTCCGGCACAGCCGCCTCCGGGAGCGGATCGCGATAGGATACGGCCCACGACACCGCCCAGACCAGCCCCAGCGCGCCGGTCACGAAGAACACCCAGCGCCAGCTCGCCAGGCCGAACCAGTTCGCCTTTGCGAGCAGCAACGCGATCAGTGGCGGGGCGATGACCGCGCCGACCGATGTCCCGGCATTCACGATACCCATCGCGGTCGCACGGGCGCGGGGCGTGAAACGCTCGGCAATGGCCCGTGTGGCGGCGGGAAAGCCCCCGCCCTCGCCGATGCCCAGGAGCAGCCGACTGGCGACCAGCGCCACCACCCCGCCCGCCAGCCCATGACTGGCGCAGGCCAGCGACCAGAACGCCATGATCGCCACGAAGCCGACCCGCGTTCCCACCCGGTCGAGCAGCCAGCCACCCCCCAGATACATCAAGCCATAGGTCGCCAGGAACGCGGAATCGAGCAGCGCCTTGGTCTGGTTGCCGATCGGGATATCCTTCTGGATATGCCCGATCACCCAGGGCAGTGTCTGTCGATCGAGATAGCTGATGGCGATCGCCGTCGCCACCAGCAGCGCGATCCCCCATGACCGTGTGGCAATCGGGGTATCAACGCGCATTCAACACGACCAGCGCGACGCCCTGTCTGGGCACCGTGATCGACGTGGTAACCGTGTCGCGCGCCTCGGCCGTCAGGGTGATGGGCTGCGGCTGCATCGCCGATGCCTTTTCCAGCGCGGCATATTGCGTGACGTTGGGATTCAGCGGCGACCCCATCTTCTTCCAGGCGGAAAAGGCATTGGCGTTGTCCTCATCGACGCGGAACAGCGTCGCCGTCGGGGCCCGGCCACGGACGCCCCGGATCGTCAGGCGGATCGCCGCGCTCGGGCCGGGCACGTCGTCATCGTGATAGTGCCACAGGAGGACGGCGACCTGGCCGTCCTTGGTCCGCGTGGCGAGCGTGCCGACATCCGCCTGCCCCCGCACGCCTTTGGCCATGATCTCGTCCAGCGGCAGCTCCGCATCGCTCGTCGCGGCCAATTGGTCGGTTCCCAGCTTCGCGAACATGCGGAATATGTTGAGCACGGGCAGGTCGATGCCGTTGGACGACAGCTGGCGATACCCCGCGAACCAGGGCTGGTCCTCGAACTCGAACGCCCAGGTCAGCACGCCTTCCAGATTGACGTTGCGCCGCTTCGCCAGGGCCCAGATGCGCGGGAAGCTGGCCGCCGTATAGCTGGAATACATGGTGCCGTTGCGATAGCCGTTCTTGAGGCCGGGACACGCCGCGCAGCCCTCGGGATCGCTTTCGCCGATCACGACCGGCTTGGACGCCAGCGCTGGCATGGACAGCGTCTTGTCGAAGCCGCCGTTCACGCCGCGAAGGTGAACGTCGAGACCCATGCGGACATGGCCGTCCACGAACTTGGGGTCCCCCTTGGCATGGAAGGCCAGGAAGTCCGTCGGCGTTCCGACCTGGCCGGTGGCGTAATTCTTGCCGCTGGTCACATGGCGCAGGAAGCCGTCCATGAAGCTGCCACCGGGACCCGCCGAATCCATGCCGCCGACCCGCGCCGTGGGCAGCGCGCGGCGAACGCCATCGATGGCATAGTCGTGCAGCTTGTAGAACTCCTCCGGCGTGCCCTGCCAATAGGCTCCGTTCGGTTCGTTCCAGACCTCGAAATACCAGCGTTCGACCTCGGCACGGCCATAGCGTTCGACATTGTGGCGGGTCCATTGATAGACCAGCTCGCGCCACTTGTCATAATCCTTGGGCGGATAGGCCCAGCCGGTGATGATGTATTTATAGTCGAAGCCCGGACGCCAGTTGTGCCGGTACGGCGTCCCCGCCGGGGCCGTCGACATCGCCTCCGGCATGAAGCCGATCTGGAGGTACGGCTTGACGCCCCGCGCGATATAGGTGTCGATGATGCGGTCGACATTGGTCCAGTCGTAGATCGGCTTGCCGTCCTTGGTCTCCCGATAGATGTTGGTGCTGCCCCATTTGAACGCCGGTGTGCCGTCGCCGGTGTTCAGCAGGTTGTGCGCCCGGAAATACACCTCGCCGCGCCGCAGGTCGCCCAGTTGCACCAGCAGTTTCTCGCCGTCCTTCATCGTCGCATAGTTCGGTTCGTCCGCTCCGAAGAACCGCCACGACGGCGGCAACGCCCCGACCGTCTTTGACGCATCCACCGAGACCGCCACGGGTCGCGGCGCCGCCACCGCCGCCGGGGCAGACTGCCCGTGCGACGGCGCGGACATCAGCAACGCGCCCATGGCGACCGACAAGCCGCTGAAATATCTCATGACCTTATCTCCATAAAGGCGTTGGGGATCGAACGGGGACACGAAGGTCCGCTGCGAAAGCGCAATGACGGACGGGAATAGGGCTCAGCGGCGGCGAACGGCTCCACTGCGCCTTCCGACGCCGTGCGAACCGCAAACCGGAGCGGCGCGGTTCCGTTTCGCACGATCGCCTTGAGCAGCGCGACACCTATCCCCTGCCTTGCCATAGCCCCTTTCCCCGAGCGGTATGCCACCGCCTCACGCCACAACCATAACTTGTAGTACCAGATTTCACAACGACAAAGAATTGGGACTTTGTCGTATCTTGTCCCTTTGCAATCTTGTAAGACATTGGACCCGACAGCGGTTGCGCTTGACGCATACCGGCTGTCGTCACCATGGTGTTGATATGACTGCCGATGACGCCCCCGACTTCGTTCGCAAAAGCCGCCCGACCGACATACGCGGGGGGATCGCCCATGAATTGGGGGTGGCGATCGTGAGCGGCAGGTTGGCCCCCGGCACTGCGCTCGTCAGCGAAGAGCGCTACAGCAGCGAGAACGGCGTTTCACGCGGGGCGTATCGCGAGGCGCTGCGAATCCTGGCGGCCAAGGGTCTTATCGTCAACCGCGTGAAGAGCGTCACGCGGGTGACCGAACGGGCCAAGTGGAACATGCTCGACCTCGACGTCCTGGGCTGGATGTTCGAGGGGGGACCGACGCCCGAATTCATCGCCAGCATCTTCGAACTGCGCAGCATCGTCGAACCGTCCGCCGCCATGTTCGCGGCCCGGCGGCGTGACGAGCGGCAGCTGGCACGCATGGGCCATGCCCTGGGAGAGATGGAGCGCTATGGCCTGCTCGACCCTGCCGGGCGGGCGGCGGATCAGGCCTTTCACCTGACGATCCTGGAGGCCACGCGGAACGAGCCGTTGATGACCCTGTCCTCTTCGATCGCGGCGGCGGTCGAGTGGACGACCCGCTTCGCCAGGGACGAGCGTCGCCAGTATCGCGACCCGATGCCGGATCACCATGCGGTGTACGCCGCCCTGATCGAAGGCGACGGGCGGGCCGCCCGTCACGCCATGGAGATACTGATCGGCAACGCGTCCAGCGACGCCGGTGTCGACCCCGATCGATGATGGGACGGGCGTCGGGCGGTTAGGGGTCGAATACTCCGCGTCATTCGACGGGGGTACGCCGCACCCACAGCACCGCGAGCAGGACGATGGCGGTCAACACCCCGCACATCGCCCAGGCGGCGTTGACGGCGGGGACGAGCGCAGCCTTTTCCACCAGCGGCCGCACCATCTCGACGGCGAAATCGTCGAGCGGCTGGCCGCGCTGTTCCAGAAAGGCGTCCTTGGGGATGCCGATGCGCAGCGCCGTGTCGAGGTCACCCGCCTGAAGGCGGCTGGCGATATGGCGCCCCTCGGTCGCGGCGCGGCTGAAGATCATCGTGTCGACCAGTGCCAGCCCGACCGCACCGCCCAGATTGCGCATCAGGTTGAACAGCCCGCTGCCATCGGCGACCAGCGTGCGCGGCAACCGGCCCAGCGCCATGCGGGTCGGCGGCAACAGGCAGAACATGATCGCCGCGCCGCGCACCACCTGGGGCAGGATCATCGCCTGAAAATCGGTCTGCGCGGTCTGGCTCATGCTCATCAGCAGGCCGATCGCGAACAACCCGAAGCCGAAGGCGGTCAGCCAGCGCGGATCGACCCGCCGTTCGGCCCAGACGGCGATGGGCGCGCTCACCAGTTGGGCGATGCCGGTGACCAGCATAATCTCGCCGATGCGCAGCGCGCCATGCTCGCGCACCAGCCCCAGGAAGAAGGGCATCAGATAGGTCGAACCGAACAGGCCGAACCCCAGGACGAAGCTGAACAGGCATCCGATCGCGAAATTGCGGTCGGCAAAGCAGCGCAGTTCGACCAGCGGCACCGCCGCACGCCATGTCCGTACGACGAACCCGCCCCCGCACGCCACGAAGACCGCCAGCAAGCCCAACACGCGCGCATCGCCCCAGCCGCGCGTCGGCGCGTCCTTCAACCCGATCTGCAACGCGACAAGCGCGGCGGCGAGCAGGACCAGCGCTGCAATGTCGATGCTACGGCGCGTGCCCGATCGCTCGACCGCCGCCTCGCCGCGCAACAGCCACGCCACGCCCAGTGCCGCGACGATACCCGGCACGATGTTGATGCGGAACAGCCAGTGCCACGAAAAGGATTGCGTCACCCATCCGCCGACGATCGGCCCGATGGTCGGCGCCAGAACGGCGGCCACCCCGGCGATGGTGGTCGCCAGCCCCTGTACCCGTACCGGGAACAGCAGGAAGACGGCGGAAAACACGATGGGGATCAGCGTACCGCCCGAAAAGCCCTGCACGACCCGCCACAGGATTAGGCTTTCGAAACTGCCGCTCAGCGCGCACCCGATCGAGGCCAGGGTGAACAGGCTGACCGCGCCGACGAACAGCCGCCGCATCCCCAGCACGTCGGTCAGATACCCCGTAAGCGGGATCGCGACGATTTCGGCGGTCAGATAGGCGGTCTGGATCCAGACCATCCGATCGGGCGCGATGCGCAGCGCGGCCTGGATCGTCGGCAGCGAGGTCGCGACGATCTGCACGTCCAGGATCGCCATGAACATGCCCAGGCACATGCAGGTGAAGCCGGCCCAGGCGGCGAACCCGGCCGTCTGCGGCTCGGAGGCGGGTGATGCGGTCGCGGGTGTCATATCGTCGCTACGCCTGCCATCCGTCGACCCCGTCCTGTATTTTTCGACAGGTTGAACAAGCCGCGACGCGGATCGTTGCGCTCCGGTATCCATTTCCGCCGGTTGACCGGCTACTCGGACGGTGCATGTCTCAACCGGTTGCCCTTCTGTCGCTTGCGACGCGCACGCCCCATCATCGACTGTCCCAGGATCAGGCCCTCGCCACGGCGCGGGCGTTGATCGGCGACCGCTTCGCCGATTTCGACCGGCTGGCCCCCGTCTTCGACCATGCGGGCATCGCCGAGCGCCAACTGGCCATGCCGCTCGACTGGTATCATACGCCCCGCTCGTTCGAGGAGCGGAGCGCCGCCTATCTCGACGTCGCGCTCGACTTGTTCGTCGCCGCTGCCCGTGGTGCGCTGGAGGAGGCCGGATTGGAAGCCGGCGACGTCGATGCCATCGTCACCGTCTCCTCGACCGGGATCGCCACGCCCAGCCTGGAGGCGCGGGCCATGGCGCATCTGTCGTTCCGGAACGATGTGCGGCGGGTGCCGGTCTTCGGCCTGGGCTGTGCGGGCGGCGCCACCGGGCTGGCGCTTGCCGCCGATCTGGCCCGCGCGCGACCGGGTTCGACGGTGCTGTTCGTCACGGTCGAACTGTGCAGCTTGGCGCTGAGGACCAACGGCGCGGACAAGGCCGACCTGATCTCCACCGCGCTGTTCGGTGACGGCGCGGCGGCGTGCCTGCTGCGAACCGGCGACGAAGGCTTTGCCCAGATCGTCGGTAGCGCGGAACACACCTGGAACGACACGCTCGACATCATGGGGTGGCGCACCGAGCAGACGGGGCTGGCCGTCGTCCTGAACCGCGCGATCCCGACCTTTGTCGAGCGCGAGATGCGTCAGGCCGTGACCGGCATGCTGAATGCGCAGGGGTTCGCCTTGTCGGATATCGACCGTTTCATCTGCCATCCCGGCGGGGCGCGCGTGCTAGACGCGCTGGAGATCGCCCTTGGCCTGGAGCATGGCGCACTGGCGCAGGAACGTGCGGTTCTTCGCGACCATGGCAACATGTCCGCGCCGACCGTGCTATTCGTGCTGGACCGCTATCGCCGGGAAGGCCTGCCGCTCCGCTCTCTGCTGAGCGCCTTGGGGCCGGGCTTCACCGCCTCTTCGCTGGTGCTGGAGTGCAATCGATGACCCTACCCTATGCCATCATGGCGTTCGTCACGCTACAGCGATTGAGCGAGCTGGTCATCGCGCGGCGCAACACCGCCCGGCTGATGGCGGCGGGTGCGCGCGAATATGGGGCGAGCCATTATCCGGTGATGGTCGCGATGCATACCGCGTGGCTGGTCGCCCTGTGGTTCAGCGTGGGCGGCCGGACGGTCTCCTGGCCGTTGCTCCTGGTCTTCGCCGTCTTGCAGGGGATGCGGATCTGGGTGCTGGCGACCCTGGGTCCGCGCTGGACGACGCGGATCATCGTCCTGCCGGGCGCGTCGCTGGTCGCCCGGGGGCCGTTCCGTTTCCTGCGCCACCCCAATTACGCCGTCGTCACGGCCGAGATCGCGGTGCTGCCCCTCACCTTCGGACTGGTCGGCATTGCCGCGCTGTTCACCGTCCTGAACGCGGCGATGCTGTATGTCCGGATCGGCGCGGAGAACCGCGCGCTGGGCCTCAGCGCCGGGTCGCAGCCGCCTCCCGCTCGGCCTTGATCCGCAGCATCGCGGCGTGACAGGTGGGCGAGGTCTGATCGATCTTCTGGATCATGCAGGCCTCGACCTTCTTGCGGCTCATCGACTTCATCTCCATCGGGCACAGCCGCCGCGCCTCGGCGACGCAGGCCTTCTTGCCCGGATCGGGCTCGGCCTGGGCGACGCCGATGGTCAGGGGCGACAACAGCGCCGCGATGGTCAGGGCTTTGTACATCATGCGACTTGCACCTCGTGATATCGTGGCTGCGATGTACCCCACAATATGGGTGACAGGCCAGTTTCGGATTTCACGGATCGAAGCGAAAACCGAGCTACTCTCCCGTAGTGAGGTCATTCCCGATGGATCACCCGCCCGATCGCTTGCGCGATCCGGGTGATGGTTGTCGGCTTTTCGCAGCGGGCCACGGTTGCGAAGCGGGTCGGCAAGGCCCCCTCCATCATATCCCGTCGTGAAGATCAGCGGTATCCCGCGTTCGATCAGGATGTCGGCGACCGGATAGGCCAGATCCCCGCCAAGATTGACGTCGAGAATGGCCCCGTCGATCCGCCGTTCGGATCGGGCCATCTCCAAAGCCTCCCGGAGCGTGCCAACCGGGCCCAGCACCACCGCGTCAGCCTCACCCAGTTCGATCCGCAGATCGTCGGCGATCAGAAATTCGTCCTCCGCCACCAGAATATGACAGCCGCTTAGTGTTCGTTCAGCCATGCGCCCCCACCTCCTTGCTCGCGGAAACTGGCAGCGAGATCGCGCAAAGCACGCCGTCCGGGCCATGTTGGTAGGATGTGCGCGCCCGAAGCTGATAGGGAAGCGCCCGCTCGATCAATTCGCGGCCCTGGCCGGTACCCTTCGGGGCCGATCCGGCGGGCGGCATGGCGACGCCGCTTTCCCGCCAATTTATATGGAGCCAGGGCTGCCCATCATCGCCCATGGGCTCGAGCGACCATGTCACGGCAAGGTGCCCGGTCGCTTGTCCCAGAGCGCCATATTTCACCGCATTCGTCGCCAGTTCGTGGAGCGCCATCGCCAGCGTCTGAACGGTTGACGAGCGCAAGCGCACGCCGGTCGGTCCCGTCAGCGTGACATGGTCCAGGCCGCCGTTGATCGCCGACAGCTCGGTTCGGATCAGATCGTCGAACATGACACGATCGACGTCATGAAGCCGGGACAGCAGCCCCTGTACCCGCGCCAGCGATTCCAGACGGTCCCGAAAGCGCAAGCGAAAGTCCGATAGATCGGCACTGGACCGCGCCGTCTTGTCGGCCATCGACCGCACGACGCCGATCAGGTTTCGGGTCCGATGCTGGAGTTCGTCGACAAGGATCGACTGGCGTTCCTGCAATTCCTTCAATTGCTGAACATCGGTCGTCGTGCCCAGCCATTCGACGATGCGCCGGGCATCGTCGCGGACCGGCATGGCACGCATATGGTGCCAGACATAGGCGCCGTCGCTCGCGCGCCGGACCCGGAACTCAACATCGATACGGCCCGACAAGGATGCCCCGTCCCATGCGCGCAGGACGGCATCATGATCGTCCGAACAAACCGCATCGAGCCAGCCGCGACCGATGCTGGCCGTCAGGCTCTGCCCTGTAAAGGCTTGCCACTGGCTGCTGGCCCAGCTCCACTGACCCCGTTCGGCCGAGCGCCAGACCAGCTGCGGTATCCCCTCGACCAGCAGGTGCAACCATGCCTCGCTGGCTCTCACGCGTTCTTCGATACGGCGGCGCTCGGTGATGTTGGTGAACAGGACAGCGACATGATGAAGCCCAGTGTCGAGCGGAAAGATATTGAGATCGAACAGCCGGTCCAGCGTCGGTTCGCTTTCCTCGACGCGGATCGAGCGGCCGGTATCGAGGACCTGGCCATACAGCTTCGTCCAATGCGGGTTCGGCGTGCCCAGCAATTCCGTCGCGGTCTGGCCGACCGGCCACGGCATGCCCGTATGTTGAAGGAAGGCGGGATTGACCTCGACAAAGCGAAAGTCGGCCCAGCGGCCATGGTCATCGCGAAGGACCTCGACCACGGCATAGGCCTCATCCATCGATTCGAAGAGGGCGCGATATTTGGCTTCGCTGTCGCGCAGGGCCGTTTCGGCGCGTTTGCGCGCGTCGATGTCGATATTGATCCCCGCCCATTTCTCGATGTGCCCCTCGGCATCGAGGACGGGACCGGCACGAACATTGGTCCAGCGCCAGCCGCCATCCGGGGCACGGAGCCGAAACTCCGCATCGACCAGCCCCCGTATCGTCATCGCCTCGCGCCACTGGCGTTCGGCATAGGCGCGATCGTCGGGATGAATGGCATCGAGCCAGCCATAACCCAGCCATTCCGTCTCCGTCTGGCCGGTATAGGCCCGCCAGCTTGGGCTGTCGGTGACGACGACACCGTCCGGATCGGTTTCCCAGACCGCCTGCGCCCAGCTTCCGATCAGCAGTCGATGTCGCGCCTCGCTTTCGCGCAAGGTGCGCTCGGCCAGGACCTGCGCGGTCGTTTCCCGCAAGGTCCACAGGACACCGGCGACCCTTCCCGCCTCATCGCGGACCGGGGCATAATCGACGTCGAACCACGCATCCTCCAGCCGGCCGTTGCGCTGTACGGGATAGCGCTGCGCCTGAAGGCGTGCCGACTTGCCCGCCATTCCGGCCGCAATGTCCGCCGCAAAAACATCGCGCGACCGGGCAAAGGTCTGAAAGGCGGATTGTCCCAGCGCGTCGACATGGTGTTCACGCAGAAGTTCGGTGAAGCGATCATTATAGAGGTGGATGGCCTCCTCACCCCAGACAAGGCTCATCATGCTGGACGACGCGAGCATGAGATCGACCACCGTCTTCAGGCTCTGCGGCCAATGTCCGATCGCCCCCAATGGCGTCTCGGTCCAGGCCCGATCGCGGATGCGGACCGCCATTCCCGTTTCGCCATGGGGCCATGGCGGCACATCCTCTCGATCTTGTGCCACCATCTCTCCGCCTCGCTGATCAGGTCTTGCAAAAGACCAGAAGATCACGCCCGACACGTCGCCGGGCAGCCCGCTAACCTGTTACGTAAAAAAGATAATCGAACATCCGTCTAAGGGTCCATGGCTGTCATATGGTCAATCCGACGAAGATCGCTCCCGTCCGTGCCCGATCCTGCGCCGCCTCGAACGCCTCGTTGATCTGGTCGAGCGGGAAGCGATGGGTGATCAGTTCCTGCGTCTTGAGCACCCCGCGCGTCACCAGGTCGAGCACCTCGACCTGTTCGGCATGGATGTCGTGAAAGGCGAAGCTGGCGCTGGGGATCAGGGCGATCTCGGACATCTGGATACGCTGCCACTCCAGCGGGATGGCGATGGCCCCCGCGTCGAAGCCGCCGACGATGACGACCTTGCCGCCGCGCCGCACCAGCCGCGTGGCGAGCGGCAGCGTGTCGGGCATGGACTCGCCGCCCGCGCATTCGAACACGATGTCGGCGCCGCGATCGTCGGTCTGGCCGAAGATCGCTGCCTCGGGGTCCTCGTCGTCCGGGTGAAGGGTATGGTCGGTACCCAGCCGCTCGGCCAGGGCGAGCGCGTGCGGCATCTTGTCGATGACCGTCACGGTCGCACCGCTGGCCTTGGCGAGCATCAGCTGGCCCAGCCCGATCGGCCCCGCCCCGATGATCGCCACGCGCGATCCGATGGTCAGGCCCGACAGATGCTGGGCGTGCAACGCCACGGCATAGGTGTCGAGCAGCGCGGCATCGTCATACCCCACATTGTCGGGCAGGCGGTGGAACTTGTGCTGCGGTCCGACGACATATTCGGCATAGGCGCGCGAGACGCTGGCGCGGCGGGTGGGATAGAGATCGGGGCAGCGATTATATTGCTGCACCCGGCACCAGTCACAATGACCGCAGCCGAGCACGGATTCGACCAGCACCCGGTCGCCGATCGCGACGCGGCTGACCGCCGGGCCGACCTCGACCACCTCGCCCGCCAGTTCATGGCCCATGATGCAGCAGTGCAGTTCCTCCTCCGCCTTTTCCCAGTGGCGCAGGTCGGTGCCGCAGATGCCCGCCATCCGCACCCGCGCCTTGACCCAGTCGTCGGCAGGCAACTGGGGTTCCTCGACCTCGGCGATCTCGAAACGGCCATCGGCGGTCTTGCGGGCGGCTTTCACGGCGTGTCTCCAGAATGGGCGGCGAGCGGCTCTTGCCGCGCCGCGATGGTGGTCGATGTCAGCCCCCTGCCCCCAAGCGGAATCGCCCCCTCCGCCAGCGCCGCGACCAACGCACGAGCGTCGCGCAAGCCCGCATCCCAGCGCCCCCGCACCGAACGGGGCGAGAAGTCCAAAGCCTTGCCCGCGACTTCGTCCTGCTGCTCGGCATAGCGAAGCTGCACCAGCGTGACCGATGCCTGCGCCATCTCGGGAGCGGTGGCATAATGGTCCTGCCAGCGGGTGAGCGTCCGGCGCGACTGTGCGGCGAAGACCAGATCCTGCGTCCGGCTGATCATGCCGCCGATGGTCGGTGCGCGCGGGCCAGCCAATGGCAACAGGTCGACCGCGATGCACAACAACGGCCTGTCACCGGGCTGGGCCAGCATGGGGTCGAGCGGCAGATTGGCGGCTAGTCCGCCATCGACATAGAGTTCCCCGCCGATCGCGACCGGGGGAAAGGCAGGCGGCATGGCGCAGCTGGCGCGGACATGATCGGGTGTGATCCTGTCGCGCCCGTTGTCGAAGACGACCTCGGCGCCGGTATCCAGTGCGACCGCCTGCACCATGTAGCGGACCCTGCCGTCATTCAGCCGCTCGAAATCGACGAGACGCGCCAGCGTGTGGGCCAGCGGTGTGGTGTCATAGAGCGCGGGCGTATCACGCTCGGCCAGGGCGGTGCCGAGCGGCGCGAACAGGCCCCGTCGCCCGCCGAACAGCGTTGCGATCACCTCACCGCTGCGCCGCCAGCTGTCGATCATCCCGTCCCACGCGAAAGCGCCGATGGCGCCGGTGCGGTCCGGCCGCCACAGGTCGGACAGCCGCGACAGGATATCCGCCGGTGCATTGCCCGCGATGATCGCGCCGTTCATCGCCCCGGCCGAGGTGCCGACGACCCAGTCGGGCGAGATGCCCGCCTCATGCAGGGCCTCATAGACCCCGGCCTGATAGGCGCCCAACGCATTGCCCCCGGCCAGGACCAGAGCGATGCGGAGATCGGGCGGCACGTGAGGAGTCATGCGCCAACAAACCCCCAAATGCCCGGATAGTGGCGTACAAACGCCCGCAATACCCAGAAAACCCAATGATATAGATCAGGCCCTATGTTGGTCGGCAGAAACCGGGGTCGCCGACGGAACGTTGCCCCGGCACTCATGACTCTCGACCCGCAAGCCGAACTGACCACCGCCGACCGCGAACGCGGCTTGCGGCTGCTCGTCGTCGAGGCGGGGTTTTCGGGTGGCGCCGCCGCGCTGACCAGCGGGGTGATCCTGACCGCCTTCGCGCTGCATCTGGGGGCGTCGAACGTGATGGTCGGCGTCCTGGCGGCGATGCCGTTCCTCGCGCAGTTGCTGCAACTGCCCGCCATCCAGCTGGTCGAGCGATGGCGGCGGCGCAAGCGGATCGCGGTCCTGTCCAGCCTGGTCGGGCGGACAATGCTGGCCGTGATGGCGGTGCTCGCCTTTTTCAGCGGGACGACCGCGCTGCTGATCTTCCTGGGCGCGCAGATGCTGCTCTGCGGACTGGGCGCGGTCGGCGGATGCGCCTGGAATACATGGATGCGCGATCTCGCGCCCGACGATCGGCTGGGCGACGTCTTTGCCCGGCGGACGGTGTGGCTGACCGCGATCAGCCTGATCCTAGGGCTGGTCGCCGCGCTGGCGTTGGACTGGACGCCAGCGGGATCGCCTGCACGGGACATGGTGTTCGCCGCCATGTTCGCCAGCGGCTGCGTCACCGGGCTGATCAGCGCGCGGATCGTCGCGATGATGCCCGAGCCGTTGATGCCGCCCGCCCCCGGCTCCATCGCATTGCGCACCTTGCTGGCCCAGCCGCTGGGCGACCCCAATTTCCGCCGGTTGCTGGTCTTCGTGGCGAGCTGGCAGTTCGCGATCAACCTCGCGACGCCCTTCTTCACCGTCTTCATCGTCCGCCAGCTGCATTTCGCGGTCAGCTTCGTGCTGTTGCTCAGCGTCGCCAGCCAGGTCGCCAATATCCTCGCACTCCGCCTCTGGGGGCGGCTTAGCGACCGGTTCGCCAACAAGTCGGTGCTGGCGGTGTGCGCCCCGGCCTATATCCTGGCGATCGTGGCGATGATCGGCGCATCGCAACTAGGCGACCGGGGGGCGGTGAAGCTGTGGCTGATCGGGCTCCACCTCGTCATGGGTGCGACCATTGCGGGCGTGACGCTGGCCAGCACCAATATCGCACTGAAGCTGTCGCCCAAGGGGTCCGCCACCGCCTATGTCGCGGCCAATGCGATGACCACCGCCATCGCGGCCGGGATCGCGCCGATCCTGGGCGGGCTGCTGGCGCAGTTCTTCGCCGCGCGCCAGTTCGAGCTGGTGGCGCGGTGGCGCAGCCCCAACGGCATCTTCACCCTGCCGATCGTGCTGACCGCCTGGGATTTCTATTTCCTGCTGGCGGGTCTGATCGGCCTCTATGCCATCCACCGCCTGTCGCTGGTGCGCGAGCAGGGCGAGATCGAGCGGCGGGCCATGGTCGGGCAGGTGCTGAACGAGACACGGCGCAGCATCCGCAACATATCCTCGGTCGCGGGGCTACGCGCCGCGACCGACCTGCCCGGCGCCCTCCTGCGCGATGCCCGCACCCGCATCCGGCTGAAACGCGCACAAGCGGCGCGGGCGGGACGAATGCACTGACCCAGTTTAGCGGAACGCCATTTGCCCGGAACTCCGTTCTTTCCGAGGGGGTTGGCCATCATCCCCGTCCCCCTTTCGGAGTGATGCCATGCCCCGAACAGCGACGGCCGAAGCGCCGCCCGCGATCAGCCCCCATCTGCTCGACCTGCGCGACCTGCTACGCGACGAACCCGCGCCGCTGGCCGATTTCACCGTCGGCGATCTGATCATCCGGCTCCACCGGACCGCGACATCGGTGTTCGCGATCGTGCGCCGCAAGGGGAGCGCAGGCGGACTGGCGGTGCGGGCCGCCTATATACCGATGCGCTTCGACTGTGCGGTGCTACCGCCCGAGAAGGGCGAGGTTGCCCGGCTCCGCCTGACCAGCGCGATGGGCGAGCATGTCATCTCTTATATCGCCGACCGGCTGGCGGTGGAGCGGCTGCGCATCACGACGCGCTTCACCCCGACCCGGCCGATGATGCTGCCCCCCGCCCCGCGCGACCTCTATCCCCTTGGCGCGACCGACGATCCCCTGCGGGCGCAAGGCGTGGTCGAGGCGTCGCAGCGCGGGCTGAACACCGGCCTCCTCTATTTCCGCATCGAGGCGCCCGCCTTTGGCAATGTCCTCTACATCCAAAATTTTACCGCTTCGAACGACTATTTCCGCGCCACCGGCACCGTCCCGCGCGAGGCGGTGGCGGGGAACTGGCCCGAGCTGGGCTATGTGCTGCCCCTCCCCGATGCCGATGCCGATCCTTCGGATGTCGCGTTGCCGGCGGGTGAGAGTGTCACGCTGTCCGACACCATCCTGGTCTTCCGCCACCATGCACCTCCGCACGAACGCGAGTCCGCCCGCCAGTTCGTGCAGATGCTGGGCAGCGCCTATGACCTGCTCGATCCGCCCCCTGTCGCCTATCGCGACTGGATCGACCGCGCCGAGCGGGCCGCGCGCGATCTGGACGAAGCGCCAGACGCCACGATCCGCCATTACGGCCACCGCTATGTCCACCCCTATACGGGCGCCGAATATCCCGACATCATGGTGCAAATGTCGGTCATCGCCGCGCTCCGCCGATGGGGAGATTGGCGGGGCGAGCCGCATCCCCTGGAAGCGGCGTTCAAGGCGGGGCTGCCGCGATTCTTCGACGAAAAGCTCGGCACGTTCCGTCGTTATCTGCCCAATGTCGGCAAGGACAAGAATGCCGATGCGGTCGACAGCTGGTATCTCTATCACCCCCTGCTGAACCTCGGCACGCTGGCGCTGGGTGGCGATGACGATGCGCGCGCCCTGTTCCTGAAGGCGATCGACTATGGCGTGCGGGTCGCGCGGCATTTCGACTATCGCTGGCCGATCGAATATGACGTCACCGACTTCTCGGTCATCACCAAGGAGGCCCCCGTCGACGGGCGCGGGCAGACCGATGTCGGCGGCATCTATGCCTGGGTCATGCTCCAGGCGTTCGAGCTGACCGACGACAAGACCTATCTCGACGAGGCGCGCGCCGCGATCGATGCCGCCATCGGGCTGGGCTTCAACCTCAACTATCAGGCCAATCTGACCGCCTGGGGCGCCGCCGCCTGCATGCGGTTGTGGCGGATCACCAATCGCGACGCCTATCGCGAGCAGAGCTATGTCTATCTCGCCAGCTTCCTGCACAATGCGGTGATCTGGGACAGCCGCATCGGCCATGCCGCGCATTACGAGACGTTCCTGGCGGTCACCTGTCTGCAGGACGCGCCCTATATGGCGATGTACGAGTGCTTCGACAGCTATGTCGCGTTCGAGCGTTATCTGGACGATGGCGGCCCCGACCTCGACCCCGAGGCGCGGATGCTGATCGGCGAATATTGCCGTCATGCCCTGTCGCGCGCCTGGTATTATTATCCCGACGCCCTGCCTCCCGAGGCCATCGCCGAGGAACAGCGCGAGGCCAACGGCCATATCGACAAGACCCTCTCCTTCCCGCTGGAGGATCTCTATCCCGATGGCCAGCCCGCCGGGCAGGTGGGACAGGAGGTGTACGGCGCGGGCGCGGCGTTCATCTTCGCCACCAGCGCCTTCCACCAAGTCGAGGGCGCGCCATTCCGCCTCTATTGCGACATGCTGGTCCGCGCGGTCGAGCGGGTCGGCGACCATGCGTTGTCGATCGTGCTCGACGGGGGTGAGACGCGCACCGCCTCGCTGCGCCTCGTCCGGTTGAAGCGGCGCACGCTGACCGACAGCCGCGTCACCACCGCCAGCGGCGATACGATCGCCCCCGATGCCGTCAGCACCGACCGCGTCGATTATTGCGTGCCCGCGCAAGGCCGCCTGATCCTGACCTGGGAATAACCGATGACCAAGAACCCCACCATGTTGTCCGGCCGCCGCATCCTGCTGACCGGCGGCACCACCGGCATCGGCCGGGCCGCGCTGAAGGCGCTGGCGAACGAGGGCGCGCGCGTCCTGACCTTCGGACGGCATCAGGAAGCGCTCGACGCGGCGCTGTCCGAGATCGATGGCGACGTGATCGGGATCGTCGAGGACGCCGCGACGCGCGACGGCATCGACCGGGTCTTCGCCGCGGTCGACGACCGGCTGGGGGGCATCGACATGCTGGTCGCCTGTGCCGCACTCGGCGCGCAGCCGATCCATGAGATGGCCGAGGAGGATTGGCGCTATGTCATCGACGCCAATCTGACCGGCTATCTCGCCTGCGCCCGCGCCGCGATCCTGCGCATGCAGGAGCAGGGAGGCGGCCATCTGCTGTTCGTCGGATCGATCAGTACCGAGATCAAGGCGGCGGGCGAAAGCGTCTATGCCGCGACCAAGGCGGGTATCCAGGCCTTTGCCGAGACGCTGCGCAAGGAGGTTGCGGACAAGCGCATCCGGGTCAGCGTGATCCAGCCGGGATCGGTCGACACCGACATGCAGGAATGCAGCGCGGAGGAGAAACAGACCGCCGTCGCCGACGGCCGGATGCTGCCTGCCGAGGATGTCGCCGATGCGATCCTGTTCGTCCTCAGCCGATCGGCCAATTGCGACATCGTCAACCTGCGGATCGAACCGCTGATCCAGAAGACGGCGTGAGGGGGGACGTCAGAGTCCCACCCGCCGTATGACCAACCCCACCGCCGCGATCCGTTCGACATCGACATAGGTCGGCTTTTCCAGCTCGTCGCCGAAGATGTCGGGGTCGAGCTCGGAATAGTCGACCTCGAAGCCGGTCGCGGGCAGCTGCTCGGCCAGCGCCATGCGCAGCACGTCCTGCCCATCGACGACCGAAGCGCCCGTATGCAGGATCAGTTGTCCCTTGGGCTTGAGCAGTGCCAGGGCCTGAAGCGTCCAGTCGAGCGAAAGCTGGCCGCCATACAGGTCGCCACCGTCGCGGTAAGCCCGGCGATCCGCGTCGATCATGAACGGCGGATGGGTGACGATCTGGTCGAAGGAGTCGGTCAGCTCCTTTGGTGTCGAGACATTTGCGACGCTGTGCGCGATACCGGCATGTTCGGCGTTGATCGACGCCAGGAACAGCGCGCGCGGGTTGATGTCGGCCAGCGTCAGATGCGAACCACGCGCAACCCGCGCCGCGACGATCCCGCCGACCCCGGCCCCCGCACCATAATCGAGGATGTGCCGGGCGCCCACGTCCATCCGCCCGATGATCAGTCTGGCGAACCGATAGCTGTCCGGCCCCAGAAACACCGAGTCCGTGGCCGTGGTCGGATAGGCGGAATGGAGGAACAGCGTCCCCTCGACGCGCGACACGCGCAATGTGGCTTGCAGGCACCCGTCATCGCGTTCGACCAGCATCTCCGCCGCGTCCAGGGCGGCACGCAGCTCGGCATCCAACACCGACGGTGAGAAGGGCAGGCTCCAGCCCAATATGTCCCGCACATCGTTCGCGGGTCGATCCCCGCGATTGACGAGGACCCGCGCATGTGTGGCGGGCGTCGGCGTCACGAACTGATAGTCGCGTGCCTCCAGCAATTGCAGGAGGCGCAACAGGCCCTCGCGCTGCTTGGCCGGTCCGGTTGGGCCCTGGGCCGCTCCCGGCCGCTGTTCGATTTCGCCTATCACTCTATGATCCTTGTGTTTTCTCCTTCAATATCGGGAGACAGGCGCAGTTCCCGGTTTCAATATGGATCAGCCTGTTGCTTGGCCCGGCTGCGCTTGCTCGATCGCTGCTGGCCGGCCACGCCGGGTGCCGAGAATTAGCAAGGCCAAGGCACCCGCCGCCCCGGCAACGAGGATCGAGGGGCGAACGCCAAGGCGGACCGCCGAACGGTCGAGCAGCACCTCTCCCCGCCCGATGGCGTTGACCAGTCGCGGCACGATCTGCGTGTCGATGAAGAATTTGGGGGCCGAAGGGCCCGTCGTCTTTTTCAGCATATAGTCGCGACCGACCGTCATGGCATTTCTCCTTTTTAAATCCGTATCTTAGATCAAATTCGGGATAGCCGCCGGCGCCACAGGGTTAACGACAAGACCCGGCGAATGTTTCGCAAGGAAACGCCCGCCGCCCCGGCCGGAGATGCCCGATGAAAGCCACGTACAAGCCGTATCGCCTCCCCTCCGGTGGATGGGGCTCCGCGCGCTCGGTCGGCAATATCCTGCGCCGGGAGGGCGTGCTGGGCAGCGCCAGCGTCGCGCTGTCGCGGCATAACAAGGTCGATGGCTATCAGTGCAACAGCTGCGCCTGGGTAAAGCCCGCCACGCCGCTCCCCTTCGAATTCTGCGAAAACGGCGTGAAGGCGGTCGCCTGGGAACTGACCGCGCATCGCTGCACACCCGCCTTTTTCGCCGAACACACGGTCAGCGAGTTGCTGGGGTGGGACGATTACCATCTGGAACAGCCCGGCCGCCTGACCCATCCGCTGCGCTACGACGCTGCGACCGACACATATGTGCCGGTATCCTGGGGCCATGCCATCGAGGAGATCGCTCGCGAACTTCGCGCGGTGAACGACAAGCAGCACGGCACCGTCTTCTACAGCTCCGGCCGATTGTCGAACGAAGGCAGCTATCTCTATCAGTTGTTCGCCCGGCTCTATGGCAACAACAATCTGCCCGACAGTTCGAACATGTGCCATGAAACGACCTCGGTCGCCCTGCCCGCCAGCATCGGCCAGGGGGTCGGCACGGTCGATCTGGGGGATTTCGCCAAGACCGACTGCCTGATGTTCTTCGGCCAGAATCCGGGGAGCAATTCGCCGCGCATGCTCCACCCGCTTCAGGAAGCCAGCCAGCGCGGGGTGCCGATCATCACCTTCAACCCGCTTCGCGAGCGGGGACTGGAGCGGTTTCTGAACCCGCAATCCCCGACCGAAATGCTTACCGGCAAGGATACGCGGATCAGCTCGGACTATCATCAGGTCAAGAATGGCGGCGACCTGGCGGCGATCGCGGGCATCTGCAAGGCGGTGCTGACGCTGCACGACGACGCCCTGGCAGCCGGTGAGCCACCGATCCTGGACCTCGCCTTCATCGACGCGCACACGCACGGGTTCGAACGCTTCGCCGACTGGTTACGGGCGCAGGACTGGGACGAGCTGGAGCGGCGTTCGGGGCTGCATCGTGCCGATCTCGAAGCGACCGCGCTCATCTATGCCCGTGCGCCGTCGACCATCGGCATTTACGGCATGGGCCTGACTCAGCATCGCGCGGGGGTCGAGACGGTGCAGATGCTGGTCAACCTGCTCCTGATGCGCGGCAATATCGGGCGACCCGGTGCAGGCATCTGTCCCGTGCGCGGCCACAGCAATGTCCAGGGCCAGCGGACGGTCGGCGTCACCGAAAAGCCCGAGCTGTTCCCCCTCGACCGTCTGGGCGAGCAATTCGGCTTCGAACCGCCGCGCGAGGCGGGGTACAACACGGTCGAGGCGTGCGAGGCGATCCTCGATGGCCGGTTGAAGGCGTTCTTCATGCTGGGCGGCAATTTCGCCCGCGCGATCCCCGACCAGGGCCGGATGGAGCCCGCCTGGCGCCGAATGCGGTTGACCGTCAACGTCCTGACCAAACTCAACCGCACCGCGCTGCTCCCCGGCGAGATCAGCTATATCCTGCCGGTGATCGGGCGGCTGGAGATCGACGAGACGGCGGCCGGGCAGCAGGCGCTGTCGATGGAGGACACCTCCGGCTGCGTCCATGGCAATCGCGGGCTTCGCACGCCCGCTTCGCCGCATCTCATCAGCGAGATTCGCCTGCTGTGCGAACTGGCCAAGCAGGTGTTCGAGCCCCATCCCAAGGTGCGGTGGGACGATTATATGACCGACTATGCCGAGATCCGGCGGGAGATCGCCTACACCCTGCCCGACAATTTCCACGACTATGAGACGCGCATGTGGGAGCCGGGCGGTTTCCAGCGCGACCTGCCCGCCAAGCGGCGCGAATGGCAAACCGATACCGGCCGCGCCAATTTCGTCACGCCGGAGGCACTCGACGAGGACCTCGATATGCCGGACGTCGGGCATGACGTGCTGCGACTGATGACCCTGCGCAGCAACGACCAGTTCAACACCACCGTCTATGGCTATAACGATCGTTTCCGGGGGATCGACGGCATCCGCAACGTCGTGCTGATGAACCGCTCCGACATCGAACGCCGGGGCCTGAAGGTGGGACAGGCGGTGACGCTGCGCACTATGGCCGATGACGGCGTCGACCGGCATCTGTCGGG
Organism: Sphingomonas sp. Leaf257; assembly: GCF_001422185.1. NCBI lineage: Bacteria > Pseudomonadati > Pseudomonadota > Alphaproteobacteria > Sphingomonadales > Sphingomonadaceae > Sphingomonas > Sphingomonas sp. Leaf257. The sequence continues at coordinate 93,597 of NZ_LMMH01000004.1, forward strand.
GATGATCGTCGTCGCCTATGACATTCCGGTCGGATGCATCGGCGGCTATTATCCCGAGTGCAACGTCCTGATGCCGGTGTGGCATTATGCGGTGGGCAGCAAGACGCCCGCCGCCAAATCCATTCCCGTGACGGTCGAAAGCGACGGCGATATCGTGCTCGAGCCCGGAATGGTGGAAACGTCAGCTTGATAACGCCTTTTGGCGGAGCCGATCGCCCTGTTTTCCTGAACGCTGGCAGGGACTGGAGGCCTTTATCGCATTCCTCATCTGCGATGTGCCGCCCTAAAATCCCTGCTTGACGGTGAAGTGCAGCCGTTCGAGTGTCCCCGAGGCGCCATTGGCCAGTTCGCGATGCGACAGGCGCGCCTCCACACCCATGTCGAGGCGCGGCAGCGGTGATAGGAACAGGTTGATCGCGGTGTCCCACACCTGCCGCGTCGACAGGGGCGACGCCGATGCCGGGTTCCAGACCCGCTGGAACGAATCCATCCAGGTGCTCCGAAGCGTGCCGGTCCAGAATTGGCGCATACCGGCAAATCCCGCGATCAACGGAACAGGCACCAGACGGTCGTTCGCCATCTCATAGACCACGTCGGGCGCGACGTTCACGCCGACATAGCGCCCGATCCCGCGACCGCCCGTCATCATGAAGCGGACATCGTCGCCCTTGCCGGTGGGCAACGGCGCGATCCCCGCCAGCGATATGCCGTAACCTTGCGTCGTCACCGCCGGTCGCGCAGTCGCGGGATCGACCCGCATCGACCGGAACAGGCCCGTCAGCGACAGGCTGGCCCCCTTCCCCGTCCATAGCAACTGTCCGGTCAGGTCGGGGATGCTGTCGTCGTCATTGTCCGACAAGGCGGTTGCCCCCGCCATCGCCGATACGGTTTCCGGGTTCTCGAACGATGCGGAAGCGGTCCATCCGCCGCCGATGGGGCGGCTGTAGCGCAACAACATCTGCCGAACGAGCACGGTGCCGTCGGTCACGCCGACGAAATCGGCGGTTTCGGGCAGGGCCGCGACATATTGGAAGTTGCTCCAGTCCTGCCCCATGGCGAAGCCGCCATAACCCGCCACCGCGCGGCGCAGCCCGAAGCTATAGGGGTTGAGCGCCCGCTCGCCGCCGGACACCGCCGGGGCGACCTGAAAATCCGCTTCGATCAAGGTCGTCAGCGTCTGGCTGCCGACCGGCGTCGCCGTCTGAAAGGCGATGCGTGACTGTTTGGCCGAGGCATCGGTAAGGATGCCCGAACGCCGCCCGCCGACCGGGATCGATTGCGGCAGCGACAATTCGCGCCCCAGCGGATTGGTCGCGGTGTCGCCATTGCCGTAGCGACTGAAGATCAGATCTCCCTTGACGAACCCCGCGATCCGAAAGCTGGTCTCGCCGATGCGGAAGCCATAGCCCGACGGAACGCTGGACGTACCCCCTTGGGCCGTGATCGAAGGGGTCCCCGCCGGACGAGGCAGCGCGTCCTGCGGCGACAGGCGCGTGGCGGGAGCGGGCGCGGCGGCGGCAACCGGGGTGGGCTGCACGGGCGGGCGGGCCGCATCCAGCGCGCGCTGCACCGCGTCGAGCTGTTGCTGCAACTGTTCGACCTTGCGGCGCAGCGCCTGATAATCCTCGGCGGTTTGCGCGGCGGCGGGTGTCGTTCCCGCCAGCGCCAGACCGGAAAACAAGGCGGCACGCGTGGTCCGCTGCCCGAGATGCGGCATCCTGTATCCCCTTTCGATATGGCCGACGTTTGCGCCGGTCCGTTCCACGTCAGCGTGCGATGATGGTCGAGTCGATGTCCGCGATCGTCCGCACGCCGGTCAGCGCCATCGCCACCCGCATTTCCCGGTCGAACAGTTCGAGCAGATTGGCGACCCCCACCTGGCCATCGGCGGCCAGCGCATAGATGAAGGCCCGCCCCAGCATGACGGCATCCGCCCCCAGCGCCAGCATCCGCACCACGTCCAGCCCCGATCGTATGCCCGAGTCCGCCAGGATCGTAAGCTGTCCCTTCACCACGTCGGCGATGGCGGGCAAGGCGCGCGCCGAGGACAGCACGCCGTCGAGCTGCCGCCCGCCATGGTTCGACACGACGATGCCCTGCGCGCCGAAGCGCACCGCCTCCCGCGCGTCCTCGACGTCGAGGATGCCCTTGATGACGATCGACCCCTTCCAGAAATCGCGGATCCATTGCAGATCGCGCCAGCCGATCCCCGGATCGAAATTCGCGCCCAGCCAGCCGATATAATCAGCCAGCCCCGTGGCCGCGCCGCGATAGGCCGAGATATTGCCCAGGTCGTGGGGCCGCCCATGGATGCCGACATCCCAGGCCCAGCGCGGGTGGGTGACGGCCTGCAGCATCCGCCGCCACGCGGCATGGGGACCGGACATGCCCGAATGCGCATCGCGGTAACGGGCGCCCGGCACCGGCATGTCGACGGTGAAGACCAGCGTCTCCACCCCGGCCGCCTGCGCCCGCTCCAGCGCGTCGCGCATGAAACCGCGATCCTTCAGCACATAGAGCTGGAACCAGATCGGCGCGGGCGACTGGCGCTGCACCTCGTCGATGGCGCAGACCGATACGGTCGACAGGGTGAAGGGCACCCGCTTGTCCGCCGCCGCCCGGGCCGCCTGCACCTCGCCGCGCCTGGCATACATGCCGGTCAGCCCCACGGGGGCGAGCACCACCGGCATCCCAAGCGACTGTCCGAACAGCGTCGTGCTCAGGTCGATATCGGCCACGTCGCGCAGCACCCGCTGGCGCAGCGCCACGTCGGACAGGTCCGACACGTTGCGGCGCAGCGTATGTTCGGCATAGGCCCCGCCGTCGATATAGTGGAACAGGAACGGGGGCAGGCGACGCCGCGCGGCCTCGCGATAGTCGGTGGTGGCGGAGATGATCATCGGATCGTTCCCAATTCTATAGCGAAGGGTCGGCGTCGCGCGCGGCGGCGGCGCGTTCGGACCGGGCGAGGTCGTCCTCGACCCGCCGGACCGTGTTGCGCACGAATTCGAGATGGACATCGGCGGCCTCGCGCGCGCCGTCGGCGTCGCCAGCGACGATGCAATCCATGATTGCTCGGTGCTGCGCCGACAGCGCCTCGAACGTCCGTGGCACGGCGTAGATCTTTTCGCGGCTCTGCGAGATGCTGGTGTGGAGCAGTCCGAACAGGCTGGACATGACATGCGTCAGCACCGCGTTGCGCGAGGCATGGGCGATGGCGAGGTGGAAGGCGGCATCGGCATGCCCCTCCGCCGCGACGTCGCCCGCATCGTGCAGCTTCTCCATCGCGTCGAACCGGCGCCGGATGCGGTCCTTGTCCACCGCATCGGCGCGCCGCGCGGCATGATAGGCGGCCGCACCGTCGAGCGACTCCCGGACCTCGAAGATGTCGTGGCCATAACCCGGATTGGCCTCGACCAGCGGGGCCAGCGGTTCGGCGATCATCTGTTCGGTCCATTGCGCGGACGGCTCGGCCAGGATCGCCCCGGCGCGCGGGCGGATGGTGATCCGGCCCTGTGCCGCCAGCCTGTTCATCGCCTCGCGCAGGATGTTGCGCGACACCCCCAGCGTCTCCGCCATCGCGCGTTCGGAGGGCAGGCGCGCGCCGGGCAGCAATTTGCGCTGCGCGATCAGCTCCTCGATCGCGGCCTCCGCCCGGCCCGACACGCTCGACGTTCCGCTCACGGGATCATCCACGGCACGAGATAGGCCTGGATCGTGGTGAGGATCCCGACGAGCGCGCAGAGCGGCAGGCTGTGGCGCACGGTAAAGCGGAACAGGTCGGATTCCTTGCCCACCAAGCCCACCGCGGCACAGGCGATGGCGATCGACTGGGGCGAGATCATCTTGCCGGTGACGCCGCCGGTGGTGTTGACCGCGACCAGCAGAACATCGCTGACGCCGATCTGGTGCGCGGTATTGGCCTGCAATGCCGCGAACAGCGCGTTCGCCGAGGTATCCGATCCGGTCAGGAACACGCCCAGCCAGCCGAGGAACGGCGAGAAGAAGGTGAAGGCCGATCCCGTATGCGCCAATGCCAGTGCCAGGGTCGCCGACAGTCCCGAATAATTGGCGAGGAACGCGAAGGCGAGGACCATGCCGATCGAATAGATCGGAACCAGCAGGCTTTTCAACGTCTCGACAAAGGTGCGCGCCGCCTCCGCCGGCTTCATCCGCAGGAAGGCGATGGTGACGATCGCCGCCAGCATGATCGCGGTGCCGGTCGCCGACAGCCAGTCGAACTTGTACACCGCTTCATAGGGCGTGACCTGCGGCACGATCGGCGGCACCTTGGCGACCAGCTTGTCGAGGAACGGTACATGCAGCTTCAGCACCAGGTGCGCGAACGGCCCGTCGGCGGCGAAGAGCGCCTTGACCGGCGCGATGCTCCACAGCGTGACGAACACGGTCAGGATCAGGAAGGGCGACCAGGCCCAGGCGATCCTGGCGGGCGAATGGCGGACAGTCCGGGTCGAGATCGGCGCGGCCGGCACCGCACCATCGGCGGCGACCTCTGCCGCGTCGAAGCGGAAGATGCGCCGGGGTTGCCAGAAGCGGAGGAAGATGGGCAGCGCGATCAGGGTCGCCAGCGCGGCGGTGATGTCCGGCAGTTCGGGCCCGATGAACTGCGCGGTCAGGAATTGGACGATGGCAAACGAACCGCCCGCAACCAGAATGGCGGGCCATGTCTCACGCACCCCGCGCGGGCCGTCCATGATCAGGATCAGCCAGAAGGGAACGATGACCGACAGCAACGGCAACTGCCGCCCCGCCATCTGCCCGATCAGGAACGGGTCGATGCCGGTCACCTGCCCCGCGACGACGATCGGAATGCCTATCGCCCCGAACGCCACGGGGGCGGTGTTGGCGATCAGGCACAGACCGGCTGCGTAGAGCGGGCGAAAGCCCAACCCGACCAGCAGCGCCGACGTGATCGCGACCGGCGCGCCGAACCCGGCGGCCCCTTCCAGAAAGGCCCCGAACGCGAAACCGACCAGCAGCAGTTGCAGCCGCTGATCCTCGGTCACGGTCAGGATCGACTGCCGGATGATGTCGAACGCACCGGTCGCCACCGCGACCCGGTACAGGAACACCGCGCCGAGGATGATCCAGGCGATCGGCCACAACCCATAGAAGAAACCGAAGACCCCGGCCGCCAGCGCACTGTTCACCGGCATCCCATATAGGGCGATCGCGACCGCCAGGGTCAGCGCAACGGTAATCGTGCCCGCCACATAGCCTTTCAGACGAAAGACGGTCAGCGCGAGAAAGAAGAAGATGATCGGTATGGCGGCGACCAGGCTGGAAAGCCAGATACTGCCCAACGGGTCGTAATTCTGCGCCCAAACCGCCACGGCACCTCTCCTGAAAGCTTGGTAGTACCAGATGCTTATTTCTTGAATTAAAATCTGCCGTCTGGTGGCCGGCGTCAACTATCGACGGCACAGATCATCGCTTTTTGGTACTACCATAAAAGGCATCAGAGATTGCTTATAAAAGCTCTTCGACCGTGACCGGAGACCGCAGACTGCGGCGTATGACGGCTGGCGAGATCGCGGGACAGCCCGCCAGTTTCACCGGCTAGGCAGGTCGGATAAAGCCCTACGGAGCAGGCCTGAAGCGAGGCTCGCGAAGCCTATGAGGGAAGCTGCGGTTCCGCCGTAAGGGATGGCGACACGTCGCCCTTCGCCGGTCTGCGAGCCTGTGGCTTGGGCGATGTCGAATTGGCGGTTTTCGCCCACTGCGACCGGCAAAGGCCTACGGGAGAGGCGGCATAGCCGCCGTCGTTTTCACTATGTCCGCCCGTAACGCGGCCAATTGGCGCAAATTGTCCTCCCGCCCCAGGACTTCGACCAGCGGATTATGATCGCCCGGGCGCTCGCCCTGGCCGTCGAGAACGGCGAACCAACTCGCGTCGCGGAACAGCTCGTCGCTCGACAGGACGATACGACCCGAGCTTCGGAAGTGCCCGAGTTTCTCCGCCAGCGTATCGGGAATCGCCATTGCCTGTCGCTCGCGCCACATGGGTTCGTCGCGGCCCGTGGTGGCGTGATAATGCAGGATCAGGAAATCACGCACGTCGAGCATCTCTTGCCCGAACACCCGGTTGAACTGTCGCGCCAGCAGGGGCGAGCAATCGGCCGCCGGAAAGAGTGACAGCAATTTGGCGATGCCGCTTTGGATCAAGTGGATACTGGTCGATTCCAGCGGCTCGAGGAAACCGCTCGACAAGCCGATCGCGACGACATTGGCCCGCCACGCCTCCCGCCGCATTCCGGGGGTGAAGCGTATCAGACGCGGTTCGGCGAGCGGCGGCCCGTCCATCCCGGCGATGAGTGAGGCGCGTGCTTCCTCTTCGTCCTGGAACCGGCTGGAAAAGACATAGCCGTTGCCGACCCGGTGCTGGAGCGGAATGCGCCAGCGCCACCCCGCCTCGGCCGCCGTCGCGCGGGTATAGGGCGTGCGATCGCTCTCCGCCGCGCTCGGTGCCGCCCAAGCCCGGTCGCAGGGCAGCCAGTGCGACCAATCGTCAAAGCCGACATCCAGTGCCTGGCCGATCAGCAGCGCGCGCAATCCCGAGCAGTCGATGAACAGGTCCCCCGCCACGACCTGCCCACCGTCCAGGGTCAGCGACCGGACGAAGCCGCTCTCCCCGTCCTGCTCCACCGACGCGACGACGCCTTCGATCCGGCGCACGCCCGCGCGCTCGGCCAGTCCGCGCAGATATCGCGCATAGAGCCCAGCATCGAAATGATAGGCATAACCCAGCGTCGAGAGAAGCGAACGGCGATCGGCGACGGGACGCGCGAACCGCCCCGCTCGTGCCGCCTGTGCGGTCAGCGAATAGGCCTCGGTCGGTGCGTGGTCGCCATCGGCGCGGGCGCGGATCAGGCGGTGGAGGAACATCGCGCCGTCACCCGGCGGCCCATACGTGCCGAAGGGGTGGAAGTACCGGCTCCCCTCGCCGTTCCAGCCGACAAACTCGATGCCGAGCTTCACGGTCGCCTTGGTCTCGGCCATGAACTGACGCTCGTCCAATCCGATGATCTGATTGAACCAGTGGATGGTCGGGATGGTCGCCTCGCCGACACCGATCGTGCCGATGGCATCGGACTCGACCAGGGTGATCGCGACACCCTGCCCCGCCAGCGCACGCGACAGGGCGGCGGCCGTCATCCAGCCCGCCGTCCCCCCGCCCAGGATCACGATCCGGCGAATACGTTTGTCCGTCATGGGCGCCAGCCTAACTGATGATCCTCGTGCCAGCGAGCATCATCGGCCCGAGCACGCGACCGTCTGGCCCGTCGGGCGACGGAGCGCGAGATAGACGGTGCTCCACAATTGCGCTGCGTTGGACTCGTCGACATCGGCACCCGCCGCACCGAAGGGCACGACCTGGTAGCGGCCATCGGCATAGCGCCACGACCACAGCTCGGAGCTTTGCACCCTGCGCGTCGCCTCGATTCCGTCCCACAGGCAGGATTGCGCGCGGGCCAGCGACGCGCGAACATCAGCGGGCAGGTCACGCCGCTCCAATTGCCGGGCCAAACCGGCCGCGACCAGCGCCTGCTGCCAGCTCCACACCACCGTACCGTGATAGGCGTTGGGCGAGAATTTGCGCTGGATCGCCGCGTCGGCAAAGGCGGGATTGGCGACCAGCATCCCCACCCCCGTTCGCAGGCCGGCCGGAAAGGCGTCGATGAAGCTGCTCGCCATCATCCTTAACGCTTCGGCCGGGGGTCGGGCGAAGAGCAAGGCAAAGCCGGGATCGCTATTTTGCACCGGGATCGGCCGTCCCTGCGCGTCGAGCGCGATCGCCGGAAAGCGCATCGGCGCATCGCCGATCGACGCCAGCGCGGGTGCCTCCGGTACGCCGATCATGCGCGCATAGCGGCTGACGGCCTGGCGTGCCTCGGCGGCGGTCAGTGTGACGTCGAACAGCGGGGGGGCTTTGGCTCGCCAGATATCGGCCACCGCCCGCGCCCCGCCAAACGCCTTGGCATCGCTGGCGGCGAGATAGGGCCGGAGCAGCCCGCTGGCCGCCAACGCCGCCGCCGAGTCCAGCGCGGCGGGCACGAGCACGGCATTGACGTCATAGGGGATGCGGCCCCCCGCCAGTCCATCATTGCTGTCGCGCCATTCGCCCGCGTCCATGCCGGGCTTCAGCGCGATCAGCTTCGCCGGAACCGGATTACGGGCAAAGGGCTGCGCCTGACGCAGGACGAAGCGCAGATTGCGCACCATCCGTGCGCCCATCGTCTCGCCACCCACCCGCTGCGCAAGAAACGCCGCCGCCCGCGCCCGTCCCCGGGGATCGTCGAGCAACCACGCCCGCGCGACGGGTGCGAGCATATAGTCGCTGTCGACCATGTTGTAGTTGTAGACGGGGACGTCCGAAAGGCTGCCATCGGCCTTGCGATGGTCGAGGATCGCGAACTCGCCGATATCCTCCTCATGCGCCACCTCGCCTTGCGGCGACAGGCGTGCCAGCACCGATGACAGACCCGTTTCCACCGCTTCGGGCTGCAGCGCGGGCATCAGCAGACGGACCGACATCAGCGTGTCACGCCCGAAATAGGTATCGAACCGCCACGACCCGGCCAGGAACTTCTCGGCATAGCTGAGGAAGGTCAGCGCGTTGCGCGCGCCCTGGTCGGGTTGCGCCTTGGCGTTGAGCAGGTCCGCACCCCCGCGCGGGGTCAGCGGCGTCTCGCCGGTCAGCGCCGTCACGGCGAAGCGTATCCGCCCGTCCTTGCCCGCCAGGATCGCGCCATTGTCGATCCGGCCATCGGTGACGGCCACCGCCAAGTCATACCCCGCAGCGCCATCCAGCCGGTCGCGCGACCAGCGGATCGCGCCCGCCGTTATCCGCGGACGGGTCAGCACTTCGGCGGGGGCGGTGCCGAGCGCCTGATAATCGCGGATGACGCGGATGCTGGACAGCACAGCCTGACGCGGAACCAGGCGCTCCGCATCGATCGTCACGGTGAAGCGCACGCCGTGGAGCGGCCGCCCCCTGGCATCGTTGACGGTGACCGGCTCCGGTTCACCCTCCAGCCGCCACTCGGCCTCCCGCGCCAGCGGCTCGAACCATAGGGCGGTGCCGCTATTGCCCGCCGGAAAGGCGACGAGGAGGCGGGGTTGCTTCCCCGATCTCAACACGACATGCGCCGCGACCGGGCCGGAGCGCGTGAAGCTGTTGATGTTCAGCCCTTCGCGCAAGGCATAATGCTCGACCGGTGCCGCGCCGGTCAGGCCGAGCAACGCGGCCAGCCCCAGCGACAGCCGCAACCCCGCCTTCGCGCTCACAGCTTGAGAGTCGCGCTGATCAAGGCATTGCGCCCGACGATCGCACGGCCATAAAAATAGCCGTCGACGATGGTCTGGGTTTGGCCCTGACGTGGATTGCCCTCGGTAAAGCCCTTCACGTCGGTCAGGTTGTCGACGCTGACCGACAGGTTCAGGCGCGGCGTGGCGTCGATACTGGCGCCGATCGAGAAGACGCCATAGTCGGGCAGCGCGATACCGTTGCCGCTGTCCGCGAAGATCTTGCCGATATATTTGTAGCGCCCGTAAATCTCGCCCAGGCCGCCGGGCAGGACGAAGGACGGGGTGACGGTCAGCAGTTTCTTCGGCGTGCGCTCCGGCGTGTTGCCGTCATATTGCGGCTGGGCGACGCCGTTGAAGCGGAGGTTGCTGAGCTTGGGGTCCTGATAGACACCCTGCACGTTCAGGCTGAAGAACTCGACCGGACGCAAGGTCGCATCCAGTTGTACGCCGTTGGTGAAGTTGTCGGCCAGTGCATTGCTCGCCTGGGCCGGGTTGGCAGGGTCGATGAACTGATAGTTCTGGTCGCGGAACTCGGTACGGAAACCGATGACCGAGGCGTTGAAGCCGTTCGCCTTGAACCGTACGCCGCCCTCGTACAACGTCAGCGCAGTTGGTGCATGGGTGCCGCCGGTATCGCCGCCATTGGTCTGGAAGCCGCGCGCGCCACGTACATAGAGCGCGACATGATCGGTCAGCTCGTAATTGATGCCCGCCGTATAGGCCCAATCGGAATAATTGGCGGTCTGGCGGGTATAGGTGCCGCTGAACGTGCTGCCGACATTGTCGTACAGGCCCGGTGTTCCCGCGGGCACGGCGGCGTTGACGGCGGCGCTGTTGCCGATGTCGACCCGAACATGCTGATGCTCGTAGCGCGCACCGAAGTCGATGTGCAGCCGGTCACCGATGGTCAGTTCGTCGTTGAAATAGGCCGACAGCGACGTGACCTCGTCGTTGAACAGGCCCTGTCCCCAATTGCCGTAATTGACCATGCCATTGTTGGTCAGCGATCCCAGCACGCCGCCCGCCGCGTTCAGGGCGACCATGTCATAGACGTTGGAGTCGTTGCGCACGTCGTTCAGCACGGTCGCAACCGCCGACTGGTTGTTGGAGCGGCGGACATTATAGACCATGCCGCCGACGGTCAGCGAATTGTCGATATTGCCGCCGCCGAAATCCCATTTCGCGCCGAAATCGCTGCCAAAATCCTTGGTCGACAGCGTCTGGTGGTTGAGTACCGTCTGCTGAAGCAGGCCATTGCCGTTCAGGCCGTTGAGCGCGGCGGTGTTCGACGCGGGAATCACCTGCCCGGTGCGAATGTTGCGCAGGCCATATTGCGCGACGCCGGGAAAGCGGAGCGCGGCAACCTGGAAATAGGTCAGCGGCGAGGCTTGAAGCGGGGTCAGCCCGGCCAGCGGCGAAGACGCAGGCGTCAGATAGTTGAGCGCCGATGTCAGGCCTGCGGTGCCCGACCCGCTGCCCGGGAAGATGCCGTTGAAATCATAGGACCCGTCTAGATAACGCGCGCGACCGAACAGGCGCAGGCTGGGGCTGACCGGCACCTCGACATCGATGCGATAGGTATTGGCCTTCACATGGATACCGTCGGCCGAACTGAAGCGGCGCAGGCTTTCGCCGGTCGCGGGCGCGTTGGGCACGAGGAACTGGGTAAAGCCGCGCCCGCCCGCATCATCACGCTTCAGGTCCAGGCCGGGTACGCTGCCGATCGTGCCGTCCGCCGCCACCCGGAACGGCATGCCGGCATAATAAGGGAAATGCTTGTCGCCATGCTTCACCGTGAAGCGGACGAGGCCGCCATTGGCGAATTTCTTCTCCAGCATCGCCTTCACGTCATAGGCGTTGAAGGTGAAAGGCGTACGGCGCACGCCCTTTTGGGAGGTGACATAACCGCCGACATTGAACGCCCAGCCATCGGCGATCGGTGCGGAGAAATAGCCATCGGCGCGCAGGTCGCCATAGGTGGTGCCGGTGTAGCGCACCATCGCCCTCGCCTTGTCATGGTCTGGCTTCAGCGAAATGAAATTGATCGTCGCGCCCGCACCATTGGGGGCCAGCACGCCCGATGTGCCGCCCTCGACCGCCTCAAGCCGATTGATGGTGATGTCGTTCTGAAAATAGAAATCCGCGCCGCCGCCGCCATAGAGGATCGGCATGCCGTCCTCTTCCAGCGTGATGAAGGTCTGGCCGCCACCACGCAGGCCGCGCACGGAATAGTTGTTCGAGATCGGCCCCGCCGTGCCCTCGACGAAAATGCCGGGTACCAGTTCCAGCGTCTCGGCGGTCGAGCGCGGGGCCTTGCGCAGCAGGTCCGCCGCGCTCGCCAGCGTGACGTTGGACGAGGAGTTGAACAGCGTCCGACGGTCCGAGGTGTTGCCGGTAACGATGATCTCGTTCTGCGCCCCGTCGTCGGCCTGTTCGGTGCCGGCGGCCGCACTATCGTCCACCATGGCGGCGGGCGTGCTGCCCGGTCGGGCTCCGCCGTCCTGCGGCAGGGTGTAGCCCACCGTCCGCGTCGCCGCCGGCTTGCCCGCCCCGATCACTGCCGTCCGCCCGTCGAACGACAGCAGCCGCAGGTGGCTGGGCCCGATCAACCGCTTCAGCCCTTCCTCGATGCTCAGCTGCCCTTTGACGGCCGACACGGTCTGGCCGCGCGTCACGTCGCTTGGCGCGAGGATCTGGATGCCCGCCTGCTGGGCGAAGCGGACCAGCCCGGTCGTCGCGGGCTGACGGGGAATATCGAAATTGCGGACCGTCGCCTGAGCCGCGACGGCAGGCGATACGATCCCGGCGGCGATCGCCACCATCGAGACAAGCGGAATGGTCAGAATCTGGCTGCGCATGGCACCCCTCCCAGAAGTTTTTTCGACACGCTTCATACGGCGCTGATCCAAGGATGCGCGGCCGCCGCGTTTCCGTCGCCACGCCATCAAATTTTTCAAAACAATTTTACTGGGGAATAATGCGGGTCACGTCGCCTTTGCCCGGCACCTGGCGGCGCTCGACCCGGCCACCGACCATAGCCGCGCTGGCGGCCGCGAAGCCGTCGACATCGTAGATGCGGAACCAGCCCACGACGCGCCGTCCGGCCAGTGGCGGCGCGACTTCCAGCTGGTCGTTGTTGTAGCGATTGAACTCCGCCACCGCCTGCCCCAGCGTCATATCGTCGAGCACGATGCGCCCTTCCCGCCACGCCAATTGCTGGTCCGACGCCTGGGGCTGCATCGCCCGTACCGCCATCCGGCCGGGATGCAGGACCGCCCATTCGCCTGCGGCCACACGGCGCGGCGGCGCGGTGCTGTCGACCGACCAGATCTTCACCACCCCCTTCGTCACCACCACGCGAGCGGCTTCGCCCTCCCGCCGGACATCGAAGGCCGTGCCGACCGCCTGGACTCGATAGGGGCCGCTCGCCACCACGAATGGCCGCTTCGGATTATGCGCGACCTGGAACCAGGCCTCGCCCTTGCTCACATCGATATGCCGCTCGGCGGGCGTGAAGGCCACGCGCAGGGTCGTGCCGCTGTTGACGAGCGCGACCGATCCATCGGCGAGCGGCATGCGCCGTATCTCGCCGATCCGCGTATCGATGCGCTCCCCCCGGTCGGGCCAGAACCCGAGGCTTAGCCCGGCCACGAGCGCGGCCGCCATCGCGCCGCCGCCCCACCGCCGCCAATGCCGTCGATCGCGATGCGCACGCCCCTCATCCTCGAACCCATCGTCTTCGGAAAGCCCCGACAGGGCCCGAGCACGGTCGAGCAGACCCAGCGCCGCCCTTGCGCGCAGGAGAGCCCCCCGATGCCGCCCATCCTCCTCCAGCCAAGCCGCCAGCCTGGCGTCCTCGTCACTATCCAAGCCCCGGTCGATGGCGGCGGCCCAGCGACAGGCGATATCGTCGATCATCGTCCGCCCCCCAATCCCCGGCGGATCGCGCGCGCGGTCCGGGACTGACGACGACGGATCGGAAGCTCGGCCTTTTCTTCCTCGCTCAGCTGGTCCAAAATTCGCTTCAGGCCGCGCGCGACGTCATTTTCCACCACGGTTTCCGGGATATGCAGCCGCATCGCGATGTCGCGCTGCGCCATGCCGTCGATCTTGCGCAGCCGGAAGATCTGACGCGCACGATCCGGCAGTGCATCGATCAGGCGCTCGATCCGGGCCAGCATATGCCGCTCGGCCACGATCTCTTCGGGCGAATGGGACAGGTCGGGTGCGCTGTCCAACTCGGCCAGACCGCTGGCCGCGTCGATGCTGACGACCCGCTCGCGCCTGATCTGCTCCAGCACGACGTTGCGCGCGGCGCGGAAGAAGTAACGGCGCGGGTCGTCGATATGGGTGAACCCGTCGAGTCTGCTGATCCGGCAGTAGGTCTCCTGCACCACGTCATCCACGTCGACGGTCGGAAACGCCGCGCGCAGCCAGATCCGCAACTGCCGCTCATGCGGCAGAATGTAACGACCGACCCAGGCGACAAGCTGATCCGAACTCACGCGGCTCCCCTCATCATCCAAGATGCAGCAGCCTTGCCTTTCCGTCGAGACAATCGATAATTTTACGGCAAGCCGATCGGGCACGGCCCAGATTCGCCGGTCCGCTCCCATGCACGGGGAAATGCCGTCTAAATTTGCGGTATTGCGGGCGTGATCCGGCCCGACAATCCCGGACTGGTAGCCGCATAGCTCGACATATTGGCCTCAAGAACGAAGGCAAGCGTCGAGACGACGTCGCTCCATTTCCTGATACGCAGCCGCGTTTCGGCACACCAGGCATCGGCCGGTCGTTAATTCCCACCAGCGGATTGAATCCGAACGACAAAGGCGCGACTATCCGCGCTGGGAAATCCCGAATTCGAACCGCCGCTCGATGGCTGCCTCGATGCCCTGCAGGCATCGATCCCACAACGGCCAAACGGCAACGCTTCTCCGCGACTATATCGCCACAATCCGGATGTCAGAGCCAGACCGGTGAACCGTCAACCCGATCCACCGGCTGCCGGGGCTGATCACCTGAACCTAACTCATCATTTTCGCCGCAGCATCAATATGTGTTTGCGCCGCTGACCCGGATGGTGCCGTTGACGCCAGCCGGGAAAAAGGCACCGGACGACACCGAGGCGGCCGACGCGTAGAGAATCCCCAGCGCCTGCTCGGGCGTGCGGCGGATCGCAATCCAGTTGTAATTCACGATGTCGATCTTCGAGTAAACCCAATCCGCGCCCGCGAAGCCGCCGATCCCCGGAGCATCCGATTCCATCGCGCGCGGACCGTCATATTGGTCACGCCCAAGAGCCATGGCAACCGCACGACCAAAGAGATTGCTTTGGCCCGCTGCCGGAACCCGCACGTCCGCGTCAGCCCGTACGAACAGCGAGTTACGCAAGATCGCATCGCTGGCTGCGATGCCAGCGGCAAAGGCGGCCATCCCCGTGCGCAACGCCGCGGCGAGCTGCCAAGTCACATCATAGACTGCCTGAGTCACGACCGACGACAATGCGACAGCACCCAGCAGGAAATCATTTTCGGAAGCATAGGGATCGAAGAAGTTGGTGAATGCGGGCGGCGGCGTGCCGCGCTTCGTTATCGCAATCGCCTGGAACGGGCTGCCTTCGCCTCCGGCAATGTTGATCGCCGGTTGCGCCGTGACCGCGCCGGCCAGTGTGCGGCGCAGATAGGCGATTCGCGCGTCGGTTGCCTCCGATACCTCCCGCATCATCGCGAGCAGGCTCAGGTCGGTGAATGCCACCCGGCGCCCCCCCGAAACCGTACCGGCTGCTCCAGCGCCGCCGGTCATGCTGGCCGAAAGCGCGTCGCCATCGAGCGCGCGATGCAGATAGGCGGCGAGCAGATAATGGAGTTGAAGCCCGAAATTGAGGCGGTCATTGTCCGTTGCGGTATAGGTCGGCGGCAGCACCGTGGATGTGGCGGTGCCGGTAGGCGTGGGCGTCGCCACGGCTTCCGCACCGACGACATCGTCGTTGCACGCCGAGAGGAACGACAGTCCCCCGGCCATTGCCGTGGCGCTACCGGCCATCTGGAGACTGATACAGCGATCGCAGGCTTCGCCCTCGACGCTGAGCCGCGAGTTAGAGACGGTCGCGTCCATCGCTGCGGGACGCTCCGCACGCGTCTCCGCCATCTCGGAGCCACGTCAGGATGTGGCGCTGGCGTTGCTGGAGGCGCGCGGAACCGTCATCGACGCGTCATGAATGCCAAGGGATCGCGAGGGTCGTCGGCATGAACCTCGTGATCGCCCCCTCCCCGGGTTTGGCAGGCTGCCAAAATGGCTTGGCTTTGCCGATAGATAATTCTTCGCGGAGGAAATGGTGGAAGTTCATGGATACGGGGCGGTGGATACGCTCTGTCCGTCTGTGACCGCCCCCTGTTCGTGTCCGACCTCTGCCTCGGCACGATGACCTTCGGCGGCAGCGAGAGCATCTGGGGCCAGATCGGCCAGCTTCGCCAGGACGAGGCGGACGCGCTGGTCCGGAGCGCCTGCCGGTCGCAGGTTCGGTGGAACGGTTCTCGACCGTCCCGCCGCCCCGACCGTCCGTCCAGAGGGGCGGCGGGTCACCCGGGCGGGATACGACCGGTCCGGGCGGCATGGGCGAAGGCCGGAAAGCCGAAGCCTTCCGCCTGGCGGGCGGCGATCTCATTGTCATAGGGTCCGCCGTTCGTTTCGGCTGTCCATCCGGTGCTACGACGTTCGACGATGGCGTAGCGCACCAACGGGCTGCCTGCCTCCATGATATGCGGGGTTGTGCTCCGGTCCCGGTAGCACGGCGCGCCGACGCTGCCGGGGTTGCAGATCAACACACCATCAACCGCCATTATTCGCGGTGTATGCGTATTCCCACATAACACCGGACTGGCTGTACCAATCCCCTCCCCACCCGAGCTACCATGGCAGGCGGAGACATCGCCGTCACACAGCAGAAGCCGCGACATGTTCGGATCAGGCAGCTTAGTCTGGCAGGTGTGGATTTTGGTATCCGAGGCTGAGGGTGAGCATGATGCCCGCGCAGCTCACGGGCACGTCGAGCCGCCTCATGTCACGGTCGGACGTCATTCATCACGCGTTACCAATCCGCCTCGTCGCCGACGTCATGTCGATGCTAGGACGGACGTCAGACGCACCGTCCGTCAAGCCTGTCTTGTTGCGGTGATCGGCCTCTACGATGCCCCCCTAAAGTCACCAAAGTTCATGCGAGCTTATGGCCGATGCCGACGAACCCGACGACCCGCAGTCCGGCGAGGGACGCGTCGGATCGGATCGCGCCCACCCTCAATCCTCAGGCGCGATACGGATCCGACAATTGGTGCCCATGTTGCGAACTGCGAGCTGGCAGGCGAGGCGGGATCGGTCGGTGCGATAGTCGCTACTGTCGAGCAGATCGTCTTCATCGGGACCAGGCGGGGGCAGGTCCTCTCCACCCGCCTCGACATAGACATGGCAGGTTGCGCAGGAGCAGCACCCGCCGCACATCGCCAGCAGTTCATCGATACCGGCATCGCGGATCGCTTCCATGACGCTGACATCTGCGGCGCCCTCGACCGTGGTATGATCACCGTCACGGGTAATGACCTCGATCGTTACCATTAGGCGTCCCCCTTCATCATGAAGCCGGTCAACCGCTCTGCGATCAGATTTTGCGCATCGCCGACGATCCGCTCGATCAGTTGGCGACATGTCGGCACGTCATGGATCAGCCCCTGGACCTGCCCGGCCCAGACCAGCCCCGCGTCCAGATCGCCGGTTTCCAGCGCCGTCCGCCCCTTGGCCCCGGACACCAACGGTCGGATATCCTCGAACACGGCGTCGGGACGCGCGGAAATTTCGACGACTTGGTCGGACACGCTGGTTTTGGCCACACGTCCCGTATTGTGAAAGCGACGAAAGATCAGGTTGGTCGCACGCTCGTCGTTCGAGACGATCAATTGTTTGATCGCGTCATGGATCGGCGCTTCGACCGTCGCGCAGAAGCGGGTGCCCATATTGATGCCCTCCGCTCCCAACGTCAGCGCGGCAACCAGCCCCCGGCCATCGGCGAAACCGCCGCTCGCCAGCATCGAAATCTTCACCTTGTCGGCGGCGGCGGGGATCAGAATCAGACCCGGAATATCATCCTCACCCGGATGACCGGCACATTCGAACCCGTCGATCGAGATGATGTCGACGCCCATCCGCTCGGCGGACAGGGCATGGCGGACGGCGGTGCATTTGTGGATCACCGTGATGCCGTGCGCCTTGAAGTCCTCGACATGCTCCTGCGGGCGATGACCCGCCGTCTCGACGATCCGCACCCCGCTGTCGATGATCGCGCGGCGATATTCGGCATAGGGCGGCGGCATGACCGACGGGAGGATCGTCAGGTTCACCCCGAACGGCTTGTCGGTCATGCCTCGGCACCGTTCGATCTCGCGGCGCAGATCATCGGGCGTCGGCTGCGTCAGCGCGGTCAGCATGCCCAGCCCGCCCGCATTCGACACGGCCGAAGCCAGCTCCGCCCGGCCGACCCACATCATGCCGCCCTGCACGATGGGATGTTCGATCCCGAGCAGCCGGGTTACGCGCGTGGCGAGAGGCATCACAGTGCCTCGATGATGGTGACGTTGGCGATACCGCCGCCCTCGCACATGGTCTGAAGGCCATAGCGCTTGCCCCGTGCGCGCAAGGCGTGGACCAGCGTGGCCATCAGCTTGGTGCCGCTCGCGCCGAGTGGGTGACCGAGTGCGATCGCGCCGCCATTCACGTTCAGCCGGGCGGGATCGCCACCGACATGCTTGAGCCAGGCGAGCGGGACGGGTGCGAACGCCTCGTTCACCTCGTACAGGTCGATATCGCCGATCGACAGGCCGCTTTTCTTCAACGCCTTGTCGGTGGCGAACAGCGGCTCCTCCAGCATGATGATGGGATCGCCCGCCGTCACCGTCATGTCGACGATCCGCGCGATCGGGGTCAGGCTATGCGCCTTCAGCGCCCGCTCGCTGACCACCAGCAGCCCGCTAGCTCCGTCGCAGATCTGGCTGGCATTGGCGGCCGAGATCATGCCGCCCTCCTGCAACAGCTTGACCGAGCCGATGCTCTCCAGCGTTGCGTCATAGCGGATGCCCTCGTCGCGGACATGCGGTCCACCATCCACCAGCACCGGCACGATTTCGTTCGCGAATGATCCTGCGTCGGTCGCGGCGGCGGCGCGGCGGTGACTTTCCAGCGCGAAAAGGTCGAGCCTCTCGCGGTCGAAGCCATGTTTGCGCGCCAGCATCTCGGCACCGGCGAACTGGCTGAACTCCTTTACGCCGAACCGCTCGGCGATGCTGGGGCTGACCGGGCCGATCCCCACACCCTCGCGCTGGTGGAAGCTGAGGTTGGAGAACATCGGCACCCGGCTCATGCTCTCGGTGCCCGCCGCGATCACCACGTCCTGTGTCCCCGACATGATCGCCTGTGCCGCGAACTGGACCGCCTGTTGCGACGACCCGCATTGCCGGTCGATGGTGACGGCGGGCACGCTGTCCGGCAGCTTTGAGGCGAGGACGGCGTTGCGGGCAAAGGCGAAGGCCTGTTCACCGGCCTGGGTGACGCAGCCCATGATGACGTCATCGATCGCCGCCGGGTCCAGGTCGTTGCGGTCGACCAACGCGTTCAGGACATAAGCCGCGAGGTCTGCCGGATGAACGCCGGACAATCGACCGTTGCGGCGCCCCCCGGCGGTGCGAACGGCGTCTACGATATAAGCATCGGCCATATCAGGCTCCTTGAAAAACGGGTTTGCGGCGTTCGACGAAGGCGGCGATCCCCTCATGCGCTTCGGGATGGGCTCCGGCACGGGCGATGGTCTGTGCCTCACGGTCGAGGTGATCACGAAGGGTCGCGGTTGCGCCGTCGATCAGCAGGCGGCGGGCAGCACCCAACGCGGCAGTCGGCGCGGCGATCAGACGTGCGATCACCGCCTCGGCCTCCGGGATCAGGTCGGCATCGTCGACCGTCCGCGTCACCATGCCGATCCGCTCGGCCTCTTCCGCTCCGATCCGCTGATTGGTGAGGATGATCGCCTGCGCCCGGCGAAGCCCGACGAGCCGGGGTAGAAGCCAACTCATCCCGCCATCGGGACTGAGGCCGACCCCTGTATAGGCGGCGGCGAAATGCGCCGACCGCGCGGCCAGCACGACGTCGCCCATGATCCCCAGGCTCAGCCCCGCGCCCGCCGCCGGGCCGTTGACCAGCACGACCAGAGGCTTGGCCATGCCCGTCAACGTGACGATCGCGCCGTGCAGCGTGTCGGCCAGGTCGCGGAGGAAAGACCCTGCCTCTTGGCCAGCCTCCGCCATCGCGGCGACATCGCCGCCGACACAGAACAGCCGTCCCGCTCCAGTCAGCACGACGCAGCGTATCGCCGGATCGTCTGCCGCCTCGCGCGCAGCGTCGGCTAGTTCGCTTGCCATTCCCGGATTTATCGCATTGCCCGCCTCGGCCCGGTTGAGCGTCAACCAGGCGGCTCCGCCGTCCTTGCGGACCTGAACATTGCTCATCGACACGCCTCCATCGCTTCGCGAGCCAGTCGCGCCAGCCGGGGAAAGCTCGCCGCACGTTCGCGGGCATGGGCGGACGAGGCGTTGCCCCGGATCACCCGCCCCTTGATCCCATGGAAGATCGCGGCGATGCGGAAGAAATTGAACGCGATGTAGAATTCGTAATCGGCGATCCCGTCGCGTCCGGTCCGCGCGCAATAGGCCGCGATATAATCCCGCTCGGAGGGCAGCCCCAGCGCCGTGACGTCCGCGCCGCCCAGCCCGGCAACGATATCCGGCGGCATCCGGTACATCATCGCGTGATAGGCGAAGTCGGCCAGCGGATGACCCAACGTCGACAATTCCCAGTCCAGCACTGCCAGAATACGCGGTTCAGTGGGATGGAAGATCAGGTTGTCGCAGCGGAAATCGCCATGCACGATCCTGCTCTCGTCCCCCGCCGGTATGTGCTGGGGCAACCACGCGACCAGAGCATCCATATCCTCGTTTCGCCCGGCATCGGCGGCGTCCAGATACTGGCCGGACCAGCGCGCGATTTGTCGCGCGAAATAATTGCCCGGCCGCCCATAATCGCCCAACCCGACCGCGATCGGATCAATGCCGTGCAGCGCCGCGATCGTCGCGTTCATCGCGTCGAAATAGGCGGGGCGCTCGACCCGATCGATCTCGGCGAAGCTGGCGTCCCAGAAGATGCGGCCCTCGATCATCTCCATTACGAAGAAGGGCGTGCCGATCACTCCTTCATCCGCACACACGCCCTGCACTCGCGCCACCGGCACCGGGGTATCGGCCAAGGCGGTCAGGATACGCGCCTCGCGCAGCACGTCATGCGCGCCTTTTGCCAACGGCCCCGGCGGCTTGCGGCGCAGGACATAGCGGGCGTTCGGCGTAGACAGGCGATAGGTCGGGTTGGACTGGCCGCCCTTGAACTGTTCGACCGTCAACGGACCATCGAAACCGGGTATGGCCTCGGCCATCCATGCCGCCAGCGCCGCTTCGTCGAAGCGATGCACTTCCCGGACAGGCGTGGTTCCGGCATTGGCGACGTGATCGAGGGCACTGGCCATAGTCAGCAGCCCTTCCACTGTGGCGACCGCTTCTCGGCAAAGGCCGCTGGTCCCTCGACGGCGTCCTGCGAAGCCATCATTGTCGCGATCGCCGGATAATCCCATTGCTCGCGCAGGAACCGATCGGTGGGCGTGTCCAGTCCGCGCAGCACCGCCTGCTTGGTCGCGCGGATCGACATGGGGCTGCACGCCAGTATCTCATCGGCCCAGCGCCGGGCGGCAGCCAGGACATCGCCCTCCGCCACCTCGTTGACGAAGCCCAGCCTTTGCCCTTCCTCGGCACTTACGCGCCGCCCGGTCAGCATCATGCCCATCGCAGGCTTCAGCCCGATGGTGCGGGGCAGGCGTTGCAAACCACCTGCCAGTGCGGCCAGCCCGACCCTCGGCTCCGGCAGCGCAAAGACGGCACGCGTGCTGGCGACCACGATGTCGCACGCCAGCACGATCTCGAACCCGCCGCCCATCGCGACGCCGTTGACGGCGGCGATCACCGGCTTGGCCATGTCGAACCGCGCGGTCAGCCCGCCGAAACCGCTGGACGGGGTCTCCATGCCGCCGCCCGATGCCTGCTGCTTCAGGTCATGCCCTGCGCAGAACGCCTTCTCACCCGCACCGGTGATGATGGCCACCCACTGGTCGGGATCGGCAGCGAAGGCGTCGAAGGCCGCCGCCAGTTCCTCGTGCGCGGCGGCGTTCAGGGCATTGTGCGCCTCCGGCCGATTGATCGTCACGATCGTCAGACGGCCTTCCCGCGCGACGGTGATATAGCGATGGGTCACTGTGCGGCTCTCCAATCCCGCTTGATTGTCTTGGCGAGGCTCCATTTGTGGACCTCGGTCGGGCCGTCATAGATGCGGAAGGCCCGCACCTCGCGGAACACCTGCTCGACGATCGTGTCGCCGGTCACGCCGGTACCGCCCATCACCTGGACGCAGCGGTCGGCGACGCGCATCAGCGCCTCGGACACCGCAACCTTGGTCATCGAGCTTTCCGTGCCGCCGCTTTCGCCCACATCCAGCACGCCCGCGCACCAGTCGATCATCAATTCGGCCTGTTTCAGGTCGATGCGGTTGTCCGCCAGCATGAAGCCGACGCCCTCATGGTCGATGATCGGCTTGCCGAAGGCCTCGCGGCGGCAGGCATAATCGGTCGCAATCTCGTTCGCCCGCAGGCAGGCCCCCAGCCAGCGCATACAGTGCGACAGGCGCGCCGGAGCGAGGCGGATCTGGGCGTATTTGAAGCCCTCGCCACTTTGACCCAGCATCTGGTCGGCGGGGATGCGAAGGTTCTCGATGCGCACGACCGCATGGCCGCCGGGCATGGAGGTGTCGATCGTGTCCAGCACCCGTTCGACCGTGATGGCCGGGTCGGGCAAATCGACCAGGAACATGCAGGCCCCGTCATCAGACTTCGCCATGACGATGCCGACTTGCGCACCTTGCGCGCCGGTGATGAACGCCTTGCGCCCGTTCACGACCCAGTGATTGCCGTCGAGGACAGCGCGGGTCCGCATCATTGACGGGTCGGAGCCCGCCCCGCCCCCCTCCGCCGGTTCGGTCATGAAGAAGGCGGAGCGCGCCTCACCCCGGACCAGCGGATCGAGGAAGCGTAGCTTCTGCTCAGCGCTGCCGACCTTGCCGAGCAGGTACATATTGCCCTCGTCCGGGGCGGCGGTGTTGACCGCCAGCGGCCCCAGCGGCGACAGGCCCGACTGGCGCAGCACATAGGCGGTTTCGCGCTGGGTCAGATGCTCGCCATCCGCCAGGATATGCGGAGTAAGGACGCCCGCGGCCCGCGCCTTGGCCCGCATCTCGACAACGAGATCGTCGGAGGGGCCATGCGCGTCGCGGCGGGAGTCGCGCTCATAAGGTACGACCACCTCGCGCACGAACGTCGCCACCGCCGCGCCGATGGCCTCGGCGCGTTCGGAGGGCGCGGGGCCAGTCAGGCTCATCGCGGTGCCATCCGGATCGACCCGTCGATACGGATCGTCTCGCCGTTCAGCATCGGGTTGGTGACGATCGCCTCGACCAGTTGCGCGAACTCGTCGGGCTGGCCGAGCCGCGACGGGAACGGCACCTGCGCGCCCAGCGAGTCCTGGGCCTCCTGCGGCAGGGTGGCGAGCAAGGGGGTCATGAAGATGCCCGGCGCGATCGTCATCACCCGGATGCCATAACGCGCCAGCTCGCGCGCGATCGGCAAGGTCATGCCGACCACGCCGCCCTTGGACGCCGAATAGGCCGCCTGCCCGATCTGCCCGTCATAGGCCGCGACCGAGGCGGTGTTAATGACGACGCCCCGCTCTTCGCCCAGTGGATCGGCTGCGTGCAGCGCGGCAGCGAATTTCGACAGGACGTTGAAGGTGCCGACCAGGTTGATCGTCACGATCTTCGAGAAGGCGGCCAGCGGCAAAGGCTGCCCCTCCCGGTCGATGACCTTGGCCGGCGGGCCGATCCCGGCGCAATTGACCAGGATTCGCGCCTTGCCATGCAGCCCTTCGGCTTCCTGGATCGCAGAGGCGACGGCGACTTCGTCGGTCACGTCGACCCGTACGAAATGACCGCCGATCTGCTGGGCCAGCGCCGTGCCCAGATCGGCGTTCAGGTCGAAGATGGTCACCTTCGCCCCCGCCCGCGCCAGCCGCTCGGCCGTGCCGCCGCCCAGCCCCGATGCGCCTCCCGTGACGATGGCTGCGACGCCCTGGATGTCCATGATGCTGTCCTTTTCCTATCAGATGATTTCGATGGCGATGGCCGTCGCCTCGCCGCCGCCGATGCACAAAGCCGCCACGCCGCGCCGCAGCCCCCGTGCCCGGAGCGCGGCGATCAGCGTGACGATGATCCGCGCACCGCTGGCACCGATGGGATGGCCCAGCGCCGTCGCGCCGCCGTTCACGTTCATCCGGTCGCGGGGGATGCTCAGATCGTGCATCGCGATCATCGCGACGGCGGCGAAGGCTTCGTTGACTTCGAACAGATCGACATCGGCAACACTCCAGCCCGCCCGCTCCAACACCTTGCGGATCGCGAAGACGGGCGCGGTGGTGAACAGGGCCGGTGCGTGCGCATGGGCGGCGGCGGCGACGATCCGCGCCTGTGGGATCAGTCCTTTGCGGGCCGTAACGCTGAGCGGGGCTAGAACCAGCGCGGCGGCACCGTCCGAAATCGAAGCGGAACTGGCCGCCGTGATCGTCCCATCGGCCGCGAAGGCGGGACGCAGGCCCGGTATCTTGTCGGGGCGGGCGTTACCCGGCTGTTCGTCGAGATCGACCAGCACCGTGCCGCCGCGTCCCGTCACCGGAACCGCCGCAATCTCTTCGACGAACGCGCCCTGCTCTATCGCCGCCTGCGCCCGCGCCAGGCTTTCGAGGGCATAGGCGTCCTGCGCGTCGCGGGTCAGGCCATAGCTTCGAGCCGAGTCCTCGGCAAAAGCTCCCATCGGCTTGCCGCGATCATAGGCGTCCTCCAGCCCATCCATCATCATCGAGTCGATCACCCGGTCATGGCCGATCCGCGCGCCGCCGCGATGCTTGGGCAGCAGGAAGGGGGCGCCGGTCATGCTTTCCATGCCGCCAGCCACGACGATCCGCGCCGATCCGGCGGCGATTGCGTCGGCCGCCATGATGACCGCCTGCATCCCCGATCCGCACATCTTGTTGACCGTCGTTGCCTCGACCGATTGCGGCAGGCCCGCCTTGAGCGCCGCCTGCCTGGCGGGTGCCTGGCCCAGGCCGGCGGGCAGGACGCAGCCCATGATGATGCGCTCGATCAGGCCCGGCGAGACACCAGCGCGTTCCACCGCTGCGGACACCGCGACTGCGCCCAGCTCGACCGCGGTCAGTGTGGCGAAGATGCCCTGGAACCCGCCCATCGGCGTCCGGGCGCTGCCCAGAATGACGATGGGATCAACCATGATGGTTTCCCAGTCCCCGCGCGATCACCATCCGCTGTATGTCGGACGTGCCCTCGTAAATCTGGCAGACGCGGACATCGCGATAGATTTTGGCGAGCCCGAACTCCTCCAGATAGCCATAGCCGCCCAGCGTCTGGATCGCGCCCGACACCACCGCCTCGGCAGTTTCGGACGCGAAGAGTTTCGCCATGGATGCGGCCTGCAAAGCGGGGAGCCCCGCGTCCTTCAGTGCGGCGGCATGCAGCACCATCTGGCGCGCGCCCTCCAGCCGGGTAGCGAGGTCGGCCAGACGGAAGCCGACCGCCTGATGCTCGATGATCGGCTTGCCGAAGCTCCGGCGATCACGGGCATAGGCGATGGCGATGTCCAGCGCGCCCTGCGCCATGCCGACCGACTGGGCCGCGATGCCGATCCGCCCGGATTCCAGGTTGGCGAGCGCCATCGCATAACCGCGCCCTTCCTCGCCGAACAGCGCGTCGGCACCAACCCGACAATCCTCGAAGCGCAAGCCGCAGGTGTCGGAGGCCCCCTGCCCGAGCTTGTGCTCGACCTTGTCGACGCCATAGCCGGGGGCGTCCGTGGGCACGAGGAAAGCCGACATGCCCTTGCGCCCCGCCGCCGGGTCGGTGACCGCGATCACCATCGCAACCGAAGCAATCTTGCCGGACGTGATGAACTGCTTGGTCCCGTCGATCCGCCAGCCATCGTCGGTCCGCTGGGCGCGGGCGCGGATCGCGGCGGCGTCGGACCCGGCATCCGCCTCTGTCAGGGCGAAAGCGCCGATTGCGGCGCCGCCGACCAGACCGGGCAACCAGCGCTCCTTCTGCACGGTCGACCCGAAGGCGATCAGGCCGTTGACCATGATCGAATTCTGGATCGACACGATGGTCGACAGCGCCCCGTCGGCAGCGGCCAGTTCGATCAACGCCAGTGCGTAGGACACATAATCGGCCCCTGCCCCGCCCAGTTCGGCGGGTGCAGTCATGCCCATCAGGCCCAGCTCGCCCAATTCACGGAATAACGCGGAAGGATAGCCGCCTGACGCCTCGAACGCCGCCGCCTGGGGGCGGATGCGCTCCTGGGCGAAGTCACGGACGGCGTCGCGGATCGCGACCTGTTCGTCGTTCAGAACCAAAGGGCCTCTCCCATGCTCCCGTTCGCCGGGATGCCTGTTGCCCCATGGATAGCCGACAATGCCGCGACAGGCTTTGCCCGGCATCGCCGTGCTTTTTCACATTTCTTGCGCGCCCGTTGCCGCGCGGGGCGCCACCGTGGTTCGCATGGCGCCATAAGATATAAGGAGAGGCCCGATGTATCCGGCAAAACATGCCGCACGCCATCCCGACAAGCCCGCCATCATCATGGGCGGGACCGGCGAATCGATCAGCTTTGCCGAACTCGACGCCCTGTCGAACCAAAGCGCCCATCTGTTGCGGACGCTCGGGCTGAAGCGGGGCGATGTCGTCGCCACCGTCTTCGCTAATGCAGCCGAAGCCTTCATCCTGGGCTGGGCAGCGCAGCGGTCGGGGCTCTACCAGACCGCGATCTCCTGCAAGCTCAGCGCGCGCGACATGGCCTATATTCTGCGCGACTCCGGGGCCAGGCTGCTGGTCGTATCGCCCGCCTACGCCGATCTGGCGCGCGAGGCTGTCGCGGCTATTCCAACGCTACTGACCTATCGCTGGACGGGATCGGACGCCCGCTTTGCCGACTGGAGCCTGGCCGCCGGGGGCTATCCCGAAACGCCGATCGCGGACGAAAGTGCTGGTACCGACCTGCTCTATTCCTCGGGAACCACCGGGCGGCCCAAGGGCGTGATGCCGCCGCTCCCGACGGGGCCGATCGATGCGTCGACGCCGCTGATGCGAATGGGACAGGCGCTGTACGGCATGGGGCCGGACATGGTCTATCTGTCCAGCTCGCCGCTCTATCACGCCGCGCCGTTGCGCTGGGCGATGGCGGCGCAGCAGCTGGGCGGGACGGTGGTCGTCATGGAGCGGTTCGAGCCGGGAACCGCCCTGGCGCTGGTCGAGCGCCACCGCGTTACCCACGCCACCTTCGTGCCGACACATTTCGTACGGATGCTGAAACTGCCCGATGCCGAGCGACTGGGCCATGACCTGTCCTCGCTGCGCGCGGTCATCCATGCCGCCGCGCCCTGCCCGGTGCCGGTCAAGCGGGCGATGATCGACTGGCTGGGCCCCATCGTGCACGAATATTATTCGGGCACCGAATGTTGCGGCATCACTGCGCTCAGCAGCGAGGAATGGCTGCAACGGCCGGGATCGGTCGGTCGCGCGGTGCTTGGCAAGCTTCACATACTGGACGACCGGGGCGTCGAACTGGCGGCGGGCGAGACGGGCAATGTCTATTTCAGCGACGGCCCCCAATTCGCCTATCTCAACGATCCCGCCAAGACCGCCGAGGCCCATAATGCGCAGGGCTGGGCAACGCTGGGCGATATCGGGCGGGTCGACGAGGACGGTTATCTGTACCTGTCGGACCGCAAGAGCTTCATGATCATATCCGGCGGGGTGAACATTTATCCGCAGGAGATTGAAAATCTGCTCGTCACCCACCCCAAGGTCGTCGACGCGGCGGTGATTGGGGTGCCGTGCGAGGAGATGGGCGAGACGGTGATGGCGATCGTCCAGCCCGCCGCCGGGATCACAGGCGACGAGACGCTGGCGGAAGAACTCCAGTGTTTTGCCCGGCAGGAACTGGGCGGGGTGAAGACGCCGCGCCGGTTCGCGTTTCTGGACGAACTGCCCCGCGAACCGACCGGCAAGCTGTTCAAGCGGCTGCTGCGCGACCGCTATGCCGCGTCAGGCTGAGAGGAGGTCTTTCAGCGACCGGGTCGTATCGGCGAGCGCATCCGGCGCGATCGCCGCGCCCGCCTGAACCAGGGCGCGGCCCTGGACATAATCCTTGACCGCGTTGACGGCATCAATGGCGATGACCCGCCCCTGCCGTAGATAGACGACCGAGAAACTCCGCGCCGCCGGATCGCCGCGCAATACCGCCGCGTCATGCCCCGCCGATAGGCCTATGGTCTGCAGCTTCAGGTCATATTGATTGGACCAGAACCAGGGCACCGCTTCATAGGCCACCGGCCGCCCGACGATATCGCGCGCGGCCGTCACCGCCTGGTCATTGGCATTTTGCACCGACTCCAACCGGATCACAGCGCCATCGGCATAGCGATTGGCATGGGCGGCACAGTCGCCGATGGCGTGGATATGCGGCAGGCTGGTCCGGCAGAAGCCGTCAACGATCACGCCATTGCCCGCCTCCGCCCCCGCCTGTACCAGCGGTTCGACGGCTGGCACGATGCCGATGCCTACGATGACCATGTCGGCGGGCAGCAACGCGCCATTCTCAAGCCGAACGCCGGTCACCCGGCCCCCGCCCTCGATGCAGGAAACGCCGACACCCAGCATCAGCGTCACGCCATGCGCCCGGTGCTCCGCCTCGTAAAGGCGGGACAACGGCTCGCCCGCGACGCGCGCCAGCACCCGATCCTGTGCCTCGACCAACGTCACGCTCTTCCCGAACTTCGACAGCGCGGCCGAAGCCTCCAGCCCGATATAGCCGCCGCCGATCACGACGATCCGCTCGGCCGCATCCAGCTCACCAAGCAGCCGGTCGACATCGGCGCGGGTCCGGACAGCGTGGATGCCTGCCAGATCATGCCCGGCACAGGTCAGGCGACGGGGCTCGCCCCCGGTCGCCCAGATCAATTCGCCATAGCCGATAGTCTGTCCGGCCCCGGTCTGCACCGACCTGGCGACGGGATCGACCGTCACGACCGTCTCACCAAGCAGAAGCGAGACACCGCGCTCGGCCCAGAACGTCTCGGGTCGGATGAGGATGCGTTCGAAGGGTTTGACGCCTGCCAGATATTCCTTGGACAAGGGCGGGCGCTCATAAGGTGGGTGCGGCTCGGCCCCCAAGATCGCGACGGAACCCGCGAATTTCTCTTGCCGCAGCGCAACCGCCGCCTGCGCGCCTGCATGACCGCCACCGACGATCAGCACGTCGAAATGCCCGGCGCTCATGGGATCAGCACCACCTTGACGCAATCCCCGCGCTTTTGCGCATCGATCGCCGCGTTGATATCGGTCAGCGGGAAGGTCCGGACCAGCTTGTCAAAGGGGAACTTCCCGTCGCGGTGCGCGACGATCAGCTCGGGAATGAAGCTCTGTGGATCGCTGTCGCCTTCCATGATGCCGACAACCCGCTGGCCATAGGTGATCATGCCCGCGATGTTGATGGTCAGCGCCGCGTCCGCCTTGCCCGGCACGCCGACCAGCCCCAGCATCCCGCGCGGGGTCAGCGCGGCCAGCACCGCTTCCATCATCTCCACCCGGCCGCTGGTGTCGAACGCATAGTCCACGCCGTCAGCCACGATCTCGCGGATGGCGGCGGTCACGTCGCCCGCCATCGGGTCGATCACATGGGTCGCGCCCAGTTCGAGCCCCAGGTCGCGGCGCTTCTCAACCGGCTCGACCAGGATAATCGTCGCGCAGTCCCGGATCTTTGCCCCCATCACAGCCGCCAGCCCGACCGGCCCGCCGCCGACGATCACGATCGACGATCCCGCATGGCACGCCATCGAGCGCATCACACCCCCCGCCCCGGTCTGGAATCCACAACCCAGCGGCCCCAGGATCGCGAGCGGAGCGGCCGTATCCTCGACCTTCACGACATTGCGCGCCCGAATGATCGCATGGGCGGCGAAGCTCGATTGGCCGAAAAAGTGCGACGAGATCGCCTCGCCGTCCTTGGAATAGGCCTTCGACCCATCCTCCAGCCGCATTCCCGCATAGTTGAGCGGCGGGAACTCCCGGCAGTAACTGGGCAGATGCTCGCCGCATTGCGCACAGTGCCCGCAACTGGAAAAGCCCAACACCACGGCATCGCCGACCGCCAGCCCATCGACACCCGGTCCCAGCGCCTCGATTACCCCCGCGCCCTCATGGCCAAGCACGGCGGGCAGCGGATAGGGCACGAACTGGTCGCGAAAGATCAGGTCGGTGTGACAAAGTCCCACCCCGGCGATCCTGACCCGGACCTCACCCGCGCGTGGCTCGTCGATCTCGAGGGTCTCCAGGGTAAAATCGCCCTTGGGTTCGCGGGCGACGGCGGCAATGGTCTGCATGAATGACCTCGATCTATTGAAGGGTGTGGCGCCAGCCGCTGGGCGTGTCCCCGGCATATTGGCGAAAGGCGCGGGTGAAGTGGCTCTGGCTGGTGAAACCGGTCATCTCCGCCACCTGCGCGATGGAAAGGTCGGACTGGCCCAGCAGGTCGCGGGCGCGATCCAGCCGGGCTTTCATCACATATTGGTGCGGCGTCACGCCCGTCGCCCGTTTGAACACGCGGCAGAAATGCGAGGGCGTCAGCCCCGCCTGCGCGGCCAAGGCTTCCAGGCTGTGATCCTCCTCGGGCCGCCCGAGAATGTCGTTCATGATCTGGTGGATACGATAGGCAGAGAAGTCAGCGCTGGGAAACGCTCCCTCGCCGCTCGGCGGCGAGCTGCGCAACGTGTGCATCTTCAGCGCGTCGAGCAGCGTGCCGATATAGGCGGTTCGCTCGACCGTCTGCGCGGCATAGAGTTCGCTGAGGATCTGCCGCGTCAGCGCGATGCCCAGCGGATCGGCAAAGGCGAAGCGCATCTCTCGAAACCGCGCAACCGCGCGCTGGTCCTGCAATTGATCCATCGGGACCGAGACGGTGACGACGTCCAGTTCCCCGTCGATCCGCCAGCCGGTGCTGCACCCGGCGGGCACGATGGTGGCGCATCCCGGAATGGAGCGGGAATGGCTCCACTGGTCGGCTTCCCACAGCCGCGTGTCGGGCTTGCCACCGACATGCACGACGAAGACGGGATCGACGAGAGCGGGTAGTTCATAACTGCCGATGAACTGCCGCCACCGGGCGAACTGCCATGAGCCCAGATTGACGCTGCGATCCGGCGCGCGGCCGAGCGTGTTGGCGATGATCTTCTCATTGCTGGGCGAAAGCTCTGCCACGTCCATCTCTCCTCATACAGCCCGCATGATGACGTCGAGGTTCTTAAGGCCGTTGATGAAGTTCGACCGGAACCGTCGCGGCGGTGCTTGCACGTCGAAAGATGTAACACGATCCGCCAGCAAGTCGAACGCGACCCGCAGCTGCATTTCCGCCAGCCGCGAGCCGACGCAGACATGCTGTCCCGACCCGAAACCGACATGCTGAGCGCCCTTGCGGGTGACGAGGAAGCGGTCGGCCTCGGGAAACACCGTCTCGTCGCGATTGGCGGAAATGTACCAGAGGACGACCTTGTCGCCCTTGGCGATACGTTGGCCACCGACGACCGTATCCTCCATCGCGGTGCGGCGCATATGCATGACCGGGCTGGCATAGCGGACCATCTCCGGCGTCGCGGTCTTCAGCACGTCGCGGTTCTGCCGGATGGTCTCCCACTGGTCCGGGTTCTCCGATAGAGCGACGATGCTGTGGCTCAGCGAGTTGCGCGTCGTCTCGTTGCCACCGACCAGCACCAGGATCAGATTGCCGATGAAGTCGCGGAACGGCACCGGTTGCCCGTCGATCTCCGCGTTGGCGAGCAGCGAGGCAATGTCGGAGGTCGGCTCCGCACGCCGCGCCTCGAACAGTTCCTGCCCGAAGGCGAAGAACTCGCCCAGCGTAGCCGCCATCGCCTCGGGACTCTGGCGGAACTCTGGATCGTCCTCGCCGACAAACGCATTGGTCCAGTCGTAGAGCTTGGGCCAGAGGTCGATCGACACGCCAAGCAGTTCGGCCAGCGTCATCAGTGGCAGTGGAGCCGACAATAGCGGCACGACGTTCACCACTTCGTTCAGCGGGATCGCGTCGATCAGCTTCGTCGCCCGCTCGCGGATACGCGTTTCGATATCGCCCAGCCGACCCGGCGACAGCGCGGGCATGATGAACTTGCGATAGCGGGTGTGGATCGGCGGATCGCGCGAGATGAAGGGGATGCCGATGGCGGACTCGCCCGCACCGGTCAGTCCGACTTCATTCTCGTTGAAGATGCGGTGCCCGCCATTCTCGTGCGCCGAGGAGAATAGCAGGGGCTGGCGGGACACCTCCACGATGTCGGCATGACGCATGACGGACCAGAAGCCCGCGCCATCCGTCTCCGGGTTCCAGTGCACCGGATCGTCGCGGCGCAACGCCGCGAACAGGTCCCAGGGAACCCCCGCCTCATAGAGGCCGGGGTCCTTCAGGTCAGGGGTCGTGATCGTTGCCATGTCAGAATGCCACCCGGACAGAGCCGCCGAAGGTGCGCGGTGCGGCGGGAACAAGGAAGTTGTAGGGAAAGCCCGCCCCGCGCAGGTCGAGCCCGTAAGCATAGGTCCTGGCGTTCAGCAGGTTGGTGGCGAACGCCTTGATGGTGAAACGGCCGGTGGTCAGCGCAGCGGTCAGGTTGACCTTGGCGAAACCCTCTTGCTGCAACTCGCTGTTCTGCTGCCCGGTGCCGACCGCGTTGATACCGTTGAACGGCGAGAAGTACTGGCGCGAGAAATAGGCGACGCTGGGCGAGACCGTCAGGCCGTTATTGCCGTCCTTGAACAGGGTCAGGTCGACCCCGCCCTGTGCGGTGAAACGGGGTGCGAAGGGCAGATCGTTGCCGTCCAGCCGGGTATTCTGGAGCGTCAGTTCCTTGTAGGTCGCATGGAGATAGCCCGCCGACGCGTTGATCGTCACCGCCGGGGTCAGCCGCCACCGCGCCTCGCCCTCGACGCCGTACACCTCGGCCTTCGGTGCGTTGACCAGGAAGGACACCGGACCGGGCCGGGTGTCCTGCACCTGCTGGTTGATATAGTCATAATAGAAGCCTGACATGGTCAGGGTCAGCGCATTGTCGAAATAGCGCCCCTTCAGGCCCACTTCATAGGCATTCACCCGTTCCGGCGCGATATAATTGATGCCTGCCGACGAGGTGTAGCCGCCGCCATTGAACGCGCCCGAGCGATAGCCGCGATTATAGCTGGCATAGATCAGCGTACCGCCCTCAAAGGTGTAGTTCAGCGAAACCCGACCGGTCAGCGCATTGTTGCGACCATTCAGGGCGAACCGTGCATTGGGATCGTAAGGGCACGTCCCCGGCACCCCGGCGCAGGGCACCGTCGTTGCCAGCGGCGTCTCCGGCCCGCCGATATTGCCCGCGAACAGATACGCATAGCCGTCACGATACTGGCTGCGATCCCAGGTGTAGCGCGCACCCAGCGTCAGGCTCAGCCGCTCGGTCAGGTCGTAATCGCCCTGCGCGAAGACGGCATAGGAACGGCGAACCTGGCGATAATGCTGGAAGAAGCCACCATTGACCGTCGGCGCGATCGCCTGGCCGATGTTGAAGCGATTATCCGTGATGACCTCGTCCCAGCCATAGAAACCGCCGCCCACCAGCTTCAGCCGGGTGCCATTGTAATTGAACCGCGCCTCCTCGCTGAACTGCTGGAAGCTCGACCGCCAGTTGATGTCGAGAATGTCGAGCGGCGATCCGTCGGCGGCCTGCTGCAAATTCTGCTTGCCGCCATCGCGCGACGTGATCGAGGTGAAGACGACGGTCGGGGACACCTCATAGGCGATGGTCGCCGACCCGCCATAGGCCTCGGTCCGGTTCAGCCCGATCCGGTTCTCATTGATCTCGAAGAAGCCCAAACCGGTACGGAAGGCCCCCAACCCATGGATCGCGGCCTGGCTGCCCTGGTCGCGTCCGCCATAGACCTTCAACTTGATGTCGAGCGGGCCGTTGCCGGGCCGGATGCGCAGCGACACCCGCCCCTGCAACGTGTCCTGCGAATTGCCGTCGCGCCCGCCGGGATAGACATTATGGATCTGCCCGTCGCCTTTCGCGTAATTGCCCGCGATGCGGACACCCAGCTGATCCTCGACCATCGTGGCCTCGACCGCGGCTTGCGCGGTGACGGTGTTGAAATTGCCGTATCCGGCCTCGGCATAGCCTTCATTGCCGTGCAGGCTCGGCGCCTTGGTGATGAAGTTGATCGCGCCGCCCGTCGTGTTGCGACCGAACAACGTGCCCTGCGGCCCGCGCAGCACCTCCACGCGGTCCAGGTCGAACAGGCCCATGCCATGCGCCGTGCGGCTGGCGAGATAGACGTCGTCGATATAGACGCCGATCGGTGACGCCTGGTTGGAATTATATTCGTTCGCGACGCTGATCCCGCGCAGCGAGAAATTGGGCTGGGTCTGGCCATAGGGGCTGCTGACTTGCAGGTTCGGCACCGCCACCGCCAGATTGGCAGAGTTGGTGATGCCCTTGGTCACCAGCGCATCGCCGCCAATCGCCGAGATGGCGATGGGAACGGTCAGGATCGACTGGGCGCGCCGCTGCGCGGTCACGATGATATCCCCCGACGATACGCCGTCCTGTACGGGCGTGGCGGCATCCGCCTGGGGCGTTGCGTCGGTGGTGGGTGGCGCTCCCTGCCCCGCGTCGGCGCTTTGCGCCTGTGCCGCGAACGGGAACACGAATGCCGCGCTGGCAAGCAGCGCCGCGCTGATCCTGGCCCTCATAGCCCTCTCCTATTTTCGCAGAGACTCTGTGACGGCCTCTTGCTGGACTATGTGTAGATCAGGTCCGGTCAGGCGGCTTTGCATGGACCTGTCGCGCTTTTTGACATTTCTTGCGGAGGCCATGCGTTCCTTGCGCACGATCTGATAGCGCCCGTTCCACGACAGAGCGGGCCGCAATGGATGGCACCGCCGGATATGGAGAGCGAGATGGACTTCGATACGTCGTTCCACATGACGATCGGCGGCAAGCCGGTGTCCTCGGACAGCCTGTTCGACGTACTCAACCCCGCGACCGAGCAAGTGCTGGCCCAAGCCCCGGACGCGACCCGTGACCATCTCGACTCCGCCGTGACCGCTGCCCGCGCTGCCTTTCGCGGCTGGGCCGCCACCCCCATCGCCGAGCGCCGCGCGCTGATCGACAAGCTCGGTGACGCGGTGATCGCCCATGCGGAGGACTTCAAGCGTCTCCTCACCGCCGAGCAGGGCAAGCCCCATGCCGATGCCTTCAACGAGGTGATGGGTGCCGGGCTTTGGCTGAAAGGCGCGGCGACGCTCGACCTGCCGGTGACGGTCAACGAGGACTCCGCAGACCGCTATAGCGAAACGCGCCGCGTTCCGATCGGCGTGGTCGGCGCCATCGCGCCGTGGAACTTCCCGATGGTGCTGGCGATGTTCAAGGTTGGCCCAGCCCTGCTCGCGGGCAACACGCTGGTCCTGAAGCCCTCCCCCTTCACGCCGCTGACGACGCTGAAGTTCGGCGAACTGGCCGCGACGATCCTGCCCCCCGGTGTGCTGAACGTCGTGACCGGCGGCGACAGTCTCGGCCCGTGGCTGACCGAGCATCCAGGCATCGACAAGGTCAGCTTCACCGGATCGACCGCGACCGGACGGCGGGTCATGCAGAGCGCCTCGGCCACGCTGAAGCGCGTGACGCTGGAACTGGGGGGCAACGACGCCGCGATCGTGCTACCCGACGCGGATGTGGAGGCGCTGGCGGAGCAGCTGTTCTGGGCGGCCTTTACCAATAACGGCCAGATCTGCATCGCGACCAAGCGCATGTATGTCCACCGCGACGTGTACGAACCGCTGAAGGAGGCGCTGATCGCCTATGCCCGCACCGTGCAGACCGGCGACGGGGCGCAACAGGGCGTACGGCTTGGCCCGATCAACAACCGCCTGCAATATGAGCGCGTCCTAGACCTCATCCGCGACGCGCGCGACAAGGGCTACCGATTCCTGCTCGGCGGCGAGGCGGCCGACACGCCCGGCTATTTCGTCCCCATCACCATCCTCGACAATCCGCCCGAGGATAGCCGCATCGTTCAGGAAGAGCAGTTCGGTCCCATCCTCCCGCTTCTCCGTTTCGATGACGTGGACGAGGTGATCGAGCGGGTGAATGCCAGCGAATATGGTCTCGGCGCCTCGATCTGGACGGGCAATCCGGAAGCCGCCATGGACCTCGCTGCCCGGATCGCCAGCGGCACCGTCTGGATCAACGAAACCCAGCACCTCACTCCCCTAGCCGCCTTTGGGGGCATGAAGCAGTCGGGGCTCGGTGTCGAAGGCGGCATTGAGGGGTTGATGGAATATACCAACACCCAGACCATCACCCGGCGGCGCTGACGATGGGCTCGAATTCTATCGAACTGGAACGCCGCCGCGCGGCCGCGCGCGCCGGTGGTGGCGAGAAGCGCGTCGCGGCGCAGCACGCCAAGGGCAAGCTGACCGCGCGCGAGCGGCTCGACGTGCTGCTGGTGGTGGCGAGAAGCGCGTCGCGGCGCAGCACGCCAAGGGCAAGCTGACCGCGCGCGAGCGGCTCGACGTGCTGCTCGACGAGGGCAGCTTCGAGGAGCTCGACATGTTCGTCGAGCATAATTGCACCGACTTCGGCATGACCGAACAGGTCATTCCCGGCGACGGCGTGGTGACCGGCTCGGGCACGATCAACGGGCGACTGGTGTTCGTCTTCAGCCAGGACTTCACCGTTTTCGGCGGCTCGCTGTCCGAACGCCATGCGCAGAAGATCTGCAAGATCATGGACATGGCGATGAAGGTCGGCGCGCCGGTCATCGGCCTGAACGACAGCGGCGGCGCGCGCATCCAGGAGGGTGTGGCCAGCCTCGGCGGCTATGCCGAGGTGTTCCAGCGCAACGTGCTGGCCAGCGGCGTGGTGCCGCAGCTCAGTCTCATCATGGGGCCATGCGCGGGCGGCGCGGTGTACAGCCCGGCGATGACCGACTTCATCTTCATGGTGAAGGACTCGAGCTATATGTTCGTCACCGGCCCCGATGTGGTGAAGACGGTGACCAACGAGNGTGTACAGCCCGGCGATGACCGACTTCATCTTCATGGTGAAGGACTCGAGCTATATGTT
Organism: Sphingomonas sp. Leaf257; assembly: GCF_001422185.1. NCBI lineage: Bacteria > Pseudomonadati > Pseudomonadota > Alphaproteobacteria > Sphingomonadales > Sphingomonadaceae > Sphingomonas > Sphingomonas sp. Leaf257. The sequence goes on from NZ_LMMH01000004.1 coordinate 130,391, forward strand.
CGTCACCGGCCCCGATGTGGTGAAGACGGTGACCAACGAGGTCGTGACGCAAGAGGCGTTGGGCGGTGCAGTCACGCATACGACGAAAACCGGTGTCGCCGACGTCGCGTTCGAGGACGATATCGAGGCGCTGCTGGCGGCGCGCGACTTCATCGACTTCCTGCCCGCCAACAACCGTGAAGGCGTGCCCGAGCGGCCGACCGCCGACGCCTGGGACAGACAAGAGGAAAGCCTCGACACGCTGATCCCGGCCAGCGCCAACCAGCCCTATGACATGCACGAGCTGCTATCGAAGGTGGTCGACGAGGGCCAGCATCAGCAGGAAGACGCCAAAGCCGCCGANGACCGCCGACGCCTGGGACAGACAAGAGGAAAGCCTCGACACGCTGATCCCGGCCAGCGCCAACCAGCCCTATGACATGCACGAGCTGCTATCGAAGGTGGTCGACGAGGGCGACTTCTTCGAGGTGCAGCCCGCCCACGGCGCCAACATCATCACCGGCTTCGGCCGGATCGAGGGGCGCACGGTCGGCTTCGTCGCCAACCAGCCGATGGTGCTGGCGGGGGTGCTCGACATCAATGCCAGCCGCAAGGCGGCGCGCTTCGTGCGCTTCTGCGATGCGTTCGAGATCCCGATCGTGACCTTTGTCGACGTGCCCGGCTTCCTGCCCGGCACCGCGCAGGAGCATAACGGCATCATCAAGCATGGCGCGAAACTGCTCTTCGCCTATGCCGAGGCGACGGTGCCGAAGATCACGGTCATCACGCGTAAGGCCTATGGCGGGGCGTACGACGTGATGGCGTCGAAGCATCTGCGCGGCGACCTCAACTATGCCTGGCCGACCGCCGAGATCGCGGTGATGGGCGCGAAGGGCGCGGTCGAGATCATCTTCCGCGGCAAGACGCCCGAGGAGATCGCCGAGCGGACGGCGGAATATGAGGCGCGCTTCGCCAACCCGTTCGTGGCGGCCAGCAAGGGCTTTGTCGACGAGGTGATCCAGCCACACTCGACCCGCCGCCGCATCGCGCTGGGCCTGCGCAAGCTGCGCAACAAGGACCTGGCGAACCCGTGGAAGAAGCATGACAATCTGCCGCTCTGAGAGGGGCGCGAGGGGGGAGGCCCTCCCCCATCCCCTCCCGCCTGCGGGAGAGGAGAAGCTCTGGGCGAGAGCTGCCCCCAGACACGCCCCTCCCGCAAGCGGGAGGGGATGGGGGAGGGCTGGCGCTCTCGTCACGCAAACCCATTGGAAGCGCGCATGACCACTCTATCCGACTGGGAAGCCCTTGCCGCACGCGAGGTGAAGGGTCGCGACCTGTCATGGCAGACGCCGGAGGGGATCACGGTCAAGCCGCTCTACACCGCCGAGGATGTGCGCGAGGACCCCGGCCTGCCGGGCTTCGCGCCGTTCACGCGCGGCGTGCGCGCCAGCATGTATGCGGGGCGCCCCTGGACGATCCGGCAATATGCGGGCTTTTCGACCGCCGAGGAGTCGAACGCCTTTTACCGCCGCAATCTGGCGGCNGCCAGCATGTATGCGGGGCGCCCCTGGACGATCCGGCAATATGCGGGCTTTTCGACCGCCGAGGAGTCGAACGCCTTTTACCGCCGCAATCTGGCGGCGGGGCAGAAGGGGCTGTCGGTCGCCTTCGATCTGGCGACGCACCGGGGTTATGACAGCGACCACCCCCGCGTCACGGGTGATGTCGGCAAGGCGGGCGTCGCGATCGACACGGTCGAGGATATGAAGATCCTGTTCGACGGCATTCCGCTCGATGCCATGTCGGTTTCGATGACGATGAACGGCGCGGTGATCCCGGTGCTGGCCTTCTTCATCGTCGCGGCCGAGGAACAGGGGGTTCACCGCTCCAAGCTGGAAGGGACCATCCAGAACGACATCCTCAAGGAGTTCATGGTCCGCAACACATATATCTATCCGCCCGAGCCGAGCATGCGGATCATCTCGGACATCTTTGCCTATACCTCGGCCGAGATGCCCAGGTTCAACAGCATCTCGATCTCGGGCTATCACATGCAGGAGGCCGGGGCGACGCAGCTCCAGGAGCTGGCCTTCACTATCGCCGACGGCATGGAATATGTGAAATATGGCGTGGCGTCGGGCCTCGACATCGACAAATTCGCGGGCCGCCTGTCCTTCTTCTTTGCCATCGGCATGAACTTCTTCATGGAGGTCGCCAAGCTGCGTGCCGCCCGCGTGCTGTGGCACCGGGCGATGACGCAGCTGGGGGCGAAGGACGAACGCTCCAAGATGCTGCGTACGCACTGCCAGACGAGCGGCGTGTCGCTGACCGAGCAGGACCCGTATAACAACGTCATCCGCACCACCATCGAGGCGATGGCCGCGATGCTGGGGGGCACGCAGTCGCTGCACACCAATGCGCTGGACGAGGCCATCGCGCTTCCCACCGACTTCTCCGCCCGGATCGCTCGCAACACGCAGATCGTGCTGCAGGAAGAGACGGGGATGACGAAGGTCGTCGATCCCTTGGGCGGCAGTTACTATGTCGAGAGCCTGACCCAGAGCCTGGTCGACGGTGCGTGGGCGCTGATCGAGCGGATCGAGGCCGAAGGCGGCATGGCCAAGGCGGTCGCTTCGGGCTGGCCCAAGGCGATGATCGAGGAGGCAAGCGCGGCGCGCGCGGCCAAGGTCGACCGGGGCGAGGATGTCATCGTCGGGGTCAACACATACCGGCTGGCCGACGAGGCACCGGTCGAGATCCTCGATATCGACAATCACGCGGTACGCGCAGGCCAGGTGGCGCGGATCGCAGCGGTGAAGGCCGCGCGCGACGAAGCGGCGGCCCAA